>CAZDDM010000019.1:0-2916 GCA_964504235.1 uncultured Gammaproteobacteria bacterium
AAAGACATAGGTTTGAATGACAATAAAAAAGCACAGCTTCGGCTGTGCTTTTTTTTGGGAAAAATGGTTAAAAAATTATTCAGCTAGCTGCACCAGAGGTTGGTTATGCTGCTTCCTGACTATACCGTATTTTATATCCTTTTCCATCAGCAGACCCATATATGGTATTCCGCGTATGGACTTTTCCGCCCATTTGTTCATTCCGTGCGTTTCCTGTTCAAAACGCTCAGGAAATGTTTCCGCTCTCCATGCGTTGGAAATGATCATACTTAACCTTTCTCTCAAGCGCGGATCCAGAGATTTATCCGTGTTTCTTTCGATCAGCATCTGAATGATTTCATTTGATACTAACTGTACTCCTGACATACTGCCGAGCATTGTTCCTATCGATTGAGTCAAAGATAAATCCGCACCGCTGAGCATTTCGACCGCAGTCGGCGATAATGCTCCGGTAACTGCTGATACCATAAAACTCGCACTGTTTTTAGCGGAATTTGATTGCATCCCGAAAGTTCGGGTGTCTGACCATTCATGGCTTTGTATGCGTTGTATTCCCTGCCAAAGAGCATTGTTAAATCCTTCGATAAATAATGCATCTTCTTCTTCCGGGGTAAGGGTATATCCTGATCGTGCAATATCGCGTTCGATTTTTCGTGCACGTACACCGAGCCTCCATCCCAGAGGTACCGGAATCATACCGAGCTGAGTTCCTGCCTGTACACCCACTACGGCAATTTCAGGCATAGACATCACGTCAAACAGAGCATTAGGATCATTGCTTGATCGCGGCCTTCCGAAAGCGGCTTTTTTCCAAGCTGCAAGTCCGCGGCTCACCATTTCAGGATACTCTTCCGCAGGAGGAGTATAAGGAATAGAAGTAATTTCCACGGGAGGAAGATTCAGTTGCCGGCAAATACTTTCAAAACGGGGGACATTCAGCTGAAGCCTATTGCGGTACATATCATTGTAATCAGCACCTACCCAATAGTCCCTATGAGGCATATCTGATAAAAGTTGCCATTCCTGGTGTTCGGTTTCCTGAACTTCTTGTGGAGATAATCGTTCTGACATACTATATTATAACCTATAGTGTATTCAGGTTCAATAATATTTTGTTTTTGTATAATAAACGTATGGCTCATCTGGGAAGAAGAACTCTTATATTTATAATCGTTCTCATAGTCACGTTCCTAATCCTCTTTTCATATATTTTTTCCAATTCAAGAGCAGACAGACTGACGTCAGATGAGGAATATATAAAATCCTTGCAGGAGGCATCACGCGGCAAACAGCTTGCCGGACAGCAGCCACTTCCCTCGATATCTCCCGCAAAAGAAAAGACTTTTCAAGATAAACCGACAAATCTATGGGAAGAGATTATTTTTCAACTCAAAGCAGTATTTAGAGCAAGGTAAGCTCTTTCGGAAATTGAGTTAACACCTCAGCTTTTCCGTCAGTAAACACAACAGTATCTTCAATTCTCATGCCCCATTTCTCTTCATAATAAATGCCGGGTTCTATAGTTAACACCATATTGTTTTGTAAAGTCTCCGTTGAAGTCCGCGCAGCCCGAATACCTTCATGAACCTCCAAACCGACTCCGTGACCTGTGGAGTGAGGGATAGTTGGATATCCTTTATCCAATAATCCCTGTCTGGCAACGGCGTCTATGTCTTCCATTTTTATATTCAGATGCAGTGAATCAATAGTTTTCTTCTGAATACTCAAAAGGTCGTTATACGCATGTTTCTGCTCATTCGATGGCTCTCCCACAAAAAACATACGCGTAATATCCGAACAATAGTTCATGTATGATATCCCCACATCAATAAGAACGATTGAATTTTCGCTTAAGACACCGTCACTCGTTTTATTGTTATAGTGAGGTAGAGCTGTATGATCGTCAAATGCTACAATAGGCTCGAATGAAAACTCAAGCGATTTTTCTCTCAGCCAATCTTCCATTTTATAAATAATTTCAGTTTCATGTACTCCCTGTTTCAGATAGGGAACAACTGTCCTTAAACATTCATCTGTATACTCGGCAGCTCGTCTCATACGCTCCAATTCCTGCTCATCTTTCTGATTCCGAAGCTGCATGAAAATATTGGAGATCGGAATAACGTTGATTTTCGGCAATGCTTTCTGCAGGTATTCAAACCATGCAAATGTCAGATCATGCTTCTCAAAACCGAGTTTATGTATGGTGCACTCAGCAAAAATATCTGTTATGATCTGGAGAAATGTCCGGTGAGGTCCTTGTATCATGACCTTTATATCGTTATTATCCCGGAAATGCTGCTTTGCCTCTGTTTGGTAGCGTGTATCGGTAATAAAATACACTGTGTCTTGAGTTATAAGTAATTTCGCTTCTTTTTCATGAGGGGACAGAGTCTTAAATCCTGTCAAATACAGAATATTGTAGAAGTCGGTAATAAAAAAGGCTTCTATGTTATGTATAGAGAGAAGCGATTGTACCCGCTGTCTTCTTTTTTGATAATCCATGGAGATATTGTATCATTAGGACATGAAACTTATTTCAATCGATCCCGGCTTTGACAAAGTCGGATATGCCATTTTCGACAAAACCGGAAACGGAAACTCTGATTTTATCTATATAACGTCTGACCTGATAAAAACTTCTCCAAAGTCAAAACACGAAGAAAGACTAAAAAAAGTATATGAAGAGCTTGAAGAAGTCATTGAGAAGTACCAACCGAAAGTTATGGTTATCGAACAGCTTTTTATGTTTAAAAATCAGAAAACGGTTATAAAGGTAGCTCAGGCAATCGGAGTTATAGAACTCGTAGCTTCCGTACACAATTTGCAAATTGAACGTTTGACACCTCTACAAATTAAGCAAATGGTCACCGGTTACGGAAATGCTGATAAAAAGTCCGTGCAAAAAATGATAGA
>CAZDDM010000019.1:3016-14919 GCA_964504235.1 uncultured Gammaproteobacteria bacterium
TTCAGCCCTCTTTCTTTCAGTAGTTCCTCGACAGGAACGGAATAACGTTTTTCCATATAAAATGTGTATTTAATATGTATTTTCAATATTATATCAAAATACCTCAGTATTCCAATTATCAATAGATATGTCGGAGAAGAATCAGTTAGCTCCGATTTTGGTGAGGATAGTCACTGCATATTCAGCACCGGCTTTCATGGAGAGTTTTATATCCTTAGTTTTTATGTACGAAGCGATGAATCCGGCCGTATATGCATCCCCAGCGCCTGTCGTATCGACAACATCTTTTGTCCGGACGGCAGGCTGTTTGTACACTTTGCCTTCATAGTAAGCATAACTTCCCTTTTTCCCGTCAGTTATGACCAGAAGATCATCCTCATTGAAAGGAGCATACTTTTTCACTATATTTTCATCAAAATCAATGCTTGCATAGGGCTTTTTTATGAGATCGGCATATTCATAGCCGTTTATGATCATGACATCAACATACCTCACAAAATGCATGATCTGCTCAATCGGCCGTCGACAATCGGTCACATTCAGATTTGCAAAGACCAGGATATCGTTCTTTTTGGCAAAACGGAGCATATCAATGCGTTCGGTAAGGGCAACTTTTGATAGGTTTGCCATATACATATTTTTAGCTTTCAGCAGCTTCTGGTAATCAGATTCTTTCTCAATTATATGCTGATGCGGAGTACGGTAATTAATCACCGTTTTCTCTCCTTTTTTATTGAGAAGAATAGAGGAAATATTGATATATTCTTTTTCAAGATCACACAAATCTTTGTATTCAACGTTCGCATCTTCAAGTTCTTGGAGGATGATTTTCTTGAAAGCATTTTCCCCGATTTTTGCAATCACTCCTGCTTTCAGACCTGCCTTTACGACACCGATTGCGACGTTTGCTCCTCCTCCGCCCAGTCCCTCATAAAAATGATCAGCAAAATACTTCCCGCCGACAGCAAGCTCAAGACGGCCGTCGCTTTCCGTAATGGATTCACCCTTGTAATACAAGTCTATAGTCACGGTTCCGATTGACAGTAAATCAAGCATACTTTTCAGTATATCGTATATCGCGTACCGTGCAAAGGAGTGAATCGGGATACATTACGAAAGATCTTAGTTTGACCTGTAGGTTACAGGTTTCGGGATATACGATATAATGTCCTCATGCTTACGATTATTGCAGGAGAAGATAGTATCAGGTCAAGAGAAAAATTGCAGGAGCTCAAAGAAAAATATAAACAAAAGGGATACAGTATAGATCTTGTGGCGATAGCGGATATCCCTGATCTTTTGAAAAACGCAGACGGTGTCACCAATTTATTCGGTCAGGAATCAGTGTATATCACGGAAAATGCTTCATCCAAATACAAAGGCCGCGCCAAAACTCCGTACAAAGATGCCGTACAGCAAATCGCCAAAAGTTCTGTTGTCCATCTCATAGACTGGGAAGAAGGAAAATCCGCATATGATCTTGCGACCATAAAAAAAATTGCTACGACTTTTTACGAAGCAAAGCCCGAAAAGACCATTTTTGAACTGCTTGAAGCCTGTTATCCGGGAAATCTTGAAGATTTTCTCAGATCACTTGAGATAGTGAATGCTTCTCAGGATATGGGCTTTATTTACGCACTTCTCTGTCGTCATGTCCGTAAGCTGTATCTTGCATCGGAAGGGATTATCGATACAAAAACTTCTCCCTGGCAGCGCGGCAGAATTTCGTTTCAGGCAAAAAAATGGGATACTCAAAAACTGATGAAATTTTATGAAGGACTGGCAAGGATTGATACTTCGATGAAAACAAGTACTACTCCCTATGATCTGAAAAAATCCGTGGAACTTCTGGTCTGCTATTATCTGAAGTAACTAAAAAGTAGTACAATATATCAACTTACAAAGAATTCATTACTAATTAATTTTTATTATGATCGATACCAAAATTTTTAAAGCATATGACATCAGGGGCATTTATCCGGCTCAAATCAATGAAGAAGTAATGGAGGATATTATGCGCGCTATTTATACATTTCTGGCAGAAGAAATCGGCAAAAAGGATTTTTCAATAGTTCTCGGCCGGGATATGAGACTTTCATCACCCGCACTTCATGAGATAGCGAAAGAAACACTGAAAAAATCAGGAGCGCGTGTCATTGATGTCGGTCTGGTATCGACCCCGACAGTATATTTCACCGTTAAACAATATGATTATGATGCCGGTATCCAGATCAGTGCATCACACAATCCCAAAGACTACAACGGCATCAAAATTGTGAGACGGGACGGTGACAGTATCGTCAAAATCGGCAAGGAAACAGGCATGCCGAAAATCACCGAGCTTGCGACGAGCAAACAATTCAGTGAATACACGTACGGCGGTTCCGTTGAAGAGAAACCGAACATCATTCAGGAAGAAGTAAACAAAGCGATGGACGCGATCGATGTCGGTGATATCTCAGAACTTAAGATCGTAGCCGATCCCGCCAACGCGATGGGGATTATTCCTTTAAAAGAGATGTTTGACAGGCTTGATACTGAGTTTATTACCATCAATTTCGAACTTGACGGGACTTTTCCCGCACATCAGGCTGATCCTTTGCAGCACAAAACCTTGAGACAGCTACAGGACAAAGTCAAAGAAACAGGAGCCGATCTGGGGATATGCACAGACGGGGATGCAGACCGTGCGATGTTTATCAATGAAAAGGGTGATATTATTCCCGCCACTCTGATAACAACCCTTATTGCCGGAGAAATCCTACGGGATGAGCCGGGTTCCCGGGTTCTCGTTGATATCCGATACATCAGAAATGTTGAAGATATTGTCAAGCAGATGGGAGGAGAAGTCGGATATACGCCTGTCGGTCATGCTTTGATCACTAAACAGGTAAATGCCGAAGATGCGGTATTTGCCGGTGAATCATCAGGTCACTATTACTTCCGTACGATGGGCGGCTGTGAGAGTACCATTCGGGTGATCCTGTACGTTCTTCGTGTTCTTGCAAGGGAAAAGAAACCGATTTCGGAAATCCTGCATGACCTTGAGACATCTGTCGAATCGGGAGAAACGAATTTTGAACTCGAAGGGGATACTACTTCTTCCGAAGTGACTGAAAAACTGAAGGAGTCATTTGCCGACGGAGAGCTAAATACGCTTGACGGTATTGCAATCACATATCCTGAATGGCGTTTCAGTGTCCGAAGTTCGAATACTGAACCCGTCATCAGACTGAACGTCGAAGGTAAGACCTCTGATGTAGTCCGAGAAAAAGAGTCACAGATTAAAAAGATGGTCCTCGATATGGGTGCAAAGATCGTGGAGTGAGTCCAATAAACAGCCCGAATGGAGTATAATGGGACATTTCAGAAGGAATTATGCCAGAACAAGAAGAAAATCAGGGAACCACACAGAATCCGCAAATTGAGCTTTCACAGGTCACGGCAAAACTGCTTGATGCGCTTAGCAAAATAAAAGGACGTCCGCCGACAGACGAATTCTCAAAACTGACTGTTTCACAAACGGTATCATTTTTAGCGCTTGCATATGAAAAAGTCAGAAATGCCATTGAGTACCGTGAAGATCACCTTATCAGAAGAGCAGCTATTGAGCGCATATTGAAGCGCCGTCTTTCACTGAATCCCCAGGGGAAAAATGAAGCGGAAAATGTCCTTAGAGAACTGATGTGGGCACGTTATTTCCCCAACGGTTCACTTGGTGAACAGGATATCCGTGATATTCAAGCGATTATCAATAAATATATTTATATCCGCAGCCGCCTGCTTCACGGACGGAAAAATAGTTCCAAAAACTTTATTGCAGATTTTTTGGTAGAACTCATTACCGCCGAGATTGAAGAGTTTTTGACTCCAGCAGAATCACAAAAGGAAGCTGACTTCGGATACTATATTTTCCAAACACTCAAGGAGAAAGTAAAAATTGAAGATGTGAAGGATTCACAGAAAGATACCTTTCTCTTTATTGCCATAGAAAAAGCCTACAGAAAAAGCGATCAGGCATATCAGAGATATCACTTATTTCAACTCTTTTATAAACCGCTCTCTGCTTATTCAGAAAAAGAACTTGAAAGTCTTCTTACGAAGCTTCCTGATATTTTTAAAAAAATTGATCAGCTGATTGCCAATCCGACCGTTGACAAACTTGTTCGGTTTGTCAGGAAACAGCTGCCTCCGTTTCTTATTATCTTTTCAATCATTCGGGAAACCAAAGGTGATTTGAAAGAACTGTTTACGGACAAAAATAAGCTCTGGGCAAAAGTGGAACAGGTTGCACGAGACAAATATGCACAAGTCAGATCCCGTCTCAATGTTCTTGCATTCCGGAGTCTGATCTATATTTTTATTACGAAAATGGTTTTTGCGCTCATTCTGGAAGTCCCGGTATCTCAGATTCTTTACAATCACGTCAATTATCTGGCCATAGGGATCAATAGTTTGGCGCCACCGATATTTATGCTCCTTATCATTTTGAGTGTCTCAGTCCCCGGAGATGGCAATACAAAGCGGTTATTTTTCCGGATTGTCGACATCATAGACAGGGATTCATCATTCGAGAAAACAACGGCATTTATCACGAAAAAGGTAAAGAACAAACGTCCGATTCTTCTTTTCGGATTCAGTTTGTTGTACATTTCCACATTTGTCGTGACGCTGTATCTTATTCACCTCTTGCTGAAACTCGTCAATTTCAATTTGCTGAGTGAGGCGTTGTTTATCTTTTTTATCAGTGTTGTGGCATTCTTTGCCTATCGTATCAAGCAAATCGCCAATATGTACCGGCTGACTGAAAAGGGGAGTTTCTTTTCGCCGGTTGTTGATTTCTTTTTTATGCCGATCCTTTCACTCGGAAAACTGTTTAGCGAAGGCGTATCAAAGATTAATTTTTTTATTGTGCTTTTCGATTTTATTATCGAGGCTCCTTTTAAACTCATTATTGAAGTAATAGAGGAGTGGATCACATTTGTTAGACAGAAAAAAGAGGAGATAGTCTAACTTTTGGACGACACTGATGCTTTACCGATTTCTTCTATCTCACCCGCGGCTCCGCGCATATTAATCTTTCTGAAATCTATACCCTGTTTGTACGCCGCGACGAGCCCGTTGATAATCCGCCTCGCTTTGATCGCGTCATGTCTCCAAAGATAGTGGATCGGATCAGGCTGCTGCACATATATTTCCATTTCAATTTGAAGAGTAGCAAAAAACAGTCCGGTTATTGATGAAGCTTTGACGATATTTTTATACGGAATGGATGTCGTCTGGGTGCTGGCAAAAAACAGTCCGTGTCGTACATCGATTTTATTTTCGTCAATAATGACTTCATCGGGGAAAAAATCAAACGGGAATACGGACTTGCAGCGAAACAGAATGTTGTGTGAACCTTCCAGGGTTTCTTCCAGTTTTTCCACTTCATCTCTCTTCCCAGTTATCCCCGTTTTTTCTTTCGGAGCATCGTCGTCGGAAGTGCTGAATACGGTACCTGCGGATTTCATATCGCAATTATCGCGGCCAGATATAAAAGAAATGCCAACAATGTGTAAATGTTTTATAATAAACACCTTATGAATAGTCTTTGGAACAAGAAATCTATCATAGGACAGGCTCCGATGGACGGGGTGACAGATGCCGCATTCAGATATATCACGGACACCCACGGTCGGCCGGATCTGCTCTTCACTGAGTTTGTCCCTGTCGAGGGTATCGCGCGATCTGCCGTGCAAATACTTCATAGTTTTGTGCATCACCCGACTGACACTCCGACTCTGGCCCAGATTTACGGAAGGGAACTTGATGCTTTCTATTCTTCAGCATTTGTTGCAGCCGAACTCGGCTTTGACGGAATCGATATTAATATGGGCTGTCCTGACCGTGCAGTCACCAAACGCGGCGCAGGTGCCGGACTGATCAAATCACCGAAACATGCCGTCAAAATTATTACTACCGTAAAGCAGGCTGTGCTTGACTGGAGCCGGGGAAAAACGATGAAAGAAGCAGGAGTGACTGAGGAAGTCATCAATCATGTCAGATATCTTCAGGAGAAGCATCTGACAAAAGGGGACAGATCAATGATACCCGTATCCGTGAAAACCCGAATCGGATATGAAAAAATTGTAACAACGGAATGGATCAAGACCTTGACTGAGGCTCAACCCGTGACAATCTCTGTGCACGGCCGCACGCTTGAGCAGATGTATACAGGCAAAGCAAACTGGGACGAAATCGGAAAAGCTGCGGAAATTGCACATAGCGCCGGAATAAAACTGATGGGGAACGGCGATATCCTCTCAATGGCTGATGCACGGGAAAAAATTCACTCATACGGACTTGACGGAGTACTTATCGGCAGAGCGACATTCGGCAATCCATGGCTTTTCAGAGAAATTGAAGCGGATACACAACTGCGGATTAAAACTGCCCTGGAACATGCTGAGGCTTTTGAAAGACTTCTCCCGGACGGTCATTTCGTTTCTCTGAGAAAACATATGGCCTGGTATATGAAAGGGTTTGATAATGCTGCAGCACTCCGGGACAAACTTATGCGGATGCAGGATATAACCGATGTCAGAGAAATTATATCTCCTTATGTCCGGGAAGTATGATTCCGAAGATACTGCTGCAGTTTTTCAAACTGCTCTGGATCGTAGATAGAGACAGGAATGACTTCGTTCTGAAACTTTGTAAGAATCTTCAATAATTCATTCTGTTTTTCAGAAGATACAAGATCTGTTTTGGTAAGAATAATCGTTTGGTTTTTTGCAGCTATTGCCGGATTGTAGCTTTCCAGTTCATGCATAACGGTTTTATAATCTTTTTCGATGTCTGAAGAATTTGCTGCGATACAATGCAGGATGACCGGTACCTTCTCGACATGCTTCAAAAACTTGAATCCTAAACCCTTTCCCTGCGATGCACCCTCGATAAGTCCCGGGATATCCGCGATAACGCTTGTTTCAAAGACACCGAGATTCGGTTCAAGTGTCGTAAATGCATACATTGCAGTCCGTACTTTTGCAGCGGTCAGTTCATTGAGCAAACTGCTTTTCCCGGCATTCGGCAAACCCACCAGTCCGAAATCAGCAATGAGCCGCAGTACCGTACGGTATTCTTTTTCCTGACCGGAAGTACCGGGTTCATACTCGCGCGGGACCTGATGAGACGGTGTTGCAAATGAGCTGTTGCCCCGTCCGCCGTTTCCGCCCCGTGCCAGTAAATACTGTCTTCCCGTTTCATTTACTTCAATTTCGTACCCTGTTTCAAGATCAGTAAACAATGTCCCGACTGGAACTTTCAGAACTTTGTCCTCACCATCACTGCCGTTTTTACGGAAATTCTGTCCGGGTCGTCCGTTTTCGGCTTTGTGCATTTTTGCCCCTACATACTTATGAAGGTCTGCCATTTGGGGATCAGCTTCGGCAAAAACACTGCCGCCGTTTCCTCCGGGACCACCGCTCGGACCTTTCCTCATCGGAAAAAATGTGACGGCTCCGCGGCCGCCGTTTCCTGCTTTTACTTTTATTGTTACTTCATCGACAAACATATGCTGATATTATAGATTGGATCGGTACAAATATCCACACAAGAAAGATAGTCATGACCAGTTATTCACCTGTGTTTGATATAATGAACAGCATTACTATGGAATTGCTTTTTATTTTTGCGCTAATTCTTCTTAATGGATTCCTTTCTATGGCAGAGGTGGCTTTGATTTCTGTAAAAAAATCAAAACTGAAACATCTGGCTTCTGAAGGAAATCTGAGCGCTGAAATCGCACTGCAGATGGCCGAAAATCCGAACCGGTTTTTCTCAACCGTACAGGTCGGAATTACGCTGATTGGGATCCTGACGGGAGCGATCAGCGGAGTCACACTTTCGGATCCGTTGTCTGATCTTTTTTTCAGGATGGGACTTTCTCAGGGCCTTGCCGATTCACTCGGTTTCGGAATTATTGTCGTATTTGTGACTTATTTGTCGCTGGTCATCGGTGAACTGGTTCCGAAGCGTTTGGGTATGAATTTTGCAGAAAAAATCACGCTTATGGTAGCCGGTCCGATGTACAATGTCGCGCGTATTTTCAATCCGTTTATCAATATTCTGTCCGAATCCACTGATTTTGTGATGGATATCTTTCACCTGAAAGCAAAAAAGAAACTTCCGGTCAGTGAAGAGGAAATACGACTTCTGATTCAGGAAGGTGCACAGATGGGAGTTTTTGAAGCGGTGGAAAAGAATATTGTTGAGAAAGTCCTGAATATCGGCGACGCCAAGGTGACTTCTCTTATGAAAGCCCGAAATAAAGTTGTCTGGCTGGATATCAAGGATTCCGATAAAGTACTAACTGATACTATTCTCGAAAATCAGTATTCATACTTTCCGGTCTCCGACGGGGAACTGGACAACATCATAGGAGTACTGCGGACGGATTCATTTTTAGCGGAAACTATTGAAAAGCGGGGAAGAAAACTGGATCTGAAAAGTCTCCTACACAAGCCGCTTCTGATCCCTGAGAACAAGAAAGTACTTGACGCTTTGGAACTTTTCAAAAGGATGAGAATTCATCTGGGAATTATCATCGATGAGTACGGCAACGTGCAGGGAATTCTAACCCTGACAGATATTCTTGAATCAATAGTCGGAGATATACCCGATATCAATGAGCAGGAAGACTCAAAGATCCTCCGAAGAAACAAAAACACCTGGTTCGTGGACGGATTGGTATCCACCGTCGATTTTAAGGAATACTTTCAGCTTCAGGAATTGCCCGAAGAAGAAGAGGAACTTTATAACACGATAGGGGGATTCGTAATGAATGAACTGGGAAGAGTACCCGTGACGGGAGATAAGGTAGAAGTGGACGGTTACAGTCTTGAAGTTGCGGATATGGACGGCAATCGTGTCGACAAACTTCTGGTACACAAGAATGAGTAACCAACTTACTTCGTTTCTTCATCATTACTCATCGTCAATAGCTTCTGCTCATCAACTATCGGAGTTGCATCCAAAACTGTGTATTCCGCATCAATATACAAACGCGAGGGTTCTCCGAGCGAAGTGAGGTGACTATCCACTGCTTGGCAAAAAGTAGCATATCCGTCAACCCCTCCCAACATCACATACTCAGTGTTACCCTGTTCATCTGTGTGTTCACTCACGGCACCCGGATGATAGCATTCATTTGTTGCTCCGAAGAGTGACCATCCTGTCGGTTTTCTGTGAGGGCATTCATGGGTTATCCGACGTATCTCATCATCTTCATAATCAGAAGGACTCATATTCCCGCGTATCCAGCATGCCGGTCTTTTTTCTACCATAGGATTATTCCCATTTCATGGGTCCGAATCCGAAGAAAGTAGCTGAAATGTCATCATCACTACTGCCTGACATCTGTTCGACCATCATTCTCGGATAGCCACTTGTAATATGATAAATCAATGTCGCGGTACCTGGAAGGATACCGTTTTCACCCCACGGTGTATCTTCCGCACCGGAAAAATCAGACTCCCGCAGCATCGGATCTGTTTCTGAGAGATCCAGAACTGCCAGTTTTTCGAGTATTCGCGGATCAAGTGAGCCGGCCTGTACACCTGCCTGAAGATCAGCTAATAAATGTCTTATCGTATATCCTTGCTGACGCTCCATAATCTGCCACATATCTCCGAAAAAGGTAGGACCGAACATTCTTGAATCCAGGTTTTTCGTTGCTTCCTGTATAGCTCTTTCCTGTGCGTTTTTGGGTTCAGAGCGGCTTTGAAATAGCTGGAACCAGTTTTCACCAAAGGTCACAATATCAAGGGGAGCATCCGAATCTTTGAGTTGAATTGAATGAAGAACTGAACCTGAGAACTGTCCGTACATTGTCTGTAAAACTTCCCGTGAATCTTCGCGGGTAAGTAAGGAGCGGGGAATACCGCCTTCAAATTCTGGTCTTGGCATAATGCCCAGTATTATAGGACCGGCAATGGAGAATGTCAATAAAAGGCCTGTTTTGCCGATCCGATTTGCTTTTAAATGTAAGAATTGAATAAGTTTGTTTACTTATTTTATTATCTTTGTTATCATAATAATTCACAAAACATTATAGATTATTTAAACAGGCCGACTGCCTGATACTGTAAACAAAATCACATCACTATGGCCGCTGCCAAACGATAGTGGGGAACAGAACGTGATACCACGCCTCTCCATTACTTACACGATCGTCCTTCCAGCAACAAAATTGCATTCAGCCGATTGGCTATCGCATTGACTGTCTTTTTTTGGGTCCTGTACATCATTTCCGTTATTATCAGGCAGTTTTTTGAAGGTCCCGGCACCTATCAGTTTACAATGGAAGTCTTTTTTTACGTTATCGTAGTATCGTTTTTGACATTCTCAGCACTCATTTACCTCATAACACGGCAGGGTGCACTCCAGCGCTTTCAGAAGCATGTTCGTGTCCCGCGTGCGGTACTTGATAAATATTTTTCAAGAAATGAACCCTCGCTTACAGTACTTGTCCCTTCATACAATGAAGAACCGTCAGTTATCAGAAAGACATTACTGTCAGCTGCAATTCAGGAATACCCCGGGATACGTATCGTGCTTTTATTGGATGATGATCCGTTTACAAAGGATCCGAAGAAAAAAACACGCTTGAATGAAACTTATAAGCTTAAAAATGAAATTGAACAACTTCTTTCAAAACCACATAAACGATTTTCGGAAGCATCCCGCCATTTTCAAAAGCAGAGTG
This sequence comes from uncultured Gammaproteobacteria bacterium, assembly GCA_964504235.1. Classification (GTDB taxonomy): domain Bacteria; phylum Patescibacteriota; class Microgenomatia; order UBA1406; family GWC2-37-13; genus UBA1450. Next base: position 13,767 of record CAZDDM010000019.1, read on the forward strand.
AGAACAAACAAAACGTAGCTTTTCAGGATATAAAGACACTTGCTGGTGAATACAAAAGAGCGGCAGAATGGATCAGCAAATGGGCGGAGAGAGAAGTTATTACTGACCATGTCGATACCTTTTTCAAAAATCATGTCTTGATGGATCTCTCCAAAGATCTTTATCTCGTACATGAAGCATTGCTCCATTCCCATGAAAAGAAATCCCTACTGTCTAAAGACCGAGTGCAGCAACTTTATCAGAGACTGGCCTGGATATTCGAAGCAAAGATTGAAATATTTGAACGCAAAAGATTTGTATCACTAGCACAGGACCCGAATAAAGCCATGAACCTAAATTCATACATCGGACTGATGGGAAATAAATATCACATTGAAGATACTCCCGACGGACAGGTACTCGTACCGGTGACACGACCGAGAAAAGGTGATGTGTACTTTCCCGACAGTGAATTTTTGCTGACTCTTGATGCTGATTCCATCCTTTTAAAAGATTACTGTCTCAGACTGGTGTATTTCCTGCAGCAGCCCGATCATGCCGATGTAGCAGTGACACAAACCCCGTACTCATCATTCAGAGGGGCATCTACCCGAATTGAACGTATTGCGGGAGCAACTACCGATATTCAGCATATTCTGCATCAGGGTATGAGCTATTATGACGCAACATTTTGGGTTGGAGCAAATGCAGTCATCCGCAAAAAAGCGCTTGAGGATATCGCAGAGAGGGAGTGGGTGGGAGGGTTTGAGGTAAAGAGATACATACACGACAACACGGTCATCGAAGATACTGAATCGAGTATCGATCTTGCTCTTCATGGCTGGAAATTGGTAAATTATCCGGAGAGACTGAGTTATAGCGCGACTCCGCCGGATTTCGGTTCACTGGTAATTCAGAGGAGACGTTGGGCGAACGGAGGATTGCTCATTATTCCGAAATACTGGTCACACCTGCGAATGAAGAAGAGCAGGAACCAGCATATTTCACAAATTGAATCCTTCATCCGTCAAAATTATATGGCCTCCATAGCATGGTCCAGTTTCGGCCTGCTCTTTCTTTTGGCATATCCGTATGACGGGCGGCTTTTGAGCCCCTTGATTCTGCTTGCGGCTCTGCCGTATTTCATCGCAATGGCAAGCGATTTGAAGTACTG
>CAZDDM010000019.1:15019-24653 GCA_964504235.1 uncultured Gammaproteobacteria bacterium
TTCTGCTTGCGGCTCTGCCGTATTTCATCGCAATGGCAAGCGATTTGAAGTACTGCCGTTATAGTTATAGCGATATTTTCCTGATTTACGGATTCAATTTGATTCTTCTTCCGGTTAATCTTGCTGGCATTTTCAAATCAATTCAACAGGCGCTTACAACCAAAAAATCTGCATTTGCCCGAACACCGAAAGTCAAAAACAGGACATCTGCAGGACTGATGTTTGTCGTATTCCCGATTCTTATTATTGCATTCTCACTGTTCACACTCTGGCGGGATTATAATGCGGGGAATTGGGGGAATGCGGCATTTGCTGCATTCAATGCAATAGCGGCAATCTGGGCAACAATCGCTTATATCGGTATTCCCGATCTCGTGGCGGATATCTGGTTCGGGCTCGTCCGATATTTATATGTAGATGTGCCCGTCCGAAAAACAGCTCAGGTTACAGCGACATCAGACAGAATCAACTGGAAGTCAGTACTATATCATGGTGAAGAAAACGGAGTCATGCCGCACAATTCAATTAGTAATCTTATTATTGATTCCGAACATCATTAGCTATGAAAAAAAATGAATTTGAAAAGCATGAAGAGTTTAGTGAAACACCAAAAAAATTGTCACCAGTTCGGGTCATTATTGCTGCACTGATACTGATAGGTGTGGGGTACAGCACATTGTACGGCTGGAATTGGGTGAAAGATACGAACACCGTCGCAAACTATAAACCGTGGTTTGCATCATATGTTGATGTAACTGCCAAACCAACCTATGCATTCGAACAAATCGGGACGTCGCATACACCTCATGTGGTTTTGTCCTTTATCGTATCCTCTTCGGAGGATCCTTGTGTCCCTACATGGGGCAATTATTTCACTCTGAAAGAAGCGGGGGAGACTCTGGATCTTGATCGGCGTATCGCGCGATTGCAGCAGCAGGACGGAAGCGTCGCCGTATCATTCGGAGGTTTGTTGAATGACGAATTGGCACTGAAATGTACCGATAAGCAAAAACTGATTGCTGCATATGAATCCGTAATTGACCGTTACAACCTTGACACTATAGACCTTGACCTTGAAGGAGAAGAACTGAGAGATCCGGAATCAGCAAAAAGAAGAGCGGAAGCACTAGCTGAAATTCAGGCTAAGAGGAGAAAAGCGGGAAAAAGTCTGGCAATCTGGCTTACATTACCCGTCGCCCCACAGGGACTAACACAGGAGGGGACTGATGCCGTAACTGCATTTCTTTCAAACGGAGTCGATCTTGCAGGTGTGAATGTCATGACAATGGATTACGGAGGAAGTAAAGAACAGAATGATTCGATGCTGGAGGCATCTGTAAAAGCACTTAATGAAACCCACAGACAGCTCGGCATTCTGTACTCACAGGCAGGTATTCCTCTTTTGCCGAAAACGCTTTGGACAAAAATCGGAGCAACACCGATGATCGGACAGAATGATGTCGCAGATGAGGTGTTTACTATTGATGATGCAAAGGGGCTGAACCTGTTTGCCCTGGAAAAGGGAATCGGTCGCATGTCTATGTGGTCTGCCAATCGCGATACGCCTTGCGGCGAGAACTATGTGGATGTCACGATTGTATCCGATTCATGCAGCGGAGTGACAACTGAGCGATTGAGTTTTGCCATGACACTTAGTGACAAATTCACGGGGAACCTGACGCAAAATGCTCAGTTGATTACAATCGCTGACTCATCGGAAGAAACGGAAGAGACACCGGATGATCCGAAAAAAAGTCCTTATCAGATCTGGAATGAGGACGGTGCGTATCTTGCCGGAACGAAGGTTGTATGGAGAAGAAATGTCTATGAAGCAAAGTGGTGGACAAAGGGAGATCAACCAGACAATCCCGTACTTCAATCCTGGCAGACTCCCTGGCAACTCATTGGACCGGTTTTAGAAGGTGAAAAACCGATTCCTCAATCAAAACTTCCGGAAGGGACATATCCTCAATGGTCAGGACGCGATGAATATGACGCAGGAGATCGGGTACTCTTTGACGGTATTCCTTACCAGGCAAAGTGGTGGACGCAGGGTGACAGTCCTGCAGCAGCAGCTGCCAATGCCGACAGTTCACCCTGGATTGCACTTACTCAAAAGGAAATAAATAAGATATTGGAGGATCAGGGCAACAGGTAAAGATTTCTACAATTAGTCACTATCCAGAAGTCTTGGTACCCTGAAAAGATCATGCAAATGACCTGACGCAAATAAACTTTCTCTCAGATGGTCATGCGGCGGTTTTTCAGGACAAACAATCCGATGTAACGAATTTTCAGTCGTTTCGTTACCTGTCATAAGATAGAACTTGATTTTTTGCACAACAGTAAAAAGTGTTTCTGCAGTTATGACACCTAATTCTGAAAATCCCAGTTGTTTAAGTTCTCTAAGATATTTCGTGCGAAGTTGTGCAAATACATGTTCCCGTTGTTCGTCGGGGAAATGATTAGCATATGCTTCGAAAGACTTCAGGTTAAGAAGTGCATCTTCTTTGGATCCCATTTTGTCATCCTGCAATTTGAGAAGCATTTCCCCAATATGCATAGCCCGAAGAAGAAACAAATCAGGATCTGGGTTTGAGGACACCTCTAAAAAGCGGTTGTACTTATTTCTAAGTTTCTCGAAGGGTGTACTGCCATCCGCCAGTTCCAAAAATCTGCGGATACGGGGTTCGTTTACAGAGGAAAGAGAAAAAAATTCAAAAATGGCACTATCAATCTCCAAAAGGAGGGGAATATCTTCCGGAGCCACTGAATCGTGACATTTTGCTAGCGCGATACTGTCTTCTACATATTCCGCGATCAATAATCTATCAATATTACCTCCGTATGAATCGATAGTGTTATCAAGTTTCTGTCTCAATGTACTTTGTAGCGATACAAGTCCGACAAACTGTTCTTGTGTCAGCTTGCCGTTCTTTCGACGTCGTTCTGCAGCTACTCCAAGATCACAGTAATCATTACATGCAAGCATGATAGGAATGGCAGATGCAATTTTCTCAAATGGCTCTTCCATTGCAGCATAGTCCTCAAACATTAGTCGGGAAGCGACGTTTACAGCCATTACCGATCGAGGTTGCGGTATTTCAGATTCATGCACCATGGTTTGCTTCATGTAATCTACTACCGTTTGTGTACCTGCACGTGCAACATCAGTAAATGATATTTCCTTTTGCATATAAATAGAGAATATATTATACACATTGAATATGTATTTTCCCTATTATACAATACTATAGGGCATTCAGCAAGAAGGAGTCATAATATTGATGATGGGGAATGAAGGAGATTATATTCTGTTTTGTGAGTCCGCGGGGATTCGAACCCCGAACCAATAGCTTAAGAGGCTACTGCTCTACCGTTGAGCTACGGACCCTCGACTACTGTCCAATCAGTGCCCCTAGAGGGAATCGAACCCCCATCACTGGTTCCGAAGACCAGTGCTCTATCCTTTAAGCTATAGGGGCAAACACAGAGAATATCTCTATGCAGCTTCAAGAATGTAGATATTATACTATACATACTATGCTTTCCGAAATCCTATATCTTCTTGCGGCATTCTCACTCCTTATCTTTCTCATCTGGGCAAGCATCTATACCATCTCTCTCATTATTTCATGGTTTCGGGGCGCCCCGTATGTTGCCACAAAAACAGAGGATTATAAACGGATACTTCATGAGATTGTACCGAAAAGAAACGCGTATTTTCTCGAGCTCGGCTGCGGAGACGGAAGGGTACTTCGATATGCCGCTCAAACGTATGGAGTGAGAGGCAAAGGGGTTGATATCAATCCGATTATACTCCTGAAAGGCAGATTTCTTACTTATTGGCAAAAGCTCCGTAATATTTCATTTGTAAATGAAGACGTAAAAATGACTGACTTTTCCGGGGCAGACTATATTTATATTTTCCTTTTTCCTAAGCTTGTTGAGACGCTCAAGAATAAACTGCTGACAAAAACAAAACAGGATGTAACGATTATTGCCCATGGATTTCAGATCTCCTATCTGAGAGAATATCAGGACAAAGTAATGAAAGGGAAAACATTCAAGACCTATATTTATAAAATGTCACCGTGAGAGAGTTTGACAAACATCTCTAAGGCAATATATAGTGAAATTATGCTTAAAAAAATCGGAGTAATGATGGCAATTTTTGTCACCACCGTCTCAGCCAACATCGCTATATCTCAATACGTGCATGTCACAACGATAAAAAACAAAAACATTACCGTCATACTTCAGGAGTTTTCTGAGTTGTCAGGAGATGAATTTTCCAATCAGGAAATTGAGTATTTTATCGATGAAGGAGTAAAGGATCGAAGAGTAGCCGTCCTGAAGGCATTTTTCCGTAAGTATGATTCACCGCTCTATGACCACGCCGATTTTATCGTCAAGGTATCCGATGAATACGGACTTGATTACCGTCTTATTCCGGCCATTTCCATGCAGGAATCTACCGCCTGCAAGTTTATACCTCACAATTCCTACAATTGCTGGGGATGGGGGATATACGGCGACAAAATCACTCGCTTCAAGTCTTATCCTGATGCTATAGAAACCATTGCCAAAGGTATGAAGAAAAACTACATAGACAAAGGCCTGACTACGCCTGAGCAGATTATGGCAAAATATACGCCGAGTTCAAACGGAAGCTGGGCACGGGGAGTAGGACATGTTCTGGGAGTCTTGGAATAGAAACTTGAGTGTCATTCCCGACTTGATCAGGAATCCAGAAAAATTATGGATAAATGCTACTTTGTATATATACTTGCTAGTAAAAGAAACGGGACACTATATATCGGAGTGACTTCGGACCTGATTAAACGGATATGGCAACACAAGGCTAAGATAGTAAGCGGCTTTACGGCAGATTATGATGTGAATATTTTAGTTTACTATGAATTGCATAATCAAATAGCACTTGCAATAAAACGCGAAAAGCAAATAAAAAAATGGAACAGAACGTGGAAACTTGAACTCATTGAGAGAAATAATCCTGATTGGAGAGATTTATATGAAGAAATAATAAAGTAGCTGGATTCCCGTTTTCACCGGAATGACATTCATGAATGAAGAATATAGACTTATTGCACGTTGCGTGCGTTGGAGAGTTCCTGAGACATGGAGTACTGAGTTCCCTTTTTCTTTGTGTTTGCGGCAAAAGCCGAACCTCTCTTTGCTTTTTTCGATTTGAGAGCTTCCATCCATGTTCCAGATTCACTGATTTTGAGCTTTAAAGTCTGAAGTACTTTCAACACTATTTCAAGGAATCGGACATGATAAATGCCGGGTTTTTCGGGCAGTGTATCAATAGTCAGTTTTTCGATATCTTTTACTTCACTCATAAGGGCTGAATCCGCTTTTTTAATACTTTCTACTTCCTGCTTGATCGCTTTTATGAGTTCTTTTATTTCGGAGATCTGACGTTCTTCTTCGATCTGACGGAAACTGAAGAGTGTTCCGCGTTCAGGGTTGAATGTTCCTTTTTGTTCAGGCTGTTCCTGCGGTTTTTCCGGCGCGTATTCGAGGTGTTCTTGCTGAAGCAGCTGTTCAAAAATACCTTTTCCGATATCACCGAATGCTTCCCCCACTTTATTTACCGTATCTTTGGACAAAGAGGAGACAGAACCGCCTATAGAGGAACTTTTTTCACGCTCAAGGCTTTCGCCTTTGACCTGTTTAGCAGGTCTGTTTGTGTTTTTTGAGCTGCCAAATGCCATGCTCTTATTATACTACAGGCTATTTATGTAATCAAGGGTCTTCTGTTTTCGCATGAGGGAAGCATAATAGTACATATTTCCCTGTACTGCCTGTTTTTCCTTCTCATCCTTGATGCCTGCAAAAATAGTATCTAATTCTGCCTGCTCTACATTTATTTTCTCCTCATCTGCAATTTTCTGCAAGAGGAATTCCATTTTGTATGTATCTTCAATCTCTTTTTTGATCTGCTCCATAATCTGTTCTTTTGTCAGATTCTTGGATTTGAGATAAGATTCCATTGTCAGACCGACCCGCTGCACGTCGTCAACAAGCTTGGAAAGCCGCTGATTTGCTTCTTCCTCGATGACGAGGTCAGAAATTTCAACCGTCGCCTCAGAAAGAAGTGCTTCAAGTGCCGCCTGAAACTCTGCCTGACGCTGCTTTTCCTTGTCTTCTTCTGTCGGTTCTTTATCCTTCCCGGGAACCCAAATATCTGATTTTTTGACGTTCTCCTTTGCTTTTTTGACTTTTTCTTTATAGTTATTGAGTTTGATATCCGGAGTTGTCGCCGTTGTCATTTTGATTTCCCATTCCTCATTTTCTTTTGCTTTTGTGAGCTCAACTTTCGGTGAAATGATCGGACGGACATCCTCCTTTTTCAGGATTTCAGAGTATACACGGGGAATATAAGAACGAAGTAAGTGTTCATACACCACGTCTTTTTGAATTTTTGATTCGGCGATATTCTTCGGTGCTTTTCCTTTACGAAAACCCTCAACTTTCAGGTCTTTTCGGATAATCTCAAATGAAGAATCATATTCTTTCTTAATGTCTTCCCATGGGACTTTCACAGACAATTCAACGGTATTTTTAGGAAGATTCTTTCGGGCAAACGTATACATAGTAGTACTCAATATTGATAAATGATAAAGTCAACGGTGTTATTATAACATGTGAGCGGAGAGAAGCGTGGCGGAACAGGCTCGATTCTTACAGACTCATGGCAAGTTTCGCGTAATAGAGTTTCTTATCAGCTTCACGGCGTACGAATTCATTGTGAATTGAACGTACACGAACTGCCCACGTAGGACTTGCAGCATAGATAGGACCGATTTCTTCAATAGTTTCCGCTCCGCGGCCGATATAGTTGTTTTTCAGACCTTTTGCTACAGCAAGGAAGGCCTCACCCCAGGACTCAAAGTAAATGTGTCCGCCGCCCCAACCGAATGGGTTGTGAGACTCCGGAATAAGATGTTTACCGTAAGAGGATTCAAGTCCGGCAATAGAGGGAAGAAGATAACAGTCAATCTCGTATGTCGTACATGCGTCCATGAATGCATCTACTTCAGTGACAAGAGGTGAGTTCTTGCTTTCAAGAACCTCCCGAATGACTGATTTCTGAAGATTCCGCTCGACATACTGGTCAACACGGTCATCAGTGGTTTCTGCAGTAACTAGCTTTGCAGACGTTCCTGCAACTTGCTCTGCACGAACGGTATTTGGTAAGATCAGTAGTACTATAAGTAATAGTAATACTGCTATATTTTTTACCATAAAAAAATGCTAAAGTTTTTCGTTAGGGAGAAAAACCTTAGCATCTGAGAATAATTATATCACATATTATAGGTTTGTCAAGTATATTATTTATATGACTTATATTAGGTACTTCACAAATATGTATATAGGGTGTTTAGGCTGATGCAACAGTATGTGTTTGTATTTATGAGTACAATGCTTGAGGTCAAAAAGAGCCTTCTGTGATAAAATACCAATATGAAAACCTTTGATAGTTTTAGCTTCGGATGCAGGGTAAATCAGGCAGAAATGGAGGCTCTTGACCGTGAACTCATGCAAAAAGGATATGAAAAAGAGTCAAAACAGCCTGATATTTATATTCTCAATACCTGCTCAGTGACGCACAAGGCCGAACGGGAGGCGAGAAAGCATATTTACAACCTGAAAAGACAGTTTCCGGACACAAAGATTGTAGTGACGGGCTGTGCAGCAACCAATTGGTCAAAAACGAACACCAAAGTAGGAGGAGTTGACTATTTGATTGACAATAAAAACAAAGAACTTATTGCTGAGCTCTTGGAGAAGAAATATAATCCGAAAATTGAGTTACCTAAAGTAGCAACTGTTAGAACATTCGATGAATCTGCAGAAAGCGCCGCTACGGATAAATTTATGCGCTCAAAGCGTGTCATTATCAAAATCCAGGACGGATGTCATCGGTTTTGCAGCTTTTGTATCGTCCCGTATCTTCGTGGATTACCCCAATCTACTAAAATTGATGATATTGTCAGTCAGATACAGTCATATCCGGAGTATGTTGAGGCTATTTTGACCGCAATAAACACTGAAGCCTTCGGCAGGGATACCGGAGAAGCATTTGTCGATCTTATTGAGGCTATTTTAACTAAAACCGATATCCCGAGAATCAGCTTCGGATCGATTCATCCCTGGACATTTCAGGAGGATTTTTTTAATCTGTACCGAAAATACGCTCACTCTAATCGGTTTGTAGATTTTTTCCATATTCCGCTTCAGGCCGGCTCTGATAATATGCTCAAGCTCATGAAACGGGGCTACACAAGAGATGAATTTATCGAGAAGCTGAATATGCTCAAAGACATAAATGAGTTCGCATTCATAGGAACGGACGTAATCGTAGGATTTTTAGAAGAAACCGATCAGGATTTTGAGGATACTTACTCTTTTCTGGAAAAAACACCGATATCACGGTTCCATGTATTCAGATTTTCACGACGAGAACATACGGCTGCTTATTATCTCAGCAAAAGGCTGAAACAACCTTCGCCGGCTGTAAAGAAAGCACGATCACAGCGTCTGAGAGACCTTTCCGATAAGAAATATGCCATATTTCAGGAAAAACATGTCGGTAAAGCATTCGAAACGCTGATTCTGGAACGGAGAGAAGGGGACTATCAGCACGGCCTTCTTACCAATCAGATGCTTATCCGCGTCAAGACCGAAAAGGACTTCACAGGAGATCTAAAGAATGTTAGAATATATGACTATCGGAATGGAGAACTATTTGGTAAAATAGTCTAGTCCTGAAAGGAGCCGTAGCTCAATTTGGTTAGAGCGCTTCCCTGTCACGGAAGAGGTTGCGGGTTCAAGTCCCGTCGGTTCCGCACTTATTTCCACACTTTGCAGTCTTCCCTCCCTTAATACTCTCATATTAAACTGTATTATTGCCGCAACTCCCAAGAATAAAAACTGAATTATCAAAAATATTAAAATAACAAAGAAACCCTGAATAGGATCTACTTTTTGAGCGCTAGGAGATAAAAAACTAAGCACGAGCAGAATAACGGGAATTAATGTTAGAATAACCAATCTTTTGAAATAACTTCCAATTCCTAAAAAGAATTGCTTTTCATCTGACTTTTTCTTTCTTATTAATGACCATATCATACTTATTCCAATAGAAATTAAGGCCAATTTATTCATAAAAATCGCTATCCGCGGAAGCATATCAATATTTGAATCATTTTCGCCGATCTCGAAAGCATATAGAAAAAAAACTTTTAAAATATCTGAGATGCTTTCAGTGGGACCGATGTTGATATAAGCTATTAATAAAAACGCCAAACTGATAGCAAATACAATGATTAATACATTAAAAAGAAGATATTGCAAAAATAAATTTACAACATAAAGCAGCAATTCAACTGAAGTAATATTGAGCATTTTACGCAAGTTCATATGCTAATTCTCATTGTATCGTATTTACGTGTAAAAACTTTATCAACAATCTGGGGCTACATAATTTTGTCACACGAATATTTTTAAAAAAGACTTTTAGAGAGTATTCAGCAAGGATTTATCAACCCGTGCGTATAAAGACTCCAATATATCCAGTCTTTCTTCCAGAACGTCATACGGG
>CAZDDM010000020.1:0-24509 GCA_964504235.1 uncultured Gammaproteobacteria bacterium
TCGGACTTCTGCCTATCACCTTGTCTGATCCGCTCTGGAGAGGTTTGGGAGGTGCAATCATTGCCGGATTATTCTTTTCGGGAGTTATCAAACTGTTTTTTATCCCGGTCATCTACTATTCCTGGTACGGCACGGGTAAAAAGGGAAAGTAAAAGAACCTTATTGAAATGAGCTCCTTTTCTTATTTTTCTACCTTCCAGCCTTTTTTGTATTCGTAAACGATCAGGGTAACAAGAAGAATAAAGCCCTGTACAGCAAACGTATACTTTCCGATTACGGAGTACAAGCCAGTTGCGACAAGCGGAGATACCGCTGCAGAGATTGCAAAAAGAGATTCATCGATTCCCATGATTTCTCCCTGCTTTTTCCTGTTTACACTTTTAGAAAGCATCGATTTGAAGGTAGGCATACTGATGGCAAAGCCGAAATTATTTAGGTATACCACAGGAACAAACGCTGTGAGATTCGGGACAACGACATATAAAAATTGTGCCATCATCAGTGCAATATGGCCCGTAATGAGCGTTTTCAAATCACCGAATTTCCTCGATAGCCATCCGGATAAGACAGCTTGATTCAGGAAGAGAAACAATCCGACCATCATAAAAAGGAGCCCTATCTGCGGTGAATCTAATTTGAATGTATTAATCAGGTACAGTACAAATATTGAACTGAATGAACTAAACACAAACAGGAACATAATTCTCAAGAAGAATAGAAATTTCAGCTGTCTGTTATGGCTGTATTTTTTTATTTTCGGTAAAAACTGCAGCTCTTCAATCCAATTAAAACGAAGCTTTTCTGATCGTTCTCTCTTTGGCAGTGATTCCGGCATATAGAGATACATCATTACAAGAGTAATTACGGATACAGAAAGAGTGAGCAGGATCGGTGCAAGATACCCGATCGAAGTCGACATTGTCAATCCTCCAATAGCAGGACCTATGACAAGCCCTAATCCGACAATACCGCCCATCAAACCGAAAATTTTTGTCTTCTCTTCATGTGTCGTAATATCGGATAAAAATGCATTAGCGACCGCATTGTTTCCTCCTGTCGCTCCGTCTGCAATACGAGCTATAAGCAGAATAAGCAGAGGTAATGAAAAAGGTCCGATAAATATCTTCGGAACAAAGTAAGAGATTACAAAAATCACCCAGCTCAACATGGTTCCTGCCTGACTTAACAACAGAATTGGTCTTCGACCGTAAAAATCACTCAAAGTACCGAGCATCGGAGCTGCAAAAAACTGGAACAACGGATACATTGAAAGGAGAACTCCGTACATAATCGTTCCTCCTCCATACTTCTCTACAATAAACGGCAAAATCGGTATCATGATGGAGAAATTTAGAGTATTCACCAATGTCAACAGGATAACTGGAATCAGTTCTTTTTTCATAGGAAGTATCTATTCTAGCAAAGTCTAGACAATCAAAGACGGAATTTTTGAAAAGCACTCCTCCTTACGGTGAGATTGCCGGTGTTACCGTACTGGTAGGTGTGGGAATCTGTTCGTCTGTATTCTGGTATGTGAAGATTCGGGTAAGTGTTTTGTTCTGATTTGAAACCAAACTTCTCACACGAAGTTCAAGAGTCTTTTTGCCCGAACTCATATTATAGATGACGATATCATTGTCAGAATAATCACTCCACTGGCCGTTATTGATGCGGTAACTCCAAACTACAGAGCAGTAATCTCCCTGGTCATATCTGATGTCAATGTCAAGCGGATTCCCGCTCACGGTGCTGTTTTCTTGCGGTGAAAGAATATCTATCGGTCCGATATCCTTAATACACTCCCCTTTTGACTCCGGTGTCGGAGTCGGAGTCCCGTCTTCATTTTCAGGTGCGGTTGTCGGCTCATTGTCATTATCCCGTATGATAGTAATGATTGTAGGTGTGGTGTCTTTCGGTTGTTCGGCTACAGGATCAGAGGTATCAGGTCCGTTTCTTTTTTCCTGAATATTAATATAATTCATATAAATCACTGAAAGAAGAACCGGAATAGAAAGTGTTGCAGTTATAACTTCAATATATTTCTTTTTATCCGGCAGATTCCGAAATGAATCCAGAAATTTCGCAAAAGGGTTTTCCATAGAAGGATATTGTACCCGTTTTAGCGCCAGATATCAACTTTTACCGGTTTTTATGTCAAAACGAGAAGTGACTTATGAGAACGCGCAAATCCAATAAATGGTAGGGACATTCTTAAAAAATCTTACATACTTTTTTTAATCTTTACTTTCTTTTGTGCGCTCCATATACTTTATGATAGAAAGTTATGAAAACACAAGCCGGATTTACCCTTGTAGAAACCATTGTCGTACTCACCATCGTTGGCGTACTGATGACCTTCGGAGTTGTCGCATATTCTGCATCGCAGCGTAATGCACGGGACACCATTCGCATCACGGATGCCCAAAAAGTAAAACGGGCACTGGATGCATTTTATATCGATCACGGTTTTTATCCGAACCCCGGTGGTGCCTGGCGCGGAGAGTGCAACCATCCCTGGGGAACTCCGAATCTCGCACCGAATGATGTCATTCCAGGACTCGTACCTGATTATCTCGACGAATTTCCTCATGATCCGCAAATGAACCGCGTTTTTTCAGGAGGCAGAACTCCCTGCTATCTGTACCGTTCCAACGGAACTGATTTTGCATTTCTCATACATCAGAAAGATATCGGCGGCGATGATAATTACGGAAAGGAAAACTCACTTCTTGACACGCAGCGTGACGGAGGTACCAATGTCTGTCGCCTTGACGGCTCGACATTCTGGTCATGGAAAGTGGCTTCTTCAGGCGGCAGGTGCTGGTAAATACATAGACTTTTGAGTTCTTTCAAGCTAAAATATATCTATGAAAACTCAAAAGAAAACAGACAAACCGTTACTCCAGTTATTTGTGACCGGCTTCATAATGGGAACGGCAGATTTGATACCGGGAGTATCCGGAGGAACAGTAGCGTTTGTGGCGGGAATTTATGATGAATTGCTTGCAAGTATTAAGAAAGTAAGCGGCGAGGTACTTAGGCTGGGGCTTCAGTTCAAAATAAAAGAAGCTGTCGCAGCGGTACCCTACCGTTTTCTTTTTCCCCTTCTTGCCGGTATCTTTACTGCAATTCTTTCACTTGCCAATCTTCTGGGTTACCTTCTGGACACATACCCGTCATTTGTCTGGGCTTTCTTTTTCGGATTGGTCATCGCGTCCACATGGATTGTCGCCAAGCGGGTCTCAGCCTGGGGTATCCAAAACATGATCTCATTTATCCTCTTTCTGATTGTAGGGTATGCAGTAGTCGGAGCGGTACCGGTAGAGACACCTTCCAACCTGCCCATGTACTTTTTTAGCGGCATGATCGCAATATGCGCTATGATTTTACCAGGGATTTCAGGCTCGTTTATCCTTCTTATTATGGGGAAATATTCTCAGGTACTCGGAGCTGTTCGTGAGATGAATATCGGTGTCCTTATATCAGTAGCTCTCGGTGCGGTAGTCGGTCTGTCCATTTTCTCACGTTTGCTTTCCTGGCTTTTTGCAAAACATCATGATATTTCAGTCGCTGCTTTGTCTGGATTTATGCTGGGTTCTGTCAGAAAGCTGTGGCCATGGCAGGAAGTTATTGAGACACGCATAAACAGTCACGGTGAGATTGTGCCGCTTGCAACGAAAAACATACTTCCGGAGGCAATTGATGCTTCTGTCCTGGGTATTATTGCTCTTATAGCAATCGGAGTTAGTATCGTCATGTACATCGACAGACTGGATCTGGTCAAAGAAGAACACGTAGGATAAGAATCAGATTTGATTCCCCTGTTCCATTTGCTGCAATTGTCTCAGTTCTCTTTGTGTCTCTTCATCGAACATGTTATAGAAATCCTCGGAGGATTCTTCCCCATATTCAGATTCTCGATCGATATTAAATTCCTGTGTGTTATTTTCCTCAAAGGCTTCCTGCAACAACTCACCGGGATCTATTTTCCCGATTGCCTGGACTGCTGCCGTGATAACAAGTCCGGCAATCACCCATCCGATCGCACTTACGATCCACATCCAGGTCATAGAGACGGGTTTTGACTCATCATATGCAGCCCGTGCATGTTGATAAACCTGAAATGTAAATACCAGACCGAACCAGTTCACGAAGAAATTGACTACAAAACGTACCAGACCGGCTAAAGCGGCAACTTCTTCGGAAATACTGCTCAGTGCAGCAAGTGCTATCATCACCGCCATTACCAGTAAAAAGTACAGAACAAACCGGCCGACTATTGCACCGAACTGCTGTTGTACAATCCCGACACTCATTTTGATAGCCTCTATCCCTTTCTTATTCTCAAGAACGACCGTGTAAAGGGTAAATGCAAGAAAAATGCTCACAATAATCGCCGGTATGATCAGAAGAAATATGCTTCCGAACGTAATAAAAAATTCGATCAATCCGACAATGAATAAAGGTAATACATATATCCAACCCTTTTTAAGAAGAGAAAATGCTGAGGCAGATTCATCTTTTTCAGAAAGCGCCAGAATAAGTCCTGCCTGGGCCATAAGACTGATGATCGTAACGGCAACTATCAGTGCTGCAAACAAAATTCCGCCTGCTGTCCAAACAGCCGGATTTGTCATCAGTGAGGCGGCTGCATTCTGAACGTTTTGTATCCCTCCGAATATACCGAAAAAAACAATGAGACCAATCAGTGCGGCAAGGATGTAGGTTATGATAATGCCGATAAACGTGTAGGTTGAGATAAGAAGTATTTTCAGTACTTTCTTCGTCAGGAGATGCCATGATTCTTCCAGAAGCTGCTTGATAGGCGGCATTGCCTGTCCATTTATTAATGAAGCTTTCGCCTCGGTTGGGTTTGGGTTTTGTTTTCGTCCATACTATAAATATAGTATAGCAAACTATCCCGAATTTACACAAGACCGGATCAAAGCTGATCCAGATCGCTCTCGATTTGCTGTAAATCCTGATCAATATCAGGAATCTCTATCTGCTGAAGATCGGCTTCCTCCTCGTTCACAGGCGTTACGGTCGGGCTTACTTCAACAGTCGGTGAGACTTGAACGGGTGACGGCGTAATCTGTGTTTCGGCCGGTGCTGCTGCCATTTGTTTGTAGAAGAACAATCCTACCAAGCTGAGCAGTATGACAAGAAGCAGTCCGACAAGAATATACACCAGTTTACTTGACTTTGTTTCGGTGTAGCCTACATCTGGAGAGACCGGCTGAGGTACCGGTTCGACTGAAGTGTCTGCAGTAGTGCCGACTGATGCCTGCGTTTCAGCAGGAGATTCTGCAGGGGCTGCGGGTGCTTCGGATGTGACGGCCGGATCTGCAGCAACGGGTGTTGTTTCCGTTGAAGGTTCCGGTGTTTTTATCGTCTCCTGTGTTTCAGGTTTTTGCTGTTCTTCCTTTTTATTTTGATTATCCATGATTTAGTCAAAAATAGTAATTAGCCGCCTAATTCGTCAGACTCTTCAGACTCGGTAGCTTCCGGCTCTTCTTCAGTACTCTGTTCATGTGCTTGTCCCAGTGCCCGTGCAGCATCGACTGTCTTTTGTCGTGCCTCCCTGACTGTTTCGACCGTAGCTTTTATATCGGTTCGAAACTGTTTCACCACTGTTTGAACGTCTTCTTTTACATTGCTTTCTTCACTGAGTTCAATAACGTATTCTTTCCCTGCCTGCTCCGCTACTGCTTCCTGCGAAGTCTCCACTGCTGCTCTAGCAACGGTTATGGCATCATCTACCGCTTGTGTCTCTCCTTCAAGTTCGCCTGCTTTCTCCTCTATTCTGTCGATTATTTCTGAAATTCTATCCAGATGCTCTGCCAGTTTTCCGGTTATTCTTTCATTCATTTCAGCAATATGAGCATCAACCCGCTCGACTATTTCCTGTTTTTTTTCATCAGTTATTTCTTTCAGTTTCAGTTTGAATTCTTCCCGTTCTTTCGCAAACTCTTCTTTTGCTTCCTCTCGCTTCATCATGATTTCTTCCTGTGCTTCCTTCCTTTTTTGTATCGCTTCCTCTTTCATCTCTTTTGCTTTCTCCATCGCTTCAGTGCGTTTCTTTTCACGGCTCGGAGTCACGGTCGCTTCCACGGTTTCTTCAACCGTTTCTTCTGCTTCCTGTGCGATTGAGGCTACAGGAAAAGCCAATAATAATGTAAAGGTTAGTATTGCTAGGTAAAACTTTCTCATAGTATGAGCATAATATAATTATCAGGTTATGTCAAACTTGTCCTGTGCTAATCCTTCAGGTAAGAAAACGGAAACTACTAGTCACCGGCTCTAAACTTATGTATGATGAATGATATGGCCGCTGTCGAAAATCTTCATACCGTCAACAAATTCATTGAAAGAGGTAACTACAAAGAGATCAAATATCTTCTGCTGAAGATGGATTTTCACAAAATCGCCGACATAATCAATCATTTGCATGATCAGAAGCGATACATTTTTTCACTTCTTCCTCCTGAAATTCAGTCTGAAGTCATTCTGCAGCTTTCCGACCAGTCGAAAAGTGTGATCATTCCGAAACTGTCAGTCTACGAGTGTGCCCGGTTTCTTCATTTCAACGATGAGGATGATGCAACTGACATTATTCAGTACCTTCCCGGTTCCAAGCGTCAGAAAGTTCTATTAAAGCTCAAAGAGCCGAAGCGTAAGAAGATTGAGAAACTGCTTATGTTCGGCCGTGAGACAGCGGGCGGTCTTATGGATCTGGATTATATTATCGTCAAGGAAACATTTACTTTTAAAGACATTGCCGATAAGGTGCAGGAGCATATCACCCGTGAAAATAAGGTCCCGTTTATCATTTTGACTTCGGAAGAAGGTAAGGTTCTCGGTTTTATCCCTCATAAAAACCTGATTTTCAGTTCTCCTCATGTCCCTATCAGTAAAATAGTGCAGAAACTTCCGCTGATCAGCCATAAAGAGGATCAGGAAAAAATCCTTCACAAAGTCGATCATCTCAAAAGCGATGCTATCGGTGTAGTCGATGAAAAGGAAACGATTCTGGGGATTATTCATTTACGTGATCTTCTTCGTGTTGCACAGGCTGAAGCCACGGAGGATGTGTATAAATTTGCCGGAGTCCAGCATGAAGAGACACCGGGAGACCCGATTAAGCTCAAAGTTTTTATGCGATACAAATGGCTTATTATCAATCTTGCGACAGCATTTTTAGCGGCATCCGTTGTCAGCCTTTTTCAGGATACTATCGCGCAAATGGCGCTTCTTGCCGTTTTTATGCCGATCGTCGCCGGTGAAGGCGGAAATGCCGCGACTCAGGCACTTGCTGTCGTGGTGAGAGGAATTGCCATGAATGATATCGAATGGCGTGAGGCAAAAGGAATTATTTTTAAGGAAGCTATGGCCGGTCTTTTTAACGGAATAATCGTCGGGATTATCGCCGGAATAACCGCTGTTTTTTTTCACGGAACACCCCTTCTTGGTGTTGTCTTAGGGATAGCAATGATCGCTAATCTCTTTATCGCCGGTTTGTTCGGGGCACTCGTCCCTTTTATTCTGAAATCGATGAAAATCGACCCGGCAATCGCAAGTACCGTTTTTGTCACGACGGCTACCGATATCATCGGGTTTTTCGTGTTTTTGGGACTGGGTACTATTCTTCTGCTGTAGACTCATCTTCTTCGTCTACGATTTCGATGCGGTAAATCCCTCTCTCGTATTCTATGATCGGCCGGATATACATATGATCAAAAATATAATTTTTCATAGAGACATATGATATAAAAACTCTTCAAATGCACCATAAGAGAAGCGTAAAAAGATAGTGAGAAACGGTCGAATTGGTTATTTTTTTATTGAATAATTACATCATTTCGAACCTTTTTATTACAAATTTGTTACTTATTTCTCGCATAGCTATAAATGTGAATTTTTAAAATAAGTATCCCTGTGTGTGAAGCTGTTGGCTGGGCAATCTCTCATTAGCAATGAGGGTACAACTTTCCGACATCGTTCACAGGCAGGAAATTGCGTACAGACGGTAGCCAGATGCTACACGGAACATTTACATCAAGGAGAACCGACACATGAACCATCAGAACAAGAAGTCCAACAGGCCCAATTCACAACGTCAGTCATCTTTGCAGCAGTCGAAGTACAACGGGACCAAAAGTGCAGCAGGTCAGTTTGCTCACGCCTTGGTCAACTCTGACGAGATGACGCTGGATCGCATGGCCCGCTACTCAGCAGGTGCCATTGGTTCGTCTCAGAACAACGTTTCAAAGCTCCAGCAGATCGGCGCAACCGGTGTTGGTACGATCATGACAAACGGCCGTCAGGCAACGGTGACGTTCATGAAGAATGGCGAACCTGCCTGCATCGGTATTTTCGATGTCATCGACAACCGATACGTGGAAGGCGACTGGAAGCTGTTCATCCCCGCATAGCATCCCTACAGACCGTCTGACGCAACTGTTGGGAGGGGTCATTCCCCTCCCAACTTATCCTTATTAGGCATATTCGTATGTAACGGTGTTTGAAGAGCCGGGAACTCCAATGGGTACGGGGTTAAATTCAAAGAGAGCAATAGTACGATACCGCTGATCTTCGTACATTGACCTCATCATATGTGCTTCTTCACTTCCGTCATCTGTGATAAAATGTGTATCACTGCCGCCTGCAAGGTGCATAAGGATACTATACGGTGTGGCAATCTTACCGGTTTCAAGCGATTTGAAGCCCGGCCGAACTGTTGCGGGGTTTCTCCAAGGACTCATACTCCCGCCGATAATTTTTTGACCTGTTCCGTTTAAATGGTATTTTGTCAGAGCTATCCCCCATTCGTTCTCATATATCTCTTCATACGCCTGAGCTAATTTATCATGAGGGACCATAATACGTCTGGGTTCAAGCAGATGACCATACCGTATGGGCAATTCATCCCAATAGACATCGATATCAGGAAGCGGCCTATCAGGATAGAAAGCACGGCTCAACATATACAGGCCGGCAAAGAAACAGCCTTCATTCGTATCTTTCTGGCGCTGGAGTATTTCTGAAATATTTCGCTGGTTCCATTCAGCAGTTCCATTCCCGGGATATTCCGCTAATCGCAGTGAGTCAAATGCAGTATTGTGTGAGGAAAACGGATTATCTCCCAAAAACCTTTCGGACATACTTAACACATTCATCAGCCTAACCAGCCTAAAAAAAGATTAGCAAAAACAGCATTTCCATGCTGTAAGAAAGGCCCAGAGTGTCGAAGAAATTACATATCTATGAAACATTATGTATCGGCATTTTCCTGATATTGGATATTACCGAACAAACCAGTGTAGTTGTGTTTTCCCAGGTGAGAGGAAGCTGCCGTCAACAATGAATTGCAGGCACGCGCTACTGTCGGATTATCCGCACTTTCTGTCGCCTTCCGAAGTGCGGTAAAAGGATCTTCTCTATCATCGCCCTGATACTGTTCGAAAATAAATTTATTCATAATAACATCCTGCACTTGCTGTGCTGTTTCTGCCCGATCCATATCCTCAGGGGATCCACTTTCGATATTTTTTTCCAAATAACCGTCACACAGCAAAGTGTACTCGTCAATTAGTTCCGAGTAGGCTATCATCCGTTCAAGATGTTCTCCGAGCGGTTTTTCTATGTTGTATTTCTTTGCAATCACTGAACGCCGGTAGTCTTTGACTGAATGAACAATGCCCTGGAGCCAGCTTTCGATGAGCTGATCTGCCTCTTCAGGGGATGCTTCTTTCGTCAGCCATTCATCATCCAGATTGGGAACGGGAAATTCATACTGATGTCTGTGCCAAATATCAATATCATAGGTCTTCCCGTCCATATCGTAGGAGGTCTGGTGAACAGGTGTTTCTATCCTTATTGGCCTTGAAAAATCACGGGACAATCTACGTGCATAACGGATACGTTCGATTGACATACCATTATTATATGTCGTTTATTGTAAGAATATGGCAATAAATTACTGTACAGAAGCGTTATCTTCACTTGACGGAAATTCGATAGCTGTAGGATCGAATTTGATGATATTCGGAAGGATGTTGCGTTCAACGACTTGAGGCGTTACTTCACGGGTAAATGTAAGATATTGGTGAGGTAACAGTCTTCCTATTCTTCGTCTTCTTGCAATTTCAGCAAAGATATCAATACCATACTGTTCCAGAACCTCCTGAGCATGAATGAGAGCGCCGTGTGATGTCATTGTGATGGGTCTGCTGCTTGTAGAGTTTAGGATCGTGTAATGTGCTCTTCTGTACTCAAGATCTAGTGAGTTCCCGTCTCCATGTTCATCTCCCGTTGGGTCTTTGGAGAGGAGACCGGAAGTAATGTAGTACAGTCTTTTTAAAATAGCATTAGTAAAGGCTGTTTTTGCAGACTTGTCAACAAGCAAAACTCCCCTATCTCGGTCCCGCACATTTCTATGTTGATCAAGCCAAAGTCTGATCGGTGTCTGTATTCCGGGCAACGTAAGGTCTACAATGTATTCTCGAGGATGTTCACGATCTATACGGAATGTCATACTATCAAGAAACCGCTCTTGGAGTAATGGATCATGTTCTGCATTGAAACGATCCCCACGAGGAGATACGAACCATTTTTGATTATCAAGGACTTCTCCCCATAAGTATCTGTTTTCTTCTTCGTACTGATCTAATTGCTCTTGGGAACGCGGAGAATTATAGAACTCTTGAGCCCAAAAATAAAGAAAATAGGTTTCTTGTAATGTTGGATATCCAACTTCTGGCTGTCTTGGCAATTGTTTATCAATATCCGCAAGTTCCTTTATACGTTCGTTGCGACTGAGATCATTAAACCCTGCTAACTTCATATAATCATCGTTATTAGTGGAAACATCTATTCCGACACGATCAAAAATATCAGATACGACTCCTCTCATTTTATAAACACCATGTGTCGTAATGAGATGGGCAATATTTTCTTCAAATCTTCGTTTGTTTTCTATATATTCAGGGGGTGCTTTTGCAAGCTCTTTATCTTCCTCCGCTCCAATACTTCTGCTTAGCTTATTGAAAACACTGCTTTCTGTATACATTCGATTCATGGGAAAAAAACGTGAATTTCCGATACGGAGTCCATTGAAAAGTCTCCATTCCGGACTGAGTAAAAGTTCAACGAATTCTTCAGGTATATCTCGTGGAATCGGAACTTCTTTGTTCCCTACCTGTATCGGTGGCTGCAAAATTGCTTTATCCTGTACTGATGCCGTAAGGGCTACATTTCTCACTCTTTCATGAGAGTTGGACGTAAGCTGTTTCACCTCTTTCATGACCCATGGAGAGTCGACGTAATCTGAGAAATGCTGTGTGAGCATACGTGCCATACTTCTTTCAAGGCCGGGGCTACTTGCTGCCAATGTAGAGTTGGCCAGATCATACATGAATGACAATGCAGGATACGGCCTTTCTGAGGTAAATGATTGTTGAGATTGGAATAATGCCTGCCTTTTCATAAAGACAACCATGCTCTCTCCCATTTCTCGTATGAGATGTTGGGTTATAGGATTCCCGCTATAGTAATCAGGATTAAACGCCATATTCTGCACTGCATGAAGAACTTCCATATCTTCCTGTCTACTCGTCAAGCCCCCGTTCCGCTTATATCGGAATTGTCTGAACAGGTATGTATCATCTGATGTACGAAGATGATCCGTGATATGACCTATGAAAGCTTGTAAAGTTGCTGTACCAACCTCTTCATTGCCAAAGCTTTCAACGGTGTGGTTTAAAGCGGCCGGTAGATACGTAATCGCCTGATTCTGTGAATCTTCAGATGCAGACAAATTATCAAGAATAAATTTCCTTGCAACTAATTCCTGCACGTGTTGTGCTTGTCCTTCTTTCTCTCTCTGTACATTCATCCGTGCGGCATAACGGGATGCTGTCTCATGAATAAGTTTTTTCGACTTCCCCTGTTTCATCTTTCTCTGCCTTACCTGATCCTTGATCGCTTCCTTTTCCGTATCAAGCTCTGTACGAAGATTCTCTGCTCGTGATCTGTGACCTTGAGAGAGTTGGTTATACTCATCCATGAGTTCGGCATATGCGACCAACCTTTCAGATGGCTCACTGAGAAGATGTGTGATACCGTATTTTTGTGCGATCGGTGATTGGTCCGGATGTTGCAGACTTAGCTGGATCTCCTGAAGTCTTCCTTCTAGTACATAATCAATCTCTTCTGGCGTACGTGAGGTATCAAGAAGCCACGCATCATCAAGAGCTTGAACTTCAGTCACAAGATCATGAGTGACCGGACCCTCATACGATACCTGCTCATTTTTGGGAATTCGGACAGTTTTCCAGCCTTCGACAATGTGTGGTGTAATACCTTGTTCACGCATAAATGTTCGTGGACTATTAGTACGGGCTATTATAACATATCGCATTCTGGTGAGCCAGTTGCTATAATATCCCCTATGAACTTATCTATCGGAATTGTCGGACTTCCCAATATCGGAAAGTCGACACTGTTTAACGCACTCCTGAAAAAAACGGTCGCTGATGCGGCCAATTATCCCTTCTGTACCATTGAACCGAATGTCGGTGTGGTCGAGGTACCTGATGAGCGGCTTCCGAAAATCGCAGAGATTGTGAATACACAAAAAATTGTCCCCGCCGTTGTCGAATTTTACGATATCGCCGGACTTGTTGCCGGGGCTTCACAGGGAGAAGGTTTGGGAAACAAATTTCTTTCGCACATCCGTGAAGTGGCAGCCATTGCACATGTCGTCCGTCTTTTTGAAGATGACAATGTCCTTCATGTCTCAAACTCCGTTGATCCGATACGTGATATTTCAACGATTGAAACAGAACTTGTACTAGCCGATCTTGCCACTCTGGAAAAGCAAAAAGATTTATCTGTCGCGGCCCGTGCCAAAGCTACCAAAGAAGAGGGACACCGTGCTGATGCTGTCATAAAACTGAAAAATCATCTCAATGCCGGTAACCCTGCCCGAACTCTTAGACTCACTGACGATGAAACAGAGGCCGCAAAAGACCTTCATCTTCTGACGATGAAACCGGTCATTTATGTCTTTAACGTATCCGAAGAACAACTCATGGATCGTGAAGGTACCCAAAAACGAATTGACGAGATCCTTCTGTCGCTTCCGCGTTCTCAGGATGACGAAGATTTGTCGGCAATATATCTCAATGCCAAACTTGAAAATGAAGTGCTGGCACTGGACGAAAGTGATCAGAAAGCATATCTGAATCAGTACGGACTTGAAGAAACCGGTCTCAATAGACTTATCAAAAAAGCATACGAAACATTGGGGCTTATTTCATTCCTGACAGGCGGAGAACTCGAAGCACGTGCCTGGACAATCCCCGCCGGAACTCTTGCTCCGCAGGCTGCAGCCGCCATTCATACGGATTTTGAAAAGAAGTTCATCAAAGCGGATATCGTCCCCTACCAAACCTTTGTTGACGTTGGCGGCTGGACAAAGGCAAGAGAACAAGGAAAGGTTCAAATCGTCGGTCGTGATCACGTGATGAAAGACGGCGACGTCGTCGAATTCAAGATCGGGGCATAACTTAAATAGTGAAGATGCCATTTTATTGGTGACTTGGGAGGTGCGGCGGATTCAATATAATGCGTTTCAGCCCACGGAGCAATAAAAAACGCTTGTTACTTTACGAAAGATCTCGCCTTCACATAAATCACCCACCACCGGATCGAAGAAAAAAGAGCCCAGACAAAACCGGCAAACCCGTCCTGAAAACCCTTATGACGGAAGTAAATACTCAAAAACGTACCGATTGGCTTCATCACAAAATAACACAATCCACAGAGTTCCTGCCTCTTTTTGACAAGTTCCCGAGCATCCAGAGTGGTATACCGGTTCCAACGGTTTAAATACCGTTCAAATGTCGGATCTGCATAGTGCAGCAAGTCTTTATGAAGTGTCCCGACTTTCCCCTTCACCTCTACATTCTCATGTACATTTTTACAGGGAAAATGAGCAACTCCCTTTTTATACAGTCTGATTGTTGAATCAGGGTAAATTCCGCCTTTTTCCAGGAATTTTGTCAGAAACCAGTTTTTCCGTGGAACCCAATAACCGTCATACTCCTCCGTAGTCTTTCCTTCAATGATACGGATAATCTCATCTTTAAGCTCCGGACTCACCGCTTCATCGGCATCAAGCTGCAAAATCCACTCGCCTGTCGCGCGCTCGATTGCTTTCTGCTTATTAATATGGAACATCGCCGGGTTGTCTTCACGGAAAATTTTTACTTTAGAGCCGTATGACTTTGCAATCTCTATAGTTTTATCATCGGATCCGCCGTCCACAATAATGACTTCCGAGGCAATGTCAGAGACTGAATCAAGCGGATAACGGATAAATTCCTCTTCATTGAACGTTGCAATACAAAGAGATAATTTTGCCATACTGATAGTATACTCTAAATCGGCTGTTTTGCTGAAGGAATTGAGTTCAGTCTGTTATAATATGAGCATGATTTTACCGCTTGTGAAGGTGCCAAACAAAGTTTTGAGCACTCCCGCAAAACCCGTAAAACAATTCGATGAAAGACTGAAAAAGCTGGTCAAAGATATGGCCGAAACCCTTATCGCTGCAAAAGATCCCGAAGGAGTCGGACTTGCGGCACCTCAGGTCGGAGTGGGACTTTCGCTTTTTGTGACTCGCCCTGACAAACGGGCAAAAGTACGTGAGTATATCAATCCTAAACTTCTCAAAATAGTTGACATTCCCGTGGAAAAGAAAGACGACAAAACGACATTGGAAGGCTGTCTTTCGGTAGACCGGATCTGGTCTCCTATTGAAAGGCCTCAAAAGGTACTGCTTACATACCAGACACTTGACGGAGAAAAACATGAAGAATGGTTTGAAGGCTTTAAAGCGGTCATTATGCAGCATGAAGTGGATCACCTAAACGGAATACTCTTTACGGCGCGTGCTATGGAACAGCAATCTCCCTTATATGAAGAACGGAACGGAGAACTTCATGAAATGAAAGTATAAGTTTTAGGCAGCTGCCTCAACAGGCACTACATTTGCCGGAATATTTTTCATCTGGACAAACGGTTTTTTCCCGTCCATGATGTCTTTTTTCACTCTCTTGAGGCATTTCATGCAGAGTTTGACACGAACTTCTTTTCCCTGATCAAGAATAGTGACAGGCTGAAGATTCGGTCGGAATAATCGCTGTGTCTTTTGGGCACGCTTTTTCCATCGACCTCCCGCTACACCGCGATGGTGCGTATGAGATCTGCCGTACATAATTCCTTTTCCACAGTGATAACATTCCATATAGTTTAAAAGAGATTTTTAAGTCAAGATTTTTTATGATATCATAAAGGGTTGCAGAATGCAATATACTTTATTTGATTTCGGAAAAAACGAATATGCTTACTTTATTGCTCACTAACCCGATCCTTTTCCTGTTAAGCGCCGTATCACTTGTGATTGCTATTACCATTCATGAGTTTGCGCATGCAAAAATGGCCGATCATCTCGGTGATCCTACTCCCCGACTGCAGGGACGCGTGACTCTCAATCCGGCCGCACATCTTGATTTATACGGAACAATTTTTTTATTATTGGTAGGATTTGGCTGGGGTAAGCCTGTACAGTTTGATCCTTTCAATCTTGATAATGCAAGAAAGGATGCTGCTTTGATCTCTATCGTGGGTCCGGTGTCAAACTTTTTATTAGCTATAGTAAGTTCCGCTATCCTCTATCTGTTCACATTTTTTGGTTTAGAGATTCCTCTTATTATAGGATCCCTCCTTATTGTTTTCATTCAGATGAATATTCTTCTTGGGGTATTTAATTTACTTCCCGTTCACCCGCTTGACGGATTTAAAATCGTTGAAGGACTGCTCAATGAACAGCAGGCGCGGGAATGGCATCAGCTCGAACGGTACGGGTTTTTATTTCTGATCGCCCTTATTCTTCCGATAGGCGGTCAATCCATGCTTCACACCATACTTGATCCGGTGATGTCGTTTCTGAACGGATTCCTGATACCGGGCGGCATCCTGTAAGCTAGTCGCAAAATTCTGCTGCACGAACCCAAGGAGTTGAGTGGGTTTCACCGCCTACGGCATCTTCTACACGTACCTGACAGTAAATATGTTCCCCAGTCGGGGGTCTGACTTTAAAGGTAGCAGAGTTTGAAGCAATATCCGTTATGGCATTGTTGTAGTACCAGACTATCTGTTTGTTCTGTGATTCCGTAAAGCTTGTATTTTTGCACTGGAAAACATACCGGTCAAACGCATCACGACATGTTTGAGGCTTGGTAGCAAAACTGTCCCAGCTCCAGGAAGTGCAGTCGTTTTCCATTTGAATATAATCCAGCTTGCATAAATTGGAAACTATCAGTACCACAGTCGGCGTCGGTATCGGGGTCGTATAGGACTGCGTGCCGGGGGTGACTGAAGTACTTCCTGCTGAAGAAATACATTTGAAATAATCTGCCGAACTGCATCCCTTTCCAAGTTTGGCTTTGATTTCATTACAATCCGTTACATTACAGTTGTTTGTGCTGATTCCGGCCTCTTCTGTCGCCTCTTCTTCACCTTCCCGTGCGATACGGGTTGAGATTCCTTTGATTGCTTCCGCGACATCTTCACCGTCTTTGTTTTTTGTGGTGAATGTCCATGGTATTCCAGAATTATCATAGACACTGCCGTTTATCCGTATTTGGAAATAATACGTCGTTGATTGTGACAACAGAGTAAGGCTGACTTCATGTTCTTTCGCCGATCCGACTTCCGGGGCATAGGAATTGAGAGCTGTCGGTGTGGTACCGTATTCCACTACACCCTGTGTTTTTTTATCGGTATACCATGTGATTACTGCTGAAGATTTTGAGATCTCCGAAGCCACCACATCGACCGGCTTATCATTTCCCACCCCTGAAACAAATCCCTGAACGGCCAGTACGATAAAAAGAAGTACAGGGAGACCCACCAGCAGCGTGAGTGTTATAAACATGACAGTCAGTTTCCTGTTTGATCCTAAACGTGGGCGTAGAAGCGAAGCCATGTATACATAATACCATTGAAGGGTATCCTGCGTAAATAGAATATGAAACGATTAAAGCACTTTCATGATTACGCGCAGTCCTAAGCCGGCAGCAAGAAGCACTCCTCCGAGTGCTGTATATCGCATCATATCTTCATATACGCCGCTCTTAGGAAGCGATGTCGGTGTGGTTGCGGCAGCAGTGCCGTCTCCGCCTACCGTTACTGCGTGTGCGGTGAGTGTGCTACAGTCGATAATATTTGATGCATTGATATCATTCTGATTTATCTTCGAAGTTTCAGTCTGAGTCAGATTACAGGTAAACTTAAGCTCTGTGGTCCCTTCTGCCTCGCCTTTGAATACCAGCGTCGCAACAGTTCCCGTGCCCGTTTTGTATTCGCCCTGATTGGCAATAACTCCTGATATATACAATTTATCAGTCGTAGGGATATTACTAACAAGCGGGAAATAATCACCTCCCGTGACAGACTGCAATGATACAATACTGCTGTCATACGTGATATAAATGTCCGTTCCTGCCACCTGCTTAGTATCGGCATCAATATTGACGTCTACCGAAAAGGTCTCCCCTTCTTCAATCTCAGAACTAGCAGGGTCGAACTCGAGTGAAGCCGCCTCCACATGAACAACCCCGACAACTGCCAGAGTGATAAAACTGAATGCAACTACTATAGACTGTTTAAGAACCTGATTCATTATGAGTTTAACGGGTTGTAATAAAAACTGAACCTACCTGAGGCTCAATGATGACAACATCTTTATCTACCAACTGTGTACGTTCCTGGCCTTTTGTTGAGAGTACGGTAACGACACCTTCTCCTGTCGTTTTCGGCTTCAAAACAACTTTTACCAGAGGTGTATCATTGAATAGTGTCGGATCCTGTGCCTGAAGATTTTTGATTCCGGTCACTGCACGATACATCCCGCGGTCAAACGCCTGTATCTGGAACGCAGGTAATTCCGAAGTAATGCTCACTACTTCATACTGTGACGGATCGATACCGATCAACAGATCATAGCCTGTGATATCCTTACCTCCTGAAAATGCGTTCACTGTCAATTCAATTTCCTGCCCTACAGTCGCTTCCTGTTCAGGTGCTTTTACTTCTACCCACGGTTGTGACCTGTCGGTAATTTCGGAAGCAAAAAGCTCAAGAGTCTCTTTATTTGTGGTGGGTTCCGTTTTCGGCGAGACCAAACGCAATGACTCCTTCATGCGGGCTTTCAATCCGTCATTGGTAAGAACGATATATCCTCCCAAAGCGATGAGAAGGACAGTAATCGTGATAAATATCATACGATAATTGTGCTGCGGATGTGCCGGTTCTGAAATCATTTGAGCCGAATCAACTGGCCCGTAGGATTGGTTTTCGTCCATAGTTTTATACTAACTGATAATTCGCAAATTTTATAGTCCTATCTGCGATCACAACTCTTCGTCGTACTTGAATCCGAGCGCTGCCATAACCAAAGAATAATCCTGTGTATCAATAATACCGTCAAGATTCAAATCTCCCCGTGACAGTGCCGTAGGACTTGTGTTGCCGAAATTCTGACGGATAAAAATAATATCGGCTGAGTCAACTACCTGATTCTGGGTCGGAATATCCCCTGCCAATACTACAATCTGACTGAAATCAAGATTGTTTCCTCCTTCTTTCAGCTCAATATCTCCCCCGCTTTCACACTTGTAAGTTCCGGGGACATTTTCACGCGGAGCCGTTTCACAAATCTTACGTGAAAGATGCTTAGGCCCTTTGATCAAAACCGCGTATTTCTGAGCTATCGGTACGTCTTCAATTTTCATCACACCGTTCCAAAGACCGCTTCCGTCTGCTTTAAATTCGACAATCTGGTCATTTTTATATCCCTGAGATCCTTCTATATCGATACGGACATTCAGCCGGTCAAATGCAGCATTCGGTTGCTTGACGACTCCCTGGAAACGTACTTTCATATTAAGCTGTACATCAGCCTTTTCTCCTGAGAAGGAGCCTGTGGTAGGAGTTGGTGTCGGGACGTCATCGGTGGTAGGTGTAGGTGAAGGCTCGCTTTGAGATGTAATGGTAACCGTATGAGCTTTCAGTGCGCTGCAGTTCAGAATATTTGTAGCATTGATATCGTTTTTAATCAGTCTTGAAGTATCTGTCTTTTCAGGATTACAATCAAAAACGATATTGGCACTCCCTGCCTCATTTGCTCTAAAGGTGACAGTCGCGATGGTTCCTGTTCCTGTCTTACTGTCTCCTTGTCTTTCCACAACTGCGGTTATATACAATCGACCGGTGGTCGGTTGATTATTCACGAGCGGGAAATAGCTGCCGGCTGTTACCGACTCCAGTGTAAGAAGCTCAGAATCATAATTAAGGTAAATATCCGCTCCGGCAACCTGTTCTGCTCCGGGATCCACGTTGAGCTTTAACTCAAATGTTTCCCCTTTTTTAACTGAAGTTCCTGAAGGTTCAAATATAAATTTCGGACCTGAATTTGCATCTGTCGGTGTAGGATCAGTCGGGGTAATATCTGAACCAGTGCCCCGGTAAATAGTCACTGAAGCAAGTACGGGTTCTGTCGGGTTTCCGAACTGTGCAGCCTCTCCCTGAGCGTCGGCACCGACAAATTGGGATTGAGTATCAAGTCGGATATTTTGAATAACATTACTGATAGTCTCACTGTCTGCGGGATCAACTGCAATGGCTTTGAATTTGAAGTTCAATAATCGGGCATTGTTGGGTGTAACGGGTATTTCTGATGTTGCAACCAGTACGAGTTTTACCTGCTTGGTATTCTCGTCAATCTTACTGACCTCTTCTGTCAGGACATCATACTGGAAATTCTCAGGCTGAATAAATCCTCCTGCTGTATCATACTCTTTCCCGTACTGCAGATACTTCGAATCGTAGGTCAATATAAGCTCCATCCCCGATACATCCTGATTTGACACCTGAAATGCTACATTGAATTCCTCATGCGATTTGCCCGACAGGTCAATTTTATCCTTAGTCGGTGTCATGCTGACAGAAACAGGATCCGTCGAAGCAAAGAATTTTGTGATATAGGTATTGACGTACCAGAAAAGAAAGATGGCAGCTGCAAGTCCGATAAGAATCATCAGCGCTTTTCTCAATAAGAAATGTTCTTTTAATGATTTTAACAATTCAGGTTTCATTTATAGTTTGATTGTAATATATTTATTGCTCTACTGGGTACCTTGACGCAATGCATTAACTCTCCAGATAGCAAAGTCAAGTAACGTAACGCCGTTTTCACTGCTGTCGAAATTTGCTACACGCTTACAGCTGCCGATTGCAGACGGTGTTTCTCCTTTTAGTTTTGCGATATATTGTGTTCTCCAGCATACGTAATCCTCATTGTTGATAACGCCCTCGGCATCGCAAGTTGCATTCCCCAGAACAAAATTCGGGCAGTCATCAACTGTCGGCTGCGGCGTTGCGGTAGTTGTGGGAGGCACTGAAGTCGCAGTGGCAGCTTGAACTGTGGGAGTCGGTGTCGGGGGCTTGGGTGATGCAGTGGGTGTCGGTCCGTTGTAACGTGCAGTAAGAGATACGCTTGATACTCCGCGCACACTGAAATAAATGGGATTATTGGATACGGTTGTGGTCCCTTGTGTGATTTGCCAGGTGTAACCAGAAACCGGCTTCAGGCGTACCCAATATTCACTTGCTAAACCTGAATCTACCGTTACAGTCCGTGTTGTCCCTCTATCCGTCCAAGATCTGCTCGTTGTCGGAGCCACATCATCATTCGGATTCTTAACAGCAGTTTGCCATCCCCACCCTGAAGGCATCGTACCGCTCGTATTCATAGTGATTCGAGTCGTCGGCCGAGGTGAGGGAGAACTCGTTGGTGTCGGAGGTTTTGGCGTTGGAGTTTTTGTGGGGGTGGTTGCGGCTGCTACTGTAAATGTAAAAGCGTCATATGTCAGTATTGATGCGGGAATGGTTGCTTTGTATCCTTCAGCGACTGATACTTTTACTTTGTAAGTACCCGCGGCAAGCGGCGGAATGCTGACAGTTTTTGAGAACGTTGTGGTATTTGCTGCAAGTACAAATTCCTGACTGATCGAACCGAGTGCGGTACTTGCCCCTACCACTGTCAGCTTTGCTTCCGGGCTCCTAAGTTTCTTTCCTGAGACGGTAAGCTGGACTGCCTGACCTGCAGCGGGTGCTGTGGGAACAGTAACGGCTTTATTCTGGTATGTAACCCACAAGTCAAAAATGACGGCTGTACTCGCGTTACCGTTAATCTGAGATGTAATAGTGGGCAGACTGCTGTTTTTTGGTGTTGCAATAGCACGATAGGTATAATTAGTTCCCTGTACCAATCCGTTACATTTATATGCTTTCCGTCCGCTTATGCTCGGATCAGAGACACAATCCGTCACTTTTGTATTCGTATTTGCCTGATATGCAGCAACAATCGGAGCATTGTAGGTTGTAGGTAATGTATCAACTTCATTCAGACTGATACGGGTAAAATACGGAGCCACCGTAAATGTCGTCGAAAATTTATTGTTGCTTTCGTTGGATTCAATGACTTTATTCTGGGAATCAACATAAATACTCATCGTCTTCGAACCGGATGAAGGAAAGGTAAAATTGTATGATGAGACACAGGTTGCACCCGGTGCCAGGACCGTCGATCCGGTACAGGTATTGTCTCCGGCAATTGAGCTGGTGCCTCCTGACTGATTGGTATAGATATATGTCCCGGCTCCCGATGCCTGCCCCTGGTTTTTAACGGTAAATTTGATATTGACTGATCCGCCAACAACTTTATCTGCAGGGGTGACCGTTATCGGTCCGGATACTGTCAGATCTGCCTGAGGTAAAAATGAACACGGCATATTGTACAGTTCATCGAAAAAGAAGACTTTATCCGGGTATGACTTACAAGTCATATTGCTCACGGTACATCTGTGCCCCGGGGAACATCCCATTCCCTGACAATCGCCGCAATACTCAAAACGGGTTGTACTTCCTGTTGTACAGTGCTGGACACCGGGACACATCTGTACCACGGGAGTCGAAGGTTCGGGAGCACAGTTTGCATCATTGAGGGTGATACTTTGTGTACCGCTCCAGCCCGACTGGTTATCGAGAGCATCACGGGACCGGACACGTGCATACACGGTGGTTCCTTCAGCAAAAGTCGATGATGAAACATTCGTGACCGATGCAGACCATGTATTGGTTGATCCGCTGATCGTAGACGAGAAGCCGGACGAGGTAGACATCTGTGACCAATACGGAGAGGATGACAATCCGGTACAGCCGATATCAGCAACACGACCCCAATAATGGCCGACTTTGTATCGTTTTGTCCCGCTCTGAGTGGCCGAATAGACACAACTCAGTGTGCTTTTTGTCGGGACATCCGGCGCCTGACCGTCTACACAAACCGTTTTACTGACCGGAGTGGCAGTACAGTTAAATTGAGTAGTATCTCTATGCTGGTAATCGACAAGGTTTGAAGGACGACATTCCGCAATCGCATCATTCCAAGCCCGACAATAGATAGTCTGTACTCCGTTATCGCTTGCTGAAGGTGTCCATGTTCCTGAGGTTGTACCTGTTTTGGTTCTATTCCCTGCTCCGCCAAAGTTGTTGTATGCTATTCTCGTAAAATTGTTTCGAAAAATTTCACCGCCCAATTCTCCGTTTGTCGAAGAAAAATTGGCAGATATTGTATAGGAGGTCCCCGGCTTCATATTTGACGGAATGCTGCCCAAGTTGCAGTTCGGGACACAACGAAGCCCGTTCACCCGGACCCCTGGACTATAACTTCCGTCTGATCCCCTTGAATGGATCCACACGTCATACGTGCCATAGGGATCGGTATTGAATGTATAAGACGTGGTACTTTTTGAAAGATCTATACAGGAGTTTCCGGGTCCGTCTGTATCTTTTGATGCACAGGCGTCCCAGGTTGTTCCCTGTTTATGCATGCGAAGCGAGTAAGATGCAGCAGCAGGATCAGCCCTCCAGGAAATCGTTGATCTTCCGCTTGCCGTACACCGGAACTGTACATTGGTGGGATCGCTTGATATTGCGTATGAGGAATCTGCTGCTAGAAGAAAAATAAAAAGGGCACAAAAAAAAGCAGTAATTAAATATAATTTCATACCCAAAGGAAAGATCCTCTTCATATATTCAGTTTAGCAAAAATTAACCGCCTGCATACTACATTTTATTAATAAAAGATATATACCAAATGGCATAATCCAACAGATTTGTCCCGCCGAATTGATCAAAATCCGTGTATTGACACCCCCGTTCCTCATTTATTGTTTTCCCGATATAAAAATCCTTCCAGCAGGTAAAATCATTCATTTCAATGACTCCGTTGCAATCAGCGTCTCCTTCTCCCCGCATCGGACACGTATCTCCCGGTGTGGGCTCGGGGGTAACGGTTGTCTGAACTATTGTGGGTGTGGTAGTGGGGATCGTTGTCGGAGACGGAGTTTGTGTTGCAGTCGGAACAGGAGTGTCTGTTGGTGTCGGAGTATGGGACGGCGTAGGAGTACGACTTGGCGTCGGTGACGGGGTATATGTGGGTGTTATGCTGGGTGTGGCAGTGGGAGTAGGACCCGTTCCACAGGAAAATTCCAGCGGCTCAATCGCCTCAGACCATACCCCGCCGGATGAGCTGTGTGCCCAAAAGCGATATCGTACTCCTGATGCAATTGCGACTTCAACCTGTTGCTCAAACACTGTCATGCAAACATCCCCTTCATTACTACAGTTATTATTCCAGGACGGGCTATACGCATCCATTCGTACTTCATATCTTCCGGGATCTGTACCGTCACTCGTCTGCCATCCGATTCGGACTTTAGAATTATTATTCAAACATTCATAGTGAAAACCTCTCGGAACCGGCAGATTACAGGTAAAATCAGTGCCGTCCATTGCGGCGCTATGTCCGTCTGCGTTTGCAGCATGGACCCACCAGTTGTAGGGAACTTCCGGAGTAATCGGAACGGTCACGGTTGTACTGGATGTTGTCCGGCAAAGATCACCCGGATTAGTACTTGAACAGGACTCCGTCCATGACCGAGGCTTTGCGTCGAGACGGAACCAGTACTCTGTCGTGTTGTATGTATTGAACCAGTTCAGGGTTGCAGTACCGTTTTGTAAATCACATGCATAGTGAGGGCCTCTTGGTGTGGGCGGTGCAGCAGCATATATGTCAGGTCCTGCAAGAAGAAACAAATATGAAATGATAACTGATCCAAGAATGAAGTAAATGGCTTTCAAGGTGTTCATGTACAATTATGATACCACTTTAGGGCTCTGAAAGTAAATCAACTTTGTATTTGACATTGAGATAATTCCTGCGTATAATCCTCACGTACTATGTCAGATAAAACCAAAAACAAACCTTCTGTAACACTTGATAACTTACCGGATCTTTTGACTATAAAAGAGGT
>CAZDDM010000021.1:0-22443 GCA_964504235.1 uncultured Gammaproteobacteria bacterium
CATGATCCATATCATCAATCACTATCTTTTGCTGTCCGTTTTCTTCTACAAAATGATAATCTACATGTCCATTTCTGTTTTTCAGAACCAATTTTCCTTGGTCATTCCAATAATAATCAGCTTGTGTAAGTTCAAAACTTGCAAGAGCCTTTACGAATTCCTCAGATTCCTGACTGAGCCCTTTTTCAAAAATCAGCTTATTAAGAAAAAATTCATGATTCCGTAGACCGATAAATGAAAGCGCTCTTTCAACTCTTCCTCCCCAATTGTGATGTTTATACCACGGATGCTGTATCGTCTGATTTATTTCGGCCTCAAGAAAATCCTTACTGACCTTTTCGGGATCGAAAGCATCTCCCTGTAATTCCGTCCAGTTCTTGTCATAGATATCCATCTCAGCCCATGAATCCCAGTTATGTGCGAGAGTCACTCCAGTTTGTAAATTCTTTAGCTCACGACGGGGGTCAGTTTCCAGCCATGCTTTATGTAAATATGGGATAGTTGTAGCATCTCCTCCTCTGGCATAGTAAATTTGCCCCCCCATTTCACCATCCGCTCCGTTGTCCATATACGGACAAGGTCCACCGATTGCAGCTAACGTTGATCCACGAAGTATTGTATTTCTGCCGTGGGTTGCATGATTGTATTCAGTGTTTTGCAGCTCAAGATACGAGTGGAATCTTTTTGACAACAATAGCTCAGGAACTCTTCTGTACCCCTCCGGTGCCAGATCAATTTTCCCAACCGCCCCGTCAATTTTCTTAGCTATCCCTTCTGCTGCTTCCTGCTCATTTTTCCTGAAAAAATCGATCACGTCTCTTATATAATGAGGCGACATTCTGACCAAATCAATATCGTTCGTAAGGATCAACGGATCTGCCTGGGGAGGATTATCTCTTTCTTCAGCACGTCTTAAAGCAATATCATATAAAGGTTTAATAATCTGTCCCCACAATACTCTTTCTTCAAATTCCTCTTTCATAACCCGTATCGGCAGTTCCGGGTGTTGTGTCATGAATTGCTGAATAACTTCTTCAGTATCATAGACCTCGGGCTTGCCCTTCTTTACTCTTTTTTCACTCCCTTCGCGGTAGTTCTTCCCCAGTTTTTTTTCCAGTTCTTGCCTTTTTGTGGCGGGATGATTGAGAAACAGAATGATCTCAAATTTCTTCGGATCAACTGCATCTTTATTTTTTTTAGGGTCAATTTGATACAAATACTGTTCCAATGCATGCTGGAGAACCTGACCTTCGGCAAGAGTATAGACGGGAATACACACAACAGCTTCACACTCATTATTCATGGGTGTCCGCATCCCTTCCTGCTTCATATACGAATCAAGTAGTTGCAGATAATCAGGGTTTTGCCGATCAAAATAACCTGATATTTCAGCGACCGGATCCAGAACTGCATGAGGGTCATTCTGCAACGTAGGAGATATTTGCTGCTGTTCCCAGGCTCTTTTTTCTTCCTCTGTAAAAAGCTGTGCTTTGGTTCTGAATGTTTTGTAAACGCCGGTCTCAACTCCGTTTCTATTGGAAGGATTTTGAGATTCGTTTGGATTCGGATAACCTGCTGATGCTGCGAATATCGGCGCTAATTTTTCGCGCATTTCCCGCCGAGACTGAGCTCCGCTTCTCAGTACCTCTTGATACGCTTCTTCTCCTGGACGACTTGGATCAGGCGTCTGTTCTCCCCTCATCTCCCGAACAGCATCTTCAACTGACATGGTCCTTCCAATTTTCTTTGCTTTATCGAGAATATCTTTGACCATTTTGATCTGATTATCTGTTCCGAGCATTCCTCTCCCTTTGAAAGCTTTTTGGATGGCATCAGTTATTGGATTAACAGGCTCAGCTTGCTCTTGTTTCGGTTCTTGTTTAGGTTCAGGAGTGTCTCCGCCTTCTGGAGCTTTCTGTTTTGCTCCGTCATCCTGTTTTCCCTCAGCTTCTGCCGTTCCTTTCGCTTGTGTATCCGATGATTCAGTCTCTCCCGCTGGTGTAGAATCGGGCTTTGGGGCATCGGCCGTTTCTCCATCTTTTACTTTCTTGTCAGGTGACGATGTATCTGTTTTGGGTTGAGGACGAAGGTTATCTACTATTTGTTTCAAGCGCCCCTGCTCTCTGGCAACTGCTTCAGACGGCTCGTCCGGCGGTTCTGTTTTTTGTTTCGCTTCCGCTTCTTTCTTTCTTTTCTTTTCGTCTGCTTTTTCTTTCCTCATGAATTTCCGTCTTGCGGCCATAAACTCATCGGTATATTCCTGACGGGCTTTACGAAGTTTCTGAGGCTGTTGAGCATCATTTTTCGCCTGTGTTTCCTGACGGTACTTTTCAACAAGTTCCACATCCCGATACTCAATTTCCGCTTGCGGGTCACGTCCGTAGGGCTTTTCCCGTCCGACATGTTCGGCCATTTGATTCTGCTGTCTGGCATAACCGGGAGCAAGGATTTCGGAGTCATTAAAACTCTGAAGTTCATCAGGAGCAGTGAGAGCTTTTAATCTCATCTTAAGTCTGTCCAGAGCGGGAATTTTCTCATGCTCTGAACGTGCTAGTATCCGATCTGATAACTCTGGCATATGATATATACAATTACTGTGGACTGCTTTGCATTAACTGCTCAAGTTTCTCCCGAACGGCAGCAAGTTCGACAGAATCAGCCGATTGATGAAGTTCCTGCGTTTTTGATTCTTCTGTACCTTTGACAGCAATATCATAAAAATCCCCATTGAGCGGTATCTCACCTTGCTTTGCTTTCTCAAAATTTTTCTGGATATTCTCATCAACTTTGAGATCTTCAAACTCATAGTACGCTTCCCAGACAAGATTCTCAATTTCATACCTGAGATCCTGATCCATCGTATCCCATTTGGATAAAATATCCTGCTTGAGTTTGTCATCAATCGGCAGTGTCTGAATTATTGTTTTGGTATTGAGTTTCATAAATTAGGAAATTGCTCTTACATGTGAAATATAATTTTCTCTCATACTGCGTACAGCATGGAAAATATCTGATTGGCTGAGAGTTTTGTTATTGACCTGGCGGTGAATTTCAGCTAAAACCCGGTCTATCGTGATCGGACCACCGGCACCGAGACCGAAATCAAGATGTCTGTTCAATTCAAGTGCGATGGCAGTCGGTTGAAATTGCGATACGTTGATGAGTTTCTGAAATACAACATCACGTCCTTCGGCAGCATTGTCTTGATAGCCTGTCATCATCTGCAAAATATCAAAATATCCTTTCGGCAAGGGTCCCAACGCTACGCCGTTTGCGCTCGGATTGATCTCTTTATCTGTATAGTTTCTGTTTCCGGCACGAACCGGAACAGTGAACTGAGCATCTGCAGCCGCTCCTATCAAATCAGGGATACGAGTAAACAGTGCTTCCTGTTTTTGAGCCATATCTTTGACCGTTCCGATGAATGCCTCGGAACTTTGATATCGTTCTTCAATTTTTTCAATTTCACCTGCAATTTTCTGCTGTCTTTTACTATTAGCATCAATACTTTCCTGCAATGCCGTTTTTTGAGCGCCGACGATATCCTTAAGAACTTTACGTGCATCACGTACTTCAGCTACCGTCATCGCAGCTGGTGCTGCCACTCCTGCCGCAACACGCCATGCCAATGATGCGGCTGCCAGATCAGCATCATTCATCGACAATGCCTCTTCTAATGAAAGATTCCCCAGAATCTCCACAGCATCGGGAGACGTTCGCCTCAAAGCAGTTTCGGTACGGCTCAACCTTGCTCCTGCGATTGCTTCCGCTAATTTTTTCTGATTGCCCTCCAGTTTATTCTCTTCCTTCGGCCATCCGAGAGGCGGAGTAATGGCTGCCGCAACCGATCTGTCATAGGCAGTATTGATGCGGGTCATTAACTCATCATAGTCAGTATCAATAAGATCGGTCATGGATAAGCCCACTGCAACAGCACCTCCCCGTCTCAATTGCCTGTCAAAAGTCCGGAAATCTCTGTAAGCTTTCATTGCCGATTCCCGGATTTCCAATGCATTTTTCACTGTCGGCGATGATTTTTCAACTGCAGCTTCAGCGGTTTTCAAATCCGTCACTGCCTGTTCGATATCTTCTTTGCTATGCTGTGCTCTGACTTCGATTTTTCTCTGAAGTTCCGCCGATGTCTGCGCCCCCGTTGCTTTGCTCGCAACTTCTGCCCGCTTCATATCTAGTTTTGTAGCAGCTTCAATATATTCTTTATATGTGTTTTGAGTAATGTTTTTCAGGTATTCAGTAAGGTTAGGAAACTCCTGCAATGCATCACGATCTGCGGTGCGGGCCGTTATACGGACATCAAGATCAGCACTGCTCACCACGGGTGCTGCGGGTGTAGAAAGTTTGGCTTTGCGTTGTTCTAGAGCCTTGTACGCTCTCTGAAACTCAGAATCTAATAATAGGAAATCAACATCGGCGTCAGCAAAATCTCCCCCAATAGCCTTTGCAGCAGAAATTTCGTTTCCAAGCGTTTGCTTTCGAAGAGCATTTCTTCTTTTCGCCTGCTGTACTGCGGCTTTAAATTCTGCTTCTGTGCCTACAGTTGCGGGTGGTACCCCTCCTGCCAACATTTCACGACGTGTATGAGGGATCTTATCAAGATCTACTTTTGCAAGCTCTTCTTCACGATACCCCCAAGCCAAAAGATCTCCCATTGATCCCACCGGAGTTGTCATATCAGGATTCTGGCGAGCTTGTGATTCAGCTTTGGCAGAGACAATCCAACGCCTATGTTCAGGATTATTATTTTCAGCTGGACTCCAGCCGACACTTGGATCAAGTGCATGCATTGCATTCACATCAGCAAGAATCTGATTTACTGATTTTGTGTAGAGATTCGCGGGATCAAGATCAGTACGAGGCGGAACAAGTCCAGAAAGATAAACATGATATGAACTAAATTGCTGCCATCCTTTGTGGTATAAAGGAGCTCTCTTAATATCTTCCATCAGTTCATTCGCAATCTTCTGATCGTCCTTGAAAGCAGCGACATCAGCTTCTTCACGTCGCATGGCATCACGTTCAGTCTCAAGCTTTTGGATTTCATTATTTATATTTGTCCTTTCAGATCCGGAACGAGTACTCTGACGTGTCAGTGCATCACCGGCTTCAGACTCAATCTCACGCCATGCCTGATAGCGGACGTCATACTTCCTTCTGATCTCATTTT
This sequence comes from uncultured Gammaproteobacteria bacterium, assembly GCA_964504235.1. Classification (GTDB taxonomy): domain Bacteria; phylum Patescibacteriota; class Microgenomatia; order UBA1406; family GWC2-37-13; genus UBA1450. The sequence continues at coordinate 5,183 of CAZDDM010000021.1, forward strand.
TGACTTTCCGTACCCGTTCACGATCCGCGGGCGAATTCGGATTAAGATGAAGTGCTGCTGGAAGGGCATTATTTACCTCAGTAATAATCTGCTCTACCGTCATATTCATCAAAGCATGGTTTTCCATGCCTGCTCCCGGAATCGCCGCTGCACCTCCTACAGCCGCCGCTCCCGTCGTAAACAGCACAAGATCTGGTGATGAAGCAGCAACCCCTGCATCAATCTGTCTTGCACGTGCTTCTGCTATTGCCTGATAAATTTCCTTAAGATGAGCGGCATTCTGATCTTTTGGCCAGCCTTCGGCTGCCAGCCGAGTGTGTGCCGTATTTATTTTGTCAAAGATCTGCTCAACTGTTGCAGTTGCAAGGAAGTTTGCATCAAGATTGACGGGTGCAAGCGCCGCCCCGCCCACGGGAACAGGAGCAGCTGCAAGTCTTGCATCAATTGTGGTTAATACAGTAAACTGCCCTTCCTGTGCAGTATGAAGCCGGTCAATATTTTTACTTGTAGCTTCAAGGTTTTCAACCGCCTTCTCAGCCTGTTGCAGCTCATCCCGCAAAACCTCCAGCCGATCATCTGCCAATATATCGCGTTCTCTGACCAGATTTTGAAGCTCTGCAACGGTCGTTACGCCGTATTCATTTCTCACCCGTTCCCGTGTCTTATCAAGATTCTCCAAAGCAGTGATGTACAAACCTGACTGGTCTCTTTCTGAAGAAAGAGTGGTATTGGCATCGGTTATCATCGAATCTGCAGTCGTAAGATCTTCCGTCTGTTTTTGGATAATTCTACCCTTTGACTCACCGGTTTTTACTGCCTCTGCCTGTGTTGTCAGCATAGATACGGTTTTCTGTGAGGCTTCCTGCTTCAGTAATCGCTTTTCCAGTCTTCGGGTGATGATTTCCCTCCGTGCATCAATATCAATCATCATTTGTTCTTCAGGATTGGGATCGTGCGCTGTCCTATTGATAAACTCTGCAATTTTTCTGCTTCTTACCTGCTGCATCTCTTCCCCCCAGACGGTAAGTTCGCCCCTGACATTGTTTCTGGTTTGACCGAATGTCAGATTCTCTGAGATCATGTTGATCTTCTCCGGAGGAATACCGAGTCCTTCATTGTAAAATTTGAAGCGTGTCCACATCTGAGATACTAAACTTGCCTGAATTTGCTCCATTGCAATAGAGTTGGGGTTTTTGTTTCCATGTTGAACTGTACGGATGCCGGGTGGCATTCCGAGTCTGGTCACTTTAAGATCGCTGATATTCAATCCGATGATATCCTGTAGATACTGTACCTCAGCAGGATATGAGCCCGACTTCAATCTCTTCAGTAAATCGGCATTCCGTTTGATATCAATTCCAACTCCTTCTTTAAAAAGTGACCTATGCCCTATTGCTAACGCTAAAGCCGAAATACCCAAACCTGCGTACTGCGTCGCAAAAGGTGCCAAAAGTGCGGGATTTTGTATTGCCGCCCCGGCTTTTTGAACAAGCTGACCGATTTGCGGTAATCTGGAAACGGCTGCGGAATATCCCTGTTGTAATAAAGCTATTCCCTGTGGAGTAGTCAAAGCGCCAACTCCAAGTACCGCCAGTGACGCCAATACCGGATGATTATTGGTTAGTTTATTCAATTTTCCGCGATTAATGTCAAAGTATATTCTCTGAGGATCTACCGTTACATCAAATGCACTCTTAGCACCATATTTATCAGGATCAACCTCGGCAACAAGACCAAGACCGGCAAGTGTCATTGCCATATCCTCTTCCATAATCTGAGTTGTAGTAATCCACAGGTCAGGATCGTCTTTGAGAGCTGTCTCAATATCTGCTTTAGATATTTCGTATTGATTTCCTTCATTTTTCTTGGCCAAAGTCTCCAGTAGCATCTTCTGATGTCTGAACTCAGGAGCTTGGAAAAGAGCTGCATTCGGATCCCGATTATAAAGATCCGCCAGTCTTGTCAGATGGTTGTGTAAATATGTGGAATATTGTGCCTGAAGTTCCGGATTAAACTGAACTTTCTCATGATTCATCGTTCCGGTCTCGACTGTAAATTTGTTGCGGTCAAACTCAGTATTTGGGTTTGTTTCAGGCCTCGGAGTTTCCTTTTGCCTGAGTACTACCCGTTGAAACCAGTTCGGCCGGCTTTCCCTGAGCGGAGTGGCACGGAGGGAGCCGGGCTGTACAAGCTCCTTCACTTGCCTCGACGGTTGTCTATCCATGCTCATAAAGTAAATATACTTGTTTTTATATAGCGTTTCAAGTAAATTGATAAGTATGGTAGACGTTCCCCAACCCACTGAAGGCCGTGTTGCTGCTCCTGAAGCTTTAAGGCCTCAAGAAGATCCGAAAATTGATGTTGAAAGGATTATCCGACACTCTTTCTTATATGATGCCCGACAGGTAGGCCTCGCAAATGACAGAAAAAACAAAGGTGCTCAGGAACGTACCGCCACTATCCAGGGTGAGCGGCGAACCGTACTGAACTGGATAGACGCCATAAACGGACTTCCCGAAGCTCCCATGTACTCCGAAGGTGAAGACATTCGTGCCGGTGCAGACGGATCAGTGTCCGACTCAGATACCTTTATCCGAATGTGGGAGGAACCCGATCCTAAAGATTCATCAAAAAAAATCCGACAGGCTGAACCGAGTATTCGGAATGCTGAAATGCCGGCAGGTTCCCAAAACTATCGGATTACTCATATCATCGGGCGAACCGACGGCCAGTTTCATTGCAAGGTCGACGGAAGTGATCAGCTTATCAGTGTCCCTGAACATATCATTATGACATCGTTTATCTGTGCACAAAGCGAAGATCTCCTCTCAAGCATGGGACCGAAACAAAGACAGATTTTTGAAATGTACCTCAAGCAGATCAAAAAACCGAGTGAAAAGGTACAGTTCGAAGCAAAAGCCATTACGGAGGCTGCTTCTGAATCGGGACAAATCACAACAGATGCGCTTCTCAAATTTTTAGAGAGACGTTATCCGAAAAAAGACCTTCCTCCTGCACCGATGCAAGGAGCATCCGAAGATGACCAGAGAAAATATAACGATGAAGTTGCGGCAATAACTGAATACAACCAGCGGATTGATGCAAAAGTCGGATCTTTCCGTGCCCAAATCGCTGATCATATCGTCGCATCTCACGGAGACATGGTCGAGTTGATGCGTATTCACGGTCCGGATGTGATTGCAGAAACCAAACAGCAGCTGGAAATCCTGCAGCAAAACAAAGATATTAAAAGGGAACAGTTTGCAAGGCTTCAAGGGACAGCTCAAGGAAAGCAGCTTGAAGAAGAACTTGAAGCGCTTGACCAGCAGATCGAGCTCATGGATCAAGCTTTGGCCAAATATAAAGACCCCGAAGCAACTGCTCAGGTACTCATGATGGTACAAACAGGTGAATTCTCTGCTGAAGCCGGACGGTCTATAAATTTCCTCATAAGTCAGGGTAAAATGAACGAAGCAATGGAAGCTGCAATCAATGAGCAAATTAAGAATCTCCCTGATGACAGCGAAGAAAAAGCCAAACTTGAACAACGTAAAAAAATAGCGATGATGCTCGGCGGCGGCGGTCTTCTTATCCTTTTCATGCTTATCACACAAGGCATGGCACAATCAAGACAATAATTTCTTCACACTCTTCTCCCGATAAGGTACAATGAGACTATGACAGAAGGAGTACCTGATGGCAATGATATGTCTGCACAACAATTGAGAGATATCCTCAACCGTCTTGCCGACGCAAGTCAGGATGAGACAACCGCATCGGATAGCGTTCATGCATTTCACATCAATCCGGATGCCTTCCCTTATATGGCCGAAGCTGCCGAACGAATCTCAAAAGAGCTCCAAATTCTTGGTGCACAGGCACGGATTGTTGAAGCAACAGCAGTCGCATCATCAGTGCTTTGGCCAAATGCCCATCACGACCAGGATGTGCATTTGCTGGATTCCGGACTGGAACAGTACCGACGTGCCGTGGACCCCGAACTTTATAGAAAGGACTATCAGGAACTTGCGGATGCATTAAAGCAAGCACGAAAAAACTACTTACAAACCTTCTGGACGGAAACAAGTACGGGATTGATAATCCCCTCTTTGGAAGCTGCGGATGTGGGTTTTATGAAAGACTTTATTGCGGGTACTTTGGATGATCCCGGCAGATTTCACAGTATTATGACCGAATCTGTTCTTCCTCTATTTGCTTCAATGGCGCTGAAGCAAGCGCCTCAAAGCGGAGAGACTTATCTGGCACTCAGACGTGCCGTGGAAGCAAATGCCGTCGGCTGGGTTATTGATCCTTTTACGGTCAAAGGCCATTCTCCGACAGAAGTAAAAAAACTGATCGGCTGGGACAATACTTCATCAGAACTTCTTTCTGCGGTTGATCCGTTTGACGGGTATGAAGATGAGACTCTCAGATCATACCCATACGTTTCATTTATGCCCCGTCTTGCAGGAGGACGAAAAGGCGGAAGAGCTATCACTGAACTGGGGAGCAGAAAACCCTTGTAAAGTTTTATTCTATTCCTAAGGCTGCCAATTTAGCCTTCAAATCTTCAATTTGCTCCTCTTTTGTCTTGACCGGTGCTGTCGAATTTTCTTCAGAAGTACCTTCGTTGGCAGTCTGCTCCGGTTTTTTCGTTTCAGTTACTATCGGTTCTTTGTCCCTGAGTTCTTTTGCGACATCTTCCGGGTCAGTAATATTGACTGAAAGCCCTGTTCCCAGCTCAAAACCGGCTCGGTACACCATACGCGGAATGATACGCAGGTACCAGTTTTCCTTTGGGTAGATGTAAAAATTGTAACTGAATCCGTCACCTGTTTTATTTTTTTTATCATATATTTTCTCGAGCTTGTTCATGATATTTTGATAGATATCAACAAGATCAGAGATTTCCTCATCGCTAATACTTCCGAAAATAGTGTCCTCTTTTTTGGGAGTGATCCAGACTTCATAAGGCCATTGTGAAAAATCCGGACAGTACACGTCAAAATAGGTATTTTCCTTGACAACATTTTTCATAGGTTCCTTGCAAAGTGCGGAAAGATTGATCTGATTGGGCAAAACCACAAGCTGCGAGTGAGGATGCTCGATGGAAGCTCCTGCATGCTCTCCTTGGTTGCAAAAAATGATGACCTGACCTTGCTTGCAGTAATAGTTGTACCGTTCACGATATGCCTGAAATACTTTTGCAATATCTTCTTTCGAAAGTTTGTGAAGATCTGTTTCCTTCGGTGAGTGGATGATAACCTCATGAAAATCAGTGATGGGATACTTGTTTTCGATCACTCTCACCTCCCACCCTTTTTCCCCCGCTTTGCCTTTCCCGATTCGGAACACTTCCTTCGGCGTCATTTTTTCATTTCCTTCACAGAAAGGGCAACCATCGGTATCGTTTGTAGGATCGTCATCATAATTTTCCGGTTTGTTGATTCGGTTTGATGAGATAATGACCCATCTTCTGGATGAGACATCCGGTACGTATTTTGACATAAGAACAATAAATGACAACTCTTCCTTTTATACTACTTGAGGATCGACTATAATTGCAATATGTTAATCCTTATGGGTCTGGGAAATCCAGGTGAAAAATACGCACAAAACCGCCACAATGTCGGCTTTATGTTTGCTGAATGGCTACTTGATAAGATGAGTACTTCCCCTACCACATTTGCGTTTGATAAATATTCCGATGCGGATATCGCAAAGATCCAGCAGGACAGTTCTTCCAATCTTCCTGCAATCCTTGCCAAACCCAGGACGTATATGAACCGGTCAGGATTTACCGCAAACAAACTGATTGCCACCTACAGCATACAGCCTACTTCATTATTCGTCGCCCATGATGATCTGGATATCAAACTGGGTGAATTCAAAATCCAGCAGGGAAAAGGACCAAAAATTCATAACGGACTGTCCTCAATTGAGAGCTCGCTTCACTTCAAAGATTTCTGGAGAATACGGATAGGTATTGATAACCGTGATCCTGCCCATCGGATTCCGGGAGAACCATATGTTCTGCAGAATTTTTCCCCTCAGGAAATGAAAACCGTCACCGAAATTTTTCCCATAATCTTTCAAAAACTGCAACCTGTATTTGAGGCTCAGGAACAATCTTAAGTTTCTGGCGGGAATTATACGAACTACCGCTTTTGGCTGAACTGTCAAGACTTTTTATTTCTCGGTTTCTTATAGGTTTTATTTGTCCTGAGAACCCGTTGTGATATAATAGTCACATGCGTGTTTTATATACATACATGTTTCCGCTTTGGGGCAACGGTTCCGGCGCCTGGTTGCGGAGACTGACAAACCAGCTTACTAAAATTCAGGGAAAGAATTTTGAAGCCGCGATTGTAGCTCCTGACAAGCACGATCTTCCTCAAGCCAAAGTGTATCACCTCAAACCTCCGCAGATGGGTGTCTTCGTCGGAAATCCCGAACTTCCCGGAGTCAAGAAATACGCAGATTTTACCCCGATGGAACTCATCGAACTCCTGAATTATTATCTTCTCGAAACAGCAAAAGCAATTGAAGATTTTAAACCCGATGTGATTCATGTGTTTCATACTGCATTTCTTCCACATATCGCACGCAACCTTGCGAACTTCTACAAAATTCCTTTTATTATGACGACGCACGGAAGTGATTTATATTATTTCAAAGAGGACACCCGCTGGAAATCACTTATGCAGTCAGCATCTCAGAAAGCTACATTTATTACGGCAAACAGTGACTTTACCAAAGAATGGTACCTCAAGCTGTTCGGCCAGGAGTTTGACCAGAAAACGAAAGTTCTTCCTTCCGGAATCGACAACAACGTTGACTTTTCACGTGACGTCTCGTGGATTGACAAAAAATACAACTTTAAGCACAAGCATATGGTGCTTTTCACAGGAAGACTTACCGAGCACAAAGGAGTGGAATATCTCATCATGGCGGCGGAAAAAATTCAGGCTGAAATCGTGATTGTCGGTGACGGACCTGAAAGACCGTATCTCGAACAACTGGTCAAAGAGCACAAGCTGGATAATGTACATATTGTGGGATATCTTTCGGCACAAAAAGGAGATAAGATCGAAGATTATTATCTGCGTGCCGATGTCTATGTCGCTCCATCAGTCTGGAAAGAACCGTTGGGATTGGTGCTTCTTGAAGCTATGGTGCACAAAACACCCGTTATTGTGACCCAAAGCGGCGGTGTAAAAACAATCGTAGAAGATGATGTCACCGGATATCTGGTTTATGCTAAGCGTTCAGACATGATCGCAAAACGCGTCAATATGCTTCTCGAGGATGATGAAAAACGAAAACAAATGGGAGAAAATGCATACAAGCGCGTCGTTGAGAAATTCAATTGGGACAAAATTGCCGGAAAATTTTACAATCTGTACGAGCGGACGATCACACTTACTCAACAGCCGCCTGCAAAATCCTGATATTATTGACGTATGTCCGATACAAATGCAGAGTTCCAACCGCCTGCCGTCATTTTTCCTGCAAAAGAGCTGTTATCCCCTTCTGTTGATAGTCTCAGTGAATATCTGAAAGATCCTGAAGTGAAAGCCTTACCGAGAAAACCGGGTCTTCTCCTGTTGTTCGGTCAGGGTCCGGTCCTCAACAATGAGACCAGGGATAAAGCAAATACCGTGACAACCGGTGATACGACCGCCGATATCAACTATTGGTCAAAAGAAATTGCTGCAGCCACTAAAGCGCTTTATGCTGCCGGAGAAGGAACGAAAATTGTGGTTATGGGCGGTAAAACCGGCGGCAATGAATATCCTTCCGAAGCCGAATTCATCCGTGAATATATCACATCCGATCCCCGCTCTGAGATTCCTCAAACAGATGTTCTGGCTGAAGATCAATCCACAAATACTCTGGAAAATTTGATAAATGTCTGTAATCAATATCTTGATTCTCCTGATCATCCTGAACTGAAAGATCTTCCTGTTCATGTCGTAGGATCAGATTATCATATCGGGAGAATCCAGCTTCTGATGGAGCTTTTTGACATTCCGTTCAAACATGCATTTTCTGCTGAATCCGTGAGTCGATTTGTCGCTCAGAGATACGGAGACACAGAGAAATTGAATGAACTTGATAACAGACTGAATATTAACACCCGGATTGATGATCATATAGCAGAAGCACATGGCGGGAAAGATCAGAGTATATCGGTCAAAGAACCGCCTGATTATTTTGATAAACAAAAAGGGGATGACACCACAGAAAAGAAACCCGCACTTACCCGGTTGCTCGAGGAAGATTTATGGACACGATTTTTACTGAGTGAACCTGCATACTGGGTTGGTACACTTGCCGGCATTTCCGCAGACGGGCGTCTTCAGAGAGTACTTGACAACATATCTGAAATTATGCCGGGATGGGGTGAAAAGGTTGGAGTTGATCTGACCGGAGATCTTCAAACGATAAAATCTCAATTAAAACAAGTTGACAGAACAAAAGTCCGCGGCCTAAAAAATCTGGATGAAAGACCTGATTTCTATCATGAGCATATCAGAAGCGGCTATCCTACAGAAATCGCAGATCGACTTGAAACCTTTTTACAGAAGAGAAGTCAAAAGAGACAACTTGAATCCGACTCCCAGTCCTAAGCTCATATTTGATATACTAATGGTATGAAAATTCTGATCGTATCTCTTCTCAAACGTCCGGTTACACCGACAATCCCCGCCTCCCGCCCCCGTGTGATATACGATCTGGTGAGCGGTCTTATCAGAAAAGGACATGATGTCACGATTCTCGGAACCGGAGACAGCGAAGTACCGGGTGCGAAAATCATTCCTGTTGTGCCGATTGCTTTGAGTGAGCTCCCTCCTTTTGAAAACGCTTTTTATGCTCACACGGCAATGCTCACCCTTCTTGTTGAAAAGCTCCGGGAGATCGGCAATGACTTTGATATTATTCACAATCATACTTATCCTGAGTTCCTTCCTCTTCTTGTTGCAAAAGATATCCAAAAGCCGGTCGTCACGACCATCCACGGACAGGTATTTCCTGAGTTTGATCAGGCATTCAGTCTTTTTGATAAACGATCATATCTTGTTTCCATTTCTGAAGCACATAAAAAACTGTTTAAACATACTGTTATATATGATGTAGTACACAACGGTATTGATACTGATCTGTATGCATATCAGGAGAAAAAAGATGATTATCTTCTCTGGCTGGGAAGACTATCTTCTGCCAAAGAAGCAGACGGCAGTTATCAGGATCCGAAAGGCATCCGTTGGGCTATTGAGCTTGCAGAAAAAACCAATAGCAGACTACTTCTTTCCGGCAATGTTGAGGATATAAAATTCTATAAACAGGATGTTGAGCCTCATCTCTCGGACAAGATCAAATGGATCGGACCGGTGACCAATGAACTGTCACTCTCAAAACCTGAAGTCGTCAAACTGATGCAGAATGCAAAAGCATTTCTGATGACTATAAACTGGTATGAGCCGTTCGGACTGGTCATGGCGGAATCAATGTCATGCGGTACTCCGGTCATCGGTTTCGACCGCGGGTCAGTATCAGAAGTGATTGGAAACGGAAAAACCGGATTTGTAGTCAGTCCTGATGAAGGAATCCAGGGCTTAGTGAAAGCTTATGAAAGACTATCAGAAATAAAATCTTCAGATTGCCGCACACGTGTCGAGAATCATTTCTCACTGCAATCCATGGTCGAAGGTTACGAAAAAGTGTACCAAACCGTAATTAACGAAAAATCTTAACTACACTTCTTCTCACATTCTCCTCATCATTTTCTTATATTCGGCTTCGGGATTTACCGATATAAAGGAGGTATATGGCTAAAAATATCGGACTCCTTCATTTCGCATACCCCCCGGCAATAGGAGGGGTAGAGATTTTACTTAGAGAACATGCTCATATTCTTACGGAACTGGGAAATAAAGTAAAGATAATCACCGGATCGGGAAAAGAAACAAATCCTCACATCGAACTTGTCGAAATACCAGAAATGCAGTCCCTGAATACCTGGAATCCCGATCTTCAAGAAAACATTTTTAGCGGTATTATCAACCGTGACTTCTATGTTCTGAGTAGAAAACTGCATCAGCTTATTCAAAAAAATACCCAATCACTCGATACGATTATCGTGCACAACATGCTTACGGTATCACGTAATCTTCCCTTTATCCATGCCTTCCATGAGTTTGCGAAGAATACGGACAAACATATTGTCGTTTATACGCACGATCACATGTATATCGGCAACGGCCAGATAAAAAATATTCACGAAACGGCTACATCAACCTTGGAAAAGAAACTTTTAACTACGCCTATTGAAAAGGCCGTCTACATTGCGATATCAAATACATTCTGTCGAAGACTGGTTAAAGTGCTGCCGGTGAAAAACGGTCACCTTCACATAATTCAAAACGGTATAAACATCCGAAACTACCTTGAAATGGATCCTATTATCTGGCACGTTGTAGAACAAAAAAATATTCTCAGTTCATTTCCGATTATTTTGTCACCGTCAAATATCCTTGAAAGGAAGAACCTCCTGTATACCATAGATGTCGTTGCTGAGCTTAAGAAGAAATACCCTTCACTCCTCTATATCATAAGCGGGAAACCGTCAAAATACCGGAGTACGATCGAGTATCATAACCAGATCCAGGAACGGATACAGGAACTGGGACTGGATGAGAATTTTTTGATGCTGAGTGAGTATATCAACAAATCTTTACGGAATTCAGAAATTCATGATTTATATAGCTTGGCTGATGTTGTTCTTTATTTTTCAAAAAGCGAAAACTTTGGTTTACCTATTCTGGAAGCCTCACTGGCAAAGACACCGATCTTCGTTTCAGATCTTAAAGTGTTCCATGAAGTCGGCGGAGATCTTCTCACTTACATCGATTATCGCACAGTTGAGCCGAAAAAAGCAGCTGAAATAATTGCGGAGACGTTGTCTTCAACCCGTCTGCAGATTAACTACAAAGTACGTACGGATTATAATCTCAAAAACATATTGAGTACATTGCTGGTTCCCCTGCTCTGATATTGTCTGGCTTCATGAGCGTTTTTCTGGTAAGATGATGACACTATGGCAGATATGAAATCAATCGGTGACGTTCTCAAACGATTTGATCCCGTTGAGGATAAATACATTTCCCGTGAATTCCAGACATTCGGTATTTACCTCACGGAAAAACTCCAGGATCCCCGCAGAAAGGCACTCTATATCAAAATGTCAAAAGAACTCCCCCGTCCCGTCCTTGAGCAGGCACTTCGGTTTGTAGTCGATTCAAAAGCCCGCAGCAAAGGAGCTCTTTTTATGTGGAAACTCAAAGAAATGGGTGTATTCAAAAAATATGGTTTTACTACTCGTACATCCAAAAAGAAATTAGAGTAATTGACTAGCTATCCTCTTTCTGATAGCTTTAATGTATATGTCACTTTCTGATGAGTTTGTGAAAAAGATTGAGATTGAATATTTGAGATTACTTTCCCAGTTATTAGAGGAAGGTAAAATCGATAGAGCTTATGCAAAATCGTCAGCACAAAAGTATCTTTCATACTTACCTTTTAAATCGATAGAAGACGTTCAAGATAAAGTACAAAGCTTCGGAGCGGAATTTCCTGAATTAGGAAAATACACCATTTATGTTCACGGTGAAATTGACGAGCTCAAAACTCAGAACGTACTTGAAAAAATGCGACACATGATGAAAAATGATAATATAGATGAGGCGTTAAATTTAGTAACAAAATAATTATGGCAATAGGAGAAGCAGCGCTCGGAGCTGCAAAAGTCGCACAGGGTTTGGGAGAAGCAGCCCCGCAAGCTGCAGCACCAGCTATCGAGATCGCTCGTGCAGGTGAATCGATGGCATCGATAACAGCACGTGCACAAGAGTTACGTGTTCCTCCGATTGATTCACAGGCTGCGAAATTGGTTGGAGCTTCCTCAGATGTATTACGAAATGGCTCCTTTCCGGTGAACTCCCCCGACAATGCGGCTCTTCGACAGGTTGCGGATCTTCCGCCAGTTCCGGATAAAATAAATACGTCTGATGCTCCGCCGAAAGACGCAGGTTTATCAGCTCTGACCCCGGACACTTCAACAGACGCACCGCCGGTGCCTAATGGATCAGAAGGAACTGCAGGAGCCCCTGCGGACCTGAATGATACAGAAAGCGGAGCTCTTCCCCTACAACCAGAATCTGCTTCCTCGTCTTCCGACGAAGCAGACCCCGATGGTCACCTGCCTGCAGCTAACGGATCTGAACCATCAGCTGTTACGAACGATGAGTCACTAGCACCCACTGGTACCCCACCCGCTGAGAACTCTGGTGATGCCAATGCCTCACAGGCCTCTCAGTCTGAAACCCCTCAAAGACTGACCAATCCGGGAGAATTTGATGAAGCCAAAACCAGAGCTGATATAGAACGAAACAATCAAGGATTACCCAAAGATGAGATTGACCGAAAAGTAAATGAGGCAAGAAAAAACCATACCGCCAATGTTGAAGCTTACAATAAACAACAGGCATCAAGATCGCCTGAGCAAATAAGAGACGAATATACAGAACGACTCCAGAAGGGTGAAAAGTTGACACGTGATGAGATCCAGGAACTGAATGATGCGAAAGTGGTGATTAAAGAAAAGAAAGAGCTAGCGGATTTTGAAACACGAATGAAAGATCCAAATGATCATTTGAATGAAGAAGAAATGGCACGATATCAGGAACTCAAAAATAAATCAGAAGGTACTACTCTCCCTGAAGGCCCAGAAAAGCTCACGCTTGAGGAACAATCACAACAAGTGATTGATAAACTACGCAAGGGAGAAGGTGATCCAATGCAAAATATTCTACAACTGGAAGATCTACAGCGTCAATTGACATTGGGAGAGAAATTATCGAAAAGTATGAGGAAAAGATTTGCGGACGCATTAGAGTCATATATTGAAGGCGGTAATCTGGATAACGATGAAGCTGAGCGCGTTATTGACAAAATCGGCGAGCTATACGGTCTTGAGATGCAACTTTCTCAGTTGCCGGAACAGTACAAAATGCTGGAGAAACAGGCAGATGAAATCGATCGAAAAATTGATCAAGGGAAAAAGGTAAAATTTGATAAATCACAACAAAGCCAGCAGAGACGCCTTGAACTTTATAATAATTATATGCAACTCACCATGGTAGAAGCGCAAATGGTGCAAATGAGTAATATAAACGCAGAACTGGGACAGCGTTTCAATACAATTATGAATCAAATTGACTACTCCTTGGGTCGTAAAAATGTTTTCTCTTATGCATTACGAGGTACGGCAAATGCCGCACAAAGCGGAATCAATTCGCTGAGAAGACCCTCTCTCAAATCTACCCGACACCGCGGTTTTCTCGGGATTGCAGGTACTTCCTGATTTAAAAATACCCCCACACCCAATAACCGATACCTCCTATCCCCTGCTCTTCAAGATACTTCATTTTCACCTCAACTGAATCTTCACTCTCAAACCACAGGACATGATCATATCCTTCAGAGTCTGAGTATGTGACCTTGGTTTCAGAAGAAGTTTTATCAGTAGAGATCTTACAGTCTCCGTTACATCCGGGGAGAATGTCAGACTCAATTTCGTAAAGAGGTATTGCTTGAGCTGACTTTAACGGAAGTCCCTGTTCCCCAAGTGTCCAGTCATAGCCATACATGCCGAATATTACCGTAATTTTTTCGTTATCAACATTTTTCGAAAAATCCTGCACCATTTGCTTAAAATCGTATTCTTCCTTGCGGTCAAACGGAAAATTCGGTCCCGGCTCCCCTCTGCTTTTATGGAAATCATATGCCATGATCAAAATACCGTCGACTTGCTCTCCCAGGAAGGATACATCATACGGACGGCCCCGATAGAAGGTATCTCCATAAAGAGTAATGAGGACTTCAAGGTTCTCCTGATGAAGTGATCCGGAAACTTTTTCAATAAAGTCGGAGATATCTTCCTTAGTATCGGAGAAAGGAATCACACTCATCTCAAGGTCAAGTACAATGCCGTCAAATCGGTATATTTGAGCAATTTCCGTAACTTCTCTGATCAGTTTTTCCTGTGCTTCCGGACTTTCAAGGATCTCAATATTCGTTTCCGTGTTCAGCATACGGACGGTGATATATTGTTTCCTGGCAGATGAAGACCGTTCTATAAATAGTTCGAGGTTTGACCGACCTTCATCCTCTTTGAGAGATCCGTCAGTGTCCGGAGCTACTCCGAAGTAAATAAGTGAATCATACTCTGAAGTTTCTTCACCTGAAGGAATATTCCAGTACGGAATAAACATCATTTCGTGCGCAATATCTGCGGGTACCGGCTTTTCAGGTGTGATAATGGTTGGAGAAACCGGTGTGTATGTACTCTGCTCCTGCTCACCGACTCCGGAAAAATACAGCCAACCCGAGACGACAAGAACAATTACTGTGACAATAATAATACGTTTCATCAGTATATTATACCTTCTTCATGCATCTTACGGTTTTATTACTAGATTGCTGAGGCAAAATACGATATACTACTTGGATATGTCAATCAAATTACCCAAAATATTCCTCGATTCCGGGGATCCTGAAGAAACCAAAAAAGCAAAGTCACTTCTTGGTTTCCTGGACGGACAAACCACAAATCCGAGTCTCGTCGCCAAAAATCCTGAGGTACAGGCTTATCTTGCAAAAGGGAACAAGCTTAAAGAAGATGAACTTCTCAATATGTATCGCCAGATCATTGAAAAAATTGACAAAGAAATAGCCGGACCGATATCGGTCGAAACCTATGCGGATTGGGATACAAAAGCCGACCAGATGCTTGCACAGGCAAAAGAAATGCATAAATGGGGACGAAATATTTATATCAAATTTCCCGCCATTCCTGAAGGACTGAAAGCTGCAAACGAATTTGTCAAAGGCGGAGGAAAAGTGAATATGACCCTTGTTTTTGACCAGAATCAGGCAGCAGCTGTCTATGCTGCGACTTTGCCGACTTTTCAGCCGGCATTTGTCTCACCGTTTATCGGACGCTGGGATGATCGGGGTTTCCGCGGACTTGACCTTGTCAAAAATATTATCAAAATGTACAAAGAGTTCGATTCCAAGCGCAATGAGCACAAACAGCATGTGGAAGTTCTTGCTGCATCTATTCGAAGTCTTGATCATTTTTATGCTTCCATCTTTCTCGGCGCCGACATTGTCACGATCCCCATGAGCATTATTCGCGATTGGATCGAACAGGAACGATGGGTACCAGATGAAAAGTACAGAATTGACACGGAAGGCCTTCATGCAATCCTTTACAAAGAGCTCGCATATCACGACGATTACACTCAGTATGAAGTCGTAAAAGAAGAAGGATCATTGCTTGATGAAGGACTGAATAAATTTGTCCAGGATTGGAATAATCTTCTTGATAAGTAATCCTAGAACGAGCAGTCTTTGTAGCACATCAGGATATTTTCATCATCGGCACAAATGCCGTCACCGCAGGCTTCTCTTTTGGGCTCAGGTGTGGGCAGCGACAAACGCTGCAAATCCAGAGAAAGCATCTCCGTACCTGACTCATCAGTAAAAACGAGCTTAGTTGCGGTCTCATAAAACGGAATAAGCAGATCAAATGTCCCCCATCCCTTTTCTTCATATGTCGCGTGCTTATCTTCGCCGTCAATCTTTTCTTTCACAATAATCTGTGATTTGGGCATCTTTCCGGTAAATAATACTTTATCACGATCCATAATCTTCATAAGGTAATAATTGTCCTGCATATCCGTCTGATAATCCGGCGCATAACCCGCAAGAGTATCGACTGAACCCACACTGAGTGTTTTATCCTCTGCCTGTGTGAGGGCAAGGCGGATGGCATACGGCTCGACGGGAATATCGTTCTGTTTTGGCCGCCATACTAAAAGAATAAAGAAACTCAACAGAATTGCCGAAAATAATGCAATTCCGACTTTTACCCGATACGTTGTTTTTCTTCCGAAAATATTCATAAATTATCGATAATTACCGAATGTGTATCTAATAATACTGTACAAAGAGACGCCGTTGAATTTGTGGACATCAGGACCGGCGCCGAAAACGAGACCATCCATTACGCTGATTTTGTTCGGACGATATCCCTGCTGCGAGCTGCAGCGAGGGAAACACCCTGCTCCCTCAAAAAGACTTCTTTCAAGTTCAGTACACTCTTTCAAAGCACAGTCCCATTTAGGACATGCTTTTTGATATCTGGCTTCGTCTGCCTGTGATGTACATTGCCCGTACGGACAGGGATCGCCTACCGGGCCTGCATCAGAAGGTTCACGGGTGCAGTTGAAGCCTGTCGTGGCATCTCCTCCTGATATCCATTGTCCTGCGTCATACTCATCCATAAGAGCTGCTGCTGCATGTCCCCATTCATGCGCAAAGCCATTTCCTTCTTCCATATACAGTCCTTTTGCCGGATAAATCATCCCGATATAAAAAGCCGCCTGACCGCCTATGATATTGCCGTTGTCATTCAGATACTCGACATTCCCGACGAGAATCACAAAACGGTCATGAGGACAAAGCGGTTGAACTGCCTGGAGAAACTCATTCATATTCTCATTGGTTATCTTCCTGTTGCGGTACTGTTCCGGAACGCTGCTGTGAGAGGGATTAAAGATGTACCAATTCTGTTTGTCCAGTACTTCTCTCCTATAACCGGATAGATTGGTACCTGCCAACCGGGAAACCGCAAGATGTGATTCTTCAAAAAATGTATCAAAGTCATTCGATTCATAATTAATCGGATAAAAGACCCAGTCCATTTTATCTGCCGGCGAACCGTTAACCTCAAGCGGAATACAAAGCTTGTCACGTTCAAGATCGGACGCATCGATCGGAGTCGGTGACGGAAACGTTTCCGGAGGTTCTGTGGGTGCTGCTGTGGCGGTACTTGGCTCTGCAGTGGGTTGACCTTCCGATGTTGTCGGCGTAGCCTGCGTTTCGTCAGGAGTAAACAGTGTACATATCTCAGTAAAACCCCGACCATCCGCATTGGTTTCGCCGGACCGATCGTCAATGGTAAACCGTAATACCGCAAATCTAACAGGAGTGTCATAATCCCGATTCAGCGTCGGAGCAGAAAGAATGATTCTCTTTTCATCTCCATCCCCTTCCACAGTCCATGTGACATCTCCGACTGCACCGTCTGCCACCGTATCAAGCCGGAGTTTCCGGCTATCAAATTTTGCCCC
>CAZDDM010000022.1:0-21696 GCA_964504235.1 uncultured Gammaproteobacteria bacterium
TGTTCGGGCTCTTCCGTCCAGTTACCAATGTTATTAGGTGAATATTTGACCAGCTTTTCCCATACGGAGACTGCTTGCGGATTAGGATACAAATACATCTGTCCAATGTTTTTCTGCTGATTTTCTTTTATCAGTTTTTCTGAAATCTCTTTGATAATTCCCGACAAGACGGTTTTAGACAGAGGCTCTTTAGGGAAGATATTTTTTTTATATTCTTGTAGGAGTTTTTTTACCGTTTCGTGTTCTCCTAAGTGAGACTGAATGTAGATCAAAAATAACATGATTTCCTTATTTCCCGTTACCGATCGCGCTTTTTGCATATGATCCCGGGCTTTTTTCATATTGCCGGAAAGCAACTCCACAAGGCCGAGACCAAACAATGCATGAAGATTATGTGGGTCAATCTGATGAAGTCGGAAAAACTCAGTTCTTGCACTTTTCAAGTCTCCTTTCAACAAAAAAAGA
The DNA here is from genome assembly GCA_964504235.1 of uncultured Gammaproteobacteria bacterium. GTDB lineage: Bacteria > Patescibacteriota > Microgenomatia > UBA1406 > GWC2-37-13 > UBA1450. Next base: position 466 of record CAZDDM010000022.1, read on the forward strand.
GGGCCGTCGGTCATGAAGAAGCTTAGGTACGCCGGATTCAGGGACAAAGCCGATTGATAATACTGCTTTGCTTTCTGAGAATCGTTATTTTTGAAATGCTTCAAAAATGATGAGAAAAAATTTCCCGCAATAATTCTTTGTTCTGTAATCTCATCGTGAACTCCCAAAAGCTTCAGTATCTGATCTCCGGAGTGACGATACTTCATGGGAGTCCATCCGCCTATTGTGGAGTAGCATAGCGTTGTCATAAGGCTGTTTTTTAAATAAGGTTGAATACTGTGGGTAAATTGTTCCGGAGTCATCCAAGGGGTACGTTTGCCGATATTTTCTGTCCGATCCGCCGAAAGACAGGAGGAGAAAAAAAGAAAATCAAGATCAATGTCGATCACATATGGATTCCGAATGTGACTCGGTAGTAACTCGAGAGGGCAAACTATCAAGATGGTTTGATTAATGTTGGTCCTTAGACCGGATTTTGTTTGTTCTATCTTTTCCGTTAGACCTGCGGATTTAAGCTTGGTTTTAATATTCTTTATTTCATCAAAGAATTGATTAGTATGACCGGGGACAACCCAATAAATAGTACTGGCAAGATTATCCTCAACTGCATTTTTTAAGTAATTTCCGATGTGCAGACCGGCGTGATCATTGCGGTAATCGAGATGCGCATCTATATGCAATATAGTTGCATATTCAACACCGGCATTTTTCCAGAATATATATGCATCATCATTGTTTTCAAGAGTTTGAATAATAGGGTGATTATCTGACATGCAACTTGGTCTTTAAGCTATAATGGGTCTGACTATTATACAAGGATATATGAGTACTTTTTATCTTAATATTATCGGTTTTTCTATTAAGGTCATCATGATCAAGCCGAAATTTACGGTATTCCTTCGTGATAAACTGCAGCGTGAGATTATGATGCTCTTTCGTGACTTTGTCAGCCTTGAAAAGCCAAAACGTATCGATTTTACAATCGAGTTCAGGGAAAGCAATATCATGGGAGTCATTCCCGGTATTCAAAGTAAATTTCACTTTATCAATCTTTACGAGCAAAAGTCACAAAGCCGATTGAGGACTTATTACTCAATCAGCACTTCTCAGTTTCATTATATAATTACGGAGATTTTGAGCTTACTGATAAAAGATACCGGTTTTTTCCAGCACGCATCCAGTATCGTTCATAAGGGGAAAGCTTACCTGTTTTTAGGAAAATCCGGAGCAGGTAAAACTACGATCAGTACACTTCTTCGTAAAAAATTCCATCGTTTTGCTGATGATTTAGTATTAGTTAGGAAGATCGGAAAAACCTATCGCTGTTTCCAAAATCCATTATGGGAGCGGAACTGGTGGTTGAGCAAGCATACGGAAAGCTATGAACTGGGGAAAGTTTTTTTTCTGAGAAAGTCTAAACAATGCAGTATCTCCGGACTGGAGAATAATAAGCAGGTGTTGGCGCTTCTTTTGGGGGATTTTACCTATGACGGAGTACAGGTAAAGGACAAAATGGAAATTTTTATGAAGTTTGTGGCGGAATTCAAACATTTTTACTACTTAGATTTTCCGAAAGACGAGAAGAAAGTAGTATCTTTTTTTGAAAATGAAAGAATTCTTGATTAACGCTGATTGTGCACAAGAACGTTTTCTGCAAAATAGTTATGCTCATCTCCTTCCAGCTCGAGGTTATAAACTGTTTCTACGGCGGAATATGAGTCAATATCAGAAATTTCAACTTTTTCTCCTGTTGGTGTGAGAAGCCAATCTCCTACTTTTATCTGATGAGCTCGTATCCAGCTTTTCCCGTTCACCCAAAACGGATGTTCTGCTGTTGTTTTGATATTCCCGTTAATAATAAAATACTGCACTTTTGCATCAAGGTGAATAATTTGTTCCATAACCCGGCTCTCCGTTAATCGTTTCTCAGTAAGGTCGTATGAAGAAACAACATCACCTTCCTTTATATCTTTGATCGATTTCGTATTGTTATCGGGAAGGAGGACTTTTGTAGAATCAGGAAAGCAACTGCAGGAGCCTGATCGGGCAAGAATGCGGACATCCATCAGGCCCGCAAGCAGGTCTTCACCGTCATACATTCTTTTGCTATAAAAAAAGTTACTTTTGATTTTTTTTGACTTGATATTCGGTTTGGAGTAGCGTGGTGTTTTTTTCCGCATAGTAGCCATTATTAATAATATCAGTTGATTTTTGTGATTTGTGTCTTAATTCTATTCGATCCCCAGGATTTGGTCAAGAAACCGTCTTTCTCTGCATCTTCATTGGGAATTGAGACTGTAGCATCAACCGTATCTTCGACAATAATCATATCTCCTACTTTTAGTATATCGGGACTTGCAGGTTGTACCTGATCGTCAATATCGATAAAAACTGATGTTTTTTTGAGATCATCTTCACTGAAATTGAGGGTGATACCGATCGAAGGGTCATTCTCGCTAACCAAACGTATTGTCAAAACAGAATCATAATATCCGTAAAATGCCTTTTTTTTAGTGCGGTCTACCTCTGCAATTTTTCCCTGATGAGTATTTTGAATAATTGATTTTTGTGTAACTCCTTTTTTATAAAAGATATGCGAATATATGACTTTCGGATCCAGAGCCATATGGGGATTGATATCATAATAAAAAGTGTCAATGTTCTCAAGACGATTTTCGTCCAGCTCAATTTCAGCTTGTGTTGCAGGCGGTGACGTCGGTGCTTTCGAAATAGATATCGGTACATTGCTTTGTTCTTTTTGATTAATCCTAAATCCTCTGATGAAGAATAGGTATACGGCTTCAGCTATTATTACGACAAAAAGAAGAATGATGATGTATTTGAGCAGTTTCATAGATATAGTTATACATTACCAGTTTTGGCTTTACTTATCAACCTTTGCTACCAAAAAGTACGGTATAAATTATCGGTTCTTTTTCCAGGTTGATATCCAAAAGATCTTCAAAGTATCTGTCTACGATACCTGCAGCACCACAGCAGTTAAGGTTGATCTGATTCGATACTAAGTACATATTTTGTCCCATGTGTCCTGCTTCAATATGCGCAAATCGATAGCTCCTCTCTCCGTACTTGATAAAAATTCTATCCATAACGGCTGTCACCACGATCATACAACCCATATTCATAGCCCAAGTCTGGTTGTATTGAGTAAATGCTTTTTGAAAATCTATAGAATCAATAGGCAGCATTTTCTCGAGGGAATGATCAGGTACATAATAATGGTACACGCCATTGTCAAGATCCGTATTCGTTGTAATAATATAGGTCTCAAGGCCGTATCTTGCTCCGCCTGAAGGATAAAATCGTTTGTCGTCTTTATGCTCTCCGGCGGAATAATAGAGCAGCGTGCTCAGTTGTTTCGTCGAAAGGGGCTTTTTTGAAAAGGTTCTTGTTGAGCTTCTTTGTCTGAGTGCCTCATGGAGTGATCCTATATCCTTGTCCGGTTTCGGAAGTCGGATTTCCGGGAATCGCGGATATGATTTATAGTATGTTTTTGTTGCGGCCTCAGGAAGTTCATCAGGCATAAATTCATATTGAGGAACAGTAGAAAGAACCGTTTTTTTATGAAACCGTTGATAAGCCCGTACAGTCGTTTGCGTCAATTTTTTAATATCAAATTTTTTCATGGGATAGGATGAGGAATCGTATTTATTCTAAATGTGTTTTTGTTAAAAATATGGGACACTTCCTTAATTCTCTTTTCATTAATAAACGGCATTGTTCGATTGTCATAAAAAGGTTGAAGGGTCGGCATAATTACTCTTCGGGCGATGACACCGGTGTTTTGTATAGGCTTCGGAGCGATACTGATGCTGTATAGAGGGATCTGTTTTTTCTTACACAATGAAATAAAATCCGAAAGATTCTGTACGGAATTTGTAGGATGTTTATAGGAAACAGGTTTCTGATTAATCCAGAAAGACAGATCTTTTATCTTATCCAAACCGCTCCAGTACATCTGCATGTAGGTATTATCTATGATCTCATGCGGTTTGACAGAGAAATCCGTTGTTCTCATTTCATTCATTTTCCTTTTTATAAGAAAACGGAAGGCAAGAGATTCTTCAATGCTGTGGATAATGGCGCGTTCGATATCAGCGGAGCATCCACCTCCCACTGAAACTGCGGCTCCGTACCCGGTATGATCGACTAGTATCGTCATTGCAACCGGGATCTGCAGATCCGTCTGAATTATAAAAATATAAGGATTGAGAAGATATCGTTTGCAGGTGTTAATAATTCCCCTAACCCGTTGAAACGGCAAACTTTGTAGGTCTATCGGATGCAGGGGTACCGCGTTTAAATAGAGTGACATAAGCGCGTCACGTTCAACAACTTCGCAGATTCCGGTCATTAAAACGGTTTCTTCATTGAAACCTGCAGCAGTACCGGTTGATATATCCGGGGCAAGAAGGTTCTCTTTATGGTTTGTCAACGTATGATAAGAATCCAGAAATACATACTGAGCGGGAATATCCGTCTGTGCTCCGGTTATCATATCATATCCTTTCACAAAGCCAAACTGAGAAGAGGTGCGTGTAGAGTTGGAATCATCAGATTGAAAAAAAACGGATGTTCCTTGTTCTGAAGCATCAACCTTTCGATAATATATTTTTTCAATCGGGACGGATCTTTGGGAAAATCTCTCAACTCCTTCCATTACTGATTTGATAAGAGCATGATACGGTGACTCAAAAGAGATCCCGACACCGATTGACTGCTCGGATTGATAAAAGTAGTCCTTTCCCAGAATGTTCTCATAATCGGAAGATAACACCGTTCCGAAATAGAAGTATCTTGGCTCATCGTAGAAACGCTCAGAGTAATTGTCAATTCTCTCAATAAGCTCTTTATCTTGAAGCTTATTAATGACCTCTGTAGCAGCCGTTTTTATATCCTGCATAGGTATGTACAATATGATACAAACATGAAGCTAGTATATTATATATAACATCCACTTATGAGACGTATATTACAAGCTCTATTTATTAGCATTGTTATTATAGCGTTCGTTGCGTATGTTGCAGGACAATTCAGAGAATCACAACGGAAGACTCTTAATATTGTGTTGATTTCCGTGGATACTGTCAGACCTGATCATCTTTCTACGTATGGATATGGGCGGGAAACTGATCCTAATCTAAGAAAGTTGGCCCAAAATGCAACTGTGTTTCAAAATGTCTTTACGCTGATACCCCAGACGTATCCGTCATTTGCCATGCTCTTCACCGGGAGATCACCCTCAGAAACGGGTGTTTTCTCCAATGCCAGTCCTCAAAATGCAGAACAAGGCGAATTATTCCGGAATACAAAACCCTTGACGGCGGAAACCGATACATTGGCATCAATTCTAAAAAAGAACGGTTACCAAACAGTCAGTTTTATAACGTCAGGTATCCTTCATGATGATTTTACGGGATTAAGCCATGGATTTGATACGTTTCATTTGTTTGATCAATACGATATCAATGCATGGAAGCAGGATCGTGAACGTTATGATTCATTTATCGATAGCGGGGTCAGATGGTTTTCGGAAAACAGACAAGGTCCGTTTTTTTACTGGATCCATTTGATGGATCCGCACAGTCCTTATTATCCTTCTGAGAGTGAACGCTGTCTTTTTCAGAGTGATGTTGATTGTCAGCTGTTGCAATCACAACCATTTAGTAGTGTAAACAGCTTCGAAAATCCCTACTATGCCTGTTCAGACGAACAAGCCCCTATCAATGTCATCAATCGATATAAAGCTCTGTATGATGCTGAAATCGTATCATCGGATCGGCAGGTTGGGAAAATAATTGATGCTCTTAAAGAAAACGATCTTATGGAAAACACACTGATTATTTATTACGGAGATCACGGTGAAAGTTTTGGTCATCAGTATTATTTTGCTCATGGTGAAAGTCTTTATGACTCGACTATCCGCATACCTCTTATTATTTACAATCCGCTAAAAAAGGGAGGGCAATTCATAACAACGCGTATTACAAATGTTGATATTCTTCCAACGATTCTTGATCTTGTTCATATTCCTTATACAAAAGAACAGTTCAATGGGAAAAGCTTTATCTCGGAGATGAACTCTCCGAAGCCGTCCTTACAATCGGATGATTATATATATTTTTCAAATTACAATCTTACAAAGTTTGCCGTTATGAAAGGCTCTTACAAATATATTCTCTCTTCTCCTGAAGCTTGTCTCTATAGAGAGCAACGGAAAGAGTTGTATGATATTGTGTCTGATCCGGATGAAGAACGCAATCTTGTTACAATGGAGAAAGGGATTGCATCCGAATTGGAAAAAGTTCTACAAAAGTATATCTCAGAACTCACTATTGATTCTTTCGAACAAGGAAATGATGCTAAAAACACTATTTTTGAAGAGCTTAAAAGTTTAGGATATTAATATGAAATACTGGCATGTGGTAGTCATTTTGATCGCATTACTCGGAGCAGGGTTATTCTGGTGGGATCGATCCAGCTCGGAGACACTGCCTGTTGCACATAAAGATACCTATGTGGCAGTGGGAACTGCCAATCCCGGAGAGATTATTTTATATAAAGCCGAAAATGGCACGCTTACGGAACAAAAAAGAATGGACACGGGGTACAAATTTGTATTTACGGTTCGTATCGGAGACATTTACAACAAAGGGGGAAATACCATCATTGCTGGTGTAGGTGATAGCTTCTATAAAGAGCCTTACGGCTGTCAGGTTGTTTCGTATAACCTGGAGTTGGAAAAGACTGAAACCATCGACACTCTTTCCGATCTGCGCTGCAAGGATCTGACGATTGATGATATTGATCAAGACGGGATACATGAAGTAATCCTTGCAACTCATGGTGAAGGACGCATTATGATGTACCGTTATATTGCAGATGAATGGCAAAAAGAAGAAATTGAGCACAATTATATTGCAGAGTTTGATGAAGAGAACAATATGAACCATCGTGTTCCAAACGAAAGCCTGCCGTGTGAGAGCTGTGTAGTCCAGTCGGCCGTTCATATTGTAAAAACAGCCGATATCGACGGAGGGAACGATAAGGAGATTATTGCTACAATCTCGTCACCTCTTGAACTTCAGGATACGGACGAAATAAGTTTTGTTATGCTTTACCGCAATATGAACGGAGTATGGGAAAAAGAGATCATTGATCAGGCGGAAAGTATGGAATTCCGAAGTATTGAATTCGGAGATATTGATCAAAACGGGATACAGGATATTGTCGTGGGAACCGGAAGTCCGCGCGAAGTACCGGCATCAATTATTGCCTATGAGTATTCTGAAGGGGTTTGGGAGAAAAAAGAAATCTTTACCGATTCCAAAGCTAAAAATATGAAAGGGCTTGTAGTTACTGATTACGAACAGAACGGTAATGATAGTATAGTTCTTGCTACCGGATATCCTGATTCGGTACTGTACCATCTTGTCTGGGATGGGGTTGCATTTACCGTGACAGAGCTTGATAAGACATCTTCCGTCGTTCAGCACGGAGGGCAGCACAATGCGATGGCTGCTCTTGTTCTTCCGGGAAGCCGGAGTATTATCACGGCAGGGATGAGTACTTTTCCGGAACAAAAGATTGGTTGGGAAGCATCAGAAAAAGGCTTTATTGTCTACCACGCGTATGAAAATGGTACACTTTCTGCACGGATTATTGATACTCCCAATATCCTAGGAATGGATCTTTTTACAGAATAATATGTCTTTTACTCCTGATTTAACAAAAGGAAATACCATCAAGACGTTCGGAAACAGCATGGCGCCGATATTTATCGATAATGATATTCTTTATTACAAGAAAGTTGCATTTGAGAATATCAAAACGAATGATATTGTTATTGTTAAAAAAGACAGTAAATACTTTACACATCGGGTTATTTACATCTGCGATTCATATATTGTCACAAAAGGAGATAACAATCTTCATACTGATGGGAAAGTCTATTCCCGCCAAATCATCGGACGCGTATACCGTATCAAACGCAAAAAAGATTATTTTGCTCCTAAAGATTTGTATCGTACCCAATCTCTATTCTATTTCAACGAAATAAACACGGTGACCGATGCATTGAAGCAGCGCAAGATTCCTTTCCTTTTCCTGAAAGGATTGCCGTTGTATTTGTTCTATACGAACAAGAATCCGCAGAGATTATATTCTGACTGTGATATTTTGGTGAGGCCCAGTGATTTCCCAAAAACAAAAGACATCCTTGAAAAGGCGGGTTACTTTCATATTGAAACAACTCCCATAAAGTTTTCCCGTAACGGTATACGGCCTGAGTATGCGTTTTACAAAAAGATACACGGTTTTCCGGTGCTTTTCGATGTTCATACAGAACCGGTTTTTTTGATGGCAAAAGTCCCGACTGAGAACTTATACCCGTCGGCATATATTGATGCTATGACCGAAGAATATTTGACCGATAGCAGAATAATCACACTGGACGAAAAGAACTATCCGATTCTTTCATCGGTGCACTTGATCGTATATCTGGCACTCCATTTTTTCCATCATAATTATCGGGGTGCGTACAGACTATCACTCTTGAACCTTGTCATCCATGAAGAACTGAAGAAGAAAAAGCAGAACGAAATTGATGCATTATGGGATGACATTGCCCGTCATATCAGAGAATACAAACTCCAGAATATTGTATATCCCTGCTTTGTTTTTCTTCAGGATTATTACCAAACGGCCATTCCTGACAGGTTATTGAGAGAGATTAAACCGAAGGGATATGCTTCTTGGTATATTGAAAAAAAAGTCCTGACAATTGATCCTTTTACGGACCAAACGACGATCGAATCGGGAGTTGAGCGATTTAGAAGCGTGTTTTTTTTGACACCTGCCCCGATTTCCCGGAAAATATTAACGGTCTTGGATATACGGGTGATAGCTCTGGCAGTAGATGTGATTAAGGGGAAAATACTGATAAAACTTCGTAAAATAGGTATTATTTCTTGAATTTTGTTCAATTTATAGTAGGGTATAATGATACGTAATGAAAACCCTCAAGTACTATACGTTACTGCAGAAATATATCCGCCGGAACATCCCGATTGTTATTTTTATCGGAATAATCTTGCTTGTCGGTCTCATAATTCTCCTTAAACTGGTTACCGCTAAAGAGGAAACAGTCTATGCAAAAGTCAAGGTATCACAAGGTCTTTGGTGGGCAAGTACCGCAAAACCCTCAGTCTGGCTGGCACAATCCTTTAAGCAAGGGATGACAGAAACTGACCTTACTGGGAAACCGATTGTGGAAATTATGTCTGTCCGTTCATATCCTTGGTGGAACTCAGAGCAATATGACATTTATTTGACATTGAAAATCAAGGCTTCACAAAATGAGAGAACAAAGGTATTCACATTTAAACGTGCTCCGATTGCCGTGGGAAGTCCCATTGATCTTGAATTTCCTGAAGTACAGGTAAGCGGGACAGTGATTGCATTGTCTGAAAAGCCATTTATTGAGAATAAAACGGCTAAAACTGTGACATTAGAGAAAAAGTATGCAAATCGATGGGAGGTCGATGCCATTGAGGTGGGAGATACGTATTATGATGGTGTTGAGACGGTAGCGGAGATTCTTGAAAAGCAAATAATACCGTCTTCGGAAGTTTATGTTAGAGTGGGGAATGTGACTCCATTTAGTACAGAAGATACCTATACAGTAGTTGTAACAACTCGTTTACATGTTGAAAATCATAATAAGGAGTTGATTTATCGGGAAGAGCAGCCTGTGCAGCTAGGTCGAACACTCAACTTTCAAACTTCACAACTTGTCTTTCAAGACTATATTGTCACTTCAATAGAATAAGTACCTTTCAAAACAACGATGTGTATTGGGTGTGTATTACTATAGGATTTACAGTTGCATCTAAAAGAAACATGAAATATACTATAGGGTATATATTTAAGTTTCTTTATTTATGTCTAACAACTTAGAATCTCAATCCAAATCAATATTTGATAAAAATGTCAGTAGAAGAGGCTTTTTAAAAGGAGCAGCTCTCGGAGCAGCTGGTCTAGCAGCACTGCGATATCTACCTGCTGCTGCACAGTCTGATTCAGAAGTGGCAACAGCTACATCAGAACAAGAACCATTAAATAGCTGGGATAATTTGCCTATCGTCGATGGAGAACCGAATCTGGTAGGAGAATTAGATCTTCGAAATGTATATGCAATAACTAAAGGGGTGAATTTTCGAACAGAGAATTCAACAAGAGGGAATAATACTACTGTAATCGAAAATCTACCTGTGGGTGCAATATTAGAGGGATTGCCAGATCGTGAAAATCTCCCTGATTTGGATCCGGCAAGTACTCTTCTTTGGAATGAAATGAATCTTGTGTATAACGGTACGGTTCTTGAAGAAACAAAAAATGGATATGTCGCTCAGGGATATTTTGCTCCGGCGACTGAAGTTCCGGCGGAGTTAGCTGAGAGATATGCAACTTCTACAGAGATTTCAGATAGTAATACGGAACTTGTGGCATCAAGTTTTACTTCTGTTTTTGATAAATTTGGAGGAACGGAAGACTTCTCTAATGCGGTAGCAGCAGCTTGGGGAGTCAAGCTTACAGCAGGAGAAACTTTCTCAGAAACAACCACAGAATCTTCACTGCGTGCTTGGCAACTGGCAGTGTCAATTGCGGCGGCAGGTATTAAGGGCGATGATGTGAGTGAGATAGTTGATGTTGGTGAACTAGCCGGTGAATCATCAGCGATTAAACTATATCGAAAAGTAAATGGAAATAGTATTGATGTAATCGGGAGAGCTGTTAACCCACAAGCGGAGAAACACACGGATTTGTTTGTGATTTCCCGATTTGAGAATGATGAGAAAAAAGGTCAAATTGTCAAATCTGTAGGATTTACGACCCCTGAAGGTTTTGCTGCAGCCTATCCTGAATTAGCTCAACTGGCTCCTGAATTCACAGCCATGACAGGAGATGGTGTTGATGATTTGATGGCAGAGATTGTCGATATTGATCAGGCAAAGGTATTCTTGGCAGAACTCAATGCATTTGCGCCGAAAGCAAATACGGAAAAAGGTTCGACGGCTGAATATCGAAGAGAAGGTTCTTCAAGATATTCTTCCGTAGTTACGGATGTTGAAGGACAGGAAATCCGTCACTCGACCTATTTTAAAAAGGGAAAAAAGGGTATGTGGGTTGATACATGGAATGCAAAAGATGGGGAAAAAGAACTGCCGCTATGGGCACTTGCAGGAAGTAACGGTCCTCAAATCGGCGCTCAGGTATTACATTACGAACTTTCTGAGTTTGGACCAAATACCTACTCAAAAACATTCGTGCGCGATTTTGACACGATGGTTGTGGATGGGGAACTTGAACTTGCAAATGAGTATGTCGGAATCCTCAAACAAGAGCCGGAAAATTTGAAGGAAGTCCTTACAAAAATCCAAACAGGGGAAGTGGACTTAATTACAACCGACCCGAAGGATTTAATAGGCTTTGATTTTAAGGCATTGAATAAATTGTTTAAATTTGCTGAGCAGAATGGAATCAATACCGAATTGCATCATGCTGTGACAGACGCACCTCAATGGCTTATCGATGGATATAGAAGTGGCAAATACTCAGCAACAGATGTCGGTACTTTCTTGAAGCTGGTTTCATCAGCTATTGCACACAAAGGAAAGGGGATAGCCTCAGTTTACTCTGTAGCTACTGATACAGCAGCTCAGCGACTCTGGGGAGATCATGGTACTCCAACTCGATTCTGGGAGGAAGTACTTGGCCCGACATTTATTGATACCGCAGCGGAAGCAATTCAATCAATTGACCCTGAAGCTGCTTTGCTGATAAATGAAGACTATATTCATGATCAGCAGGAAGGTGCGCAGGTACAACTTTCTCAAGAAATCTATAACACAGCAGATCGTCTCCTTCGTAAGGGGATTCATATAAATATCGGCATGCAAATGACTCTTGATACCGCAAAGCAGACTTCAGCTGCCAATATTAGCAGACAGATGAGATGGTTTGCAGACGGATTGAGTAATGTGGCAACCTCACAAGGATTGCCTCCGGTAAGAGTATTCGTAACGGAAGCAAGGGTAAAAGGAAACGGCTCATATGCTCAGAAAGCTCCGCATTTTGCGGCAGCATTGCAGGCATGCAAAGATGTCGGTCCCGATGTTTGTGCAAGTTTTTCAACGTTCGGATTTACGGATGCATCTGATGTATGGATACCGGGAATGCCATTTGATGATAAATACCAGTCCACAGAGGTATATGATGCGATGGCTAACGTGTTGAAAAGCTGATAACAGCTAGGAATCATGTAATGGCTTTATCAGTATCATCGCTCTAAACAACCAAAATAGCACCTGATACTTTGCCGTAATATCTGGGTTGAATAGAGCTGATATAAATAGCGTCCAAAATCCGATAACATACATTTTTCTCAGTGTATCGTTTGAGAACAAGAAAAGGAAGTCGTGGTAGGCAAAATAACACAATAGGATTATTAGCATCATCAAACCTATTAATCCGGTTTCTGCAAACGAGTTAACTACGGTGTTATGAGGATGTGTTACTGCGATTTTGAACTCTCGATCAGCATTTGTGTTTGCTGAGAACGATTGTTTGCTCCCAAGAGAAAGATAATCATAATAGTTCCCAAGACCGACTCCAATAAGTGGTGATGATTTCCCGATTTCAATTGCCTCTCTCCAATGATCGAAACGGCTTGTAATAGTGTTACGGTCTTCATAAGTGCTTTGTATCATAAGCCTATCAATTACCGTAAAACCCCTTTGTATTAGAAAAATACGGTCCAGAACAAGCAGTAAAAGTATCACAATTACCGAGAAGAAAAATATAGTCCGTATTTTTGCTTTAAGTATGATTAAGGAAGATGATAGTGCAAAAAGTAACATAACTAAACGAGTACGGAAGTTCGACGCAAATGCAAGTACCGATAAAACAATCAGGAGTACACTCTGCTTTTTCTGTTGCAGTTTGAACAGATAATATAAAGATAGTGGAATAAATATTTCATCATAGGTATCAAAGTAAATCCTACTTCTAGCAATATTTATTTGAACAATTTCAGTAAAAGAAGGCGAAAAAATATACGAAAATAGTTCTACAGAGAAAGGGACTAGTAGCATAGTGATCTGCATGCTTGCATTAACTATTACTGCAATAAATATTGATTTGTGAATTGAGCTGCTTTCGATTGTTGGAAGCAGTAACAGGCTTACGAATAAAAATATAAAACCAAAGACCAGGTCTTCGTACCGAGATATAAAGGCCGGGATATTCTGTGCTGCAAGTACTGATAGAGATTGTGAGAAGAAATAAAGGATAGTAAGTACTAAAAATAATCGGTATTGAGAGATATTTTTATAAGATTTATAAAATATGAGCAACACAGCTAATAGGACAATCCAAACTAGCTTAGAAAAAGTATGCGTTGAAAGAAACGAACCGTTGAGTGAAAACGGTGGCATTATAATAAAGGCAATAGTTACTAAGTAAGCTTTTTGAATTTGCGCGTAGAAAGTTTGTTTCATTTGTTATGACACATTATAAGGTATTGATTTTATCGAAAGAAACAACAGGTGGTACGGGAAAGTTTATTGAATATCTGGTAACTATGCCTTCTCCTCAGGTGAAATTTATGTGCACATTTTATAAAAAACACTATTTATCTTCTAAATTACCTGTTCCTATTACTCTTTCGCAATCTGCTTATCCCAATACTTTTACTTTTTCGGTTCAGAAAATACTTCTCTTAATTAAAAACATTTTTTTCACAATCCGCCTTCTCAAGACACATCACCCAAATATTGTCATAGCATGTGACTTCTATTCTTTTGTGCTGTTCTCTGTTATAAAAATTATATTCCTAAGAAAAATCATATTTATTACTACTATTCACCTAAATATCAGAAAATATACTGAGACCAAACGAGGAATTTATCAATACTTACTCAATTTTACATTCAATGTATTAAAATCAGTTCCCGATGCATATGTAACTGTGTCAAAAGGTCTATCAAATCAACTACAGAAGGAATTTCATGTGTGTTCAGAAAAAATAACCACAATATATAATGGAGTCTCACTTTCAAATTCACGAAGAAAACATCGAGTAAGGAATAAGGTACAAAGTATTATTACTGTCGGTCGACTGGATACAATGCAAAAGGACTATGATACGCTGCTGCGTTCCTTTTTGTTTGTTCAACAGGAGTTTCCTTTGATAACTATGAAAATCGTAGGAGACGGTAGGGATCGGTCAAAGTTGGAAAAACTTATTAACAAATATGAGTTGGGAGACAAAGTACAGATAACGGGTTGGGTAAAAGATGTTTCTAAATATCTGATTCAGTCTGATGTCTTTGTATTTTCTTCATTTTTTGAAGGTTTTGGTTATTCTCTTGTTGAAGCCATGAGTGTGGGATTACCCGTCATTTCGACAAATATTCCGTTTGGCCCCCAGGAAATACTAGATAGGGGTAAGTACGGTTTGCTTGTTCCTGTAGAAGATAGTAATGAGATGGCTCAAAAGCTAGAGATATTGATTAGAAGTAAGAAAACAAGAGAACATTTTGCAGCCTTGGCATTGAAACGGGCCGATGATTTTAGTTTAGGAAAGATGCACGAAGAATACCTGCAATTATTTGAAAAGTTGCAACAAAAATCAAACTAATATGAAACTTCTCATTGTTATTAAAAATATTGACGGCGGTACTGGCACATATTTATTACAGTTATTGAAATTACATAAATACTTTACAAAGGAACCATTAGAAATTAAGACTATTGTACTGGAGCAACCATCATATAGAAATATTGGAAAGAAGGATTTTATATATATCCATAAGGATAAATATTATCCTCAAAAATATTCATTGATGCCCAAAAATCTTAGTACTTTTGTTCAAGAAATATTTCCAATAAGAGAGCATATCCAAACTTATAAACCTGATGTTGTGTTAGGTGTTGATATCCACTGTAACTTGCTAATACTTCTATCTTTACTGAAAGTAAATATGAAGAAGCCTATTGTTATTTTGACTACCCATATTAACTTGAGTGAAAATATATTTGCCAGAGCCAAACTGCCTTTGAGTATTGTTCTAAAGCATGTAATTAAATACATGTATAACCAAGCTGATTGTATTGTTTGTGTATCACAGAAAGTTATGAAAGATTTGGTTGAAAATTTAGGAGTAAATTCTTCACAAATAAAAGTTATTTACAATGGTATTGTTCCGCTTAAAACCAGTACCCGGCTAAAGGTGAAAAATAAACGTTTTATTATGATCGGTCGTCACGCTGAACAGAAAGATTTTACAACTCTTCTCTATGCAATGAAGCGTGTAGTAGAGTCTGAACCGGATGCAGAATTATCTCTTCTAAGCGATGGCCCCCAGAAAAATGAAATACAGAACTTGATAAAAAAACTACAATTAACGAATAATGTGAGACTTATTGGGTGGGTGAGAAGTATTGATTCATACTTAAAACAATCAGATATCTTTGTTTTTTCCTCAAAAAGAGAAGGCTTTGGGTATGTTCTGATTGAAGCGATGCGATACGCCTTACCTGTTATCACGACGAATACTCCTTATGGTCCGGCAGAGATTGTTGATAATGGGAAATATGGAATCTTGGTTCCAATGCAGGATCCAATTGCATTGAGTAATGCTATGCTTTCTTTGCTTACTGATAACAAAATGTACTATCACTATAGTCAACAGTCACAAAAGAGAGTTCATTTTTTTTCCGAAGACAAGATGTTACGGCAGTATAAGGAACTGCTTGAAACAATTATAAAAAAACAATGAGTCCAAAGATTTCAGTTATTACACCAACCTTCAATCATGAGCATTTTATTCGCCCGTGTATTGAAAGTGTTAGAGATCAGACCTATAGAGACTGGGAAATGATAATTACAGATGATCACTCCAGTGATAAGAACAGTAAGATTATTGATACATACGTCAAAAAAGACACAAGAATCAAAGCGCTATATCATGATAAAACATGGGGAATACGTAATCTTGATAAAACATACAACGAATTATTATCTAAAGCGAAAGGCGAATACATTGCGATATTGGAAGGTGATGATTACTGGCCGCAAGAGTATCTTTCCAAACAGGCAGATGTAGTTGAAAAGAAAAAACCGGTATTATCCTTCTCCAACTGGGTAGTAGTAGATAAAAACAATAACTGGATTTATGCACGATTCTACCCTGAACTTGAGAAACTAATACCAAGAGATCGAGTTTGGGAGGATTTATCTGATCTCAGTTTCTCTATTCTCCCATCAGCAACAATTATAAAAAGATCAATGCTTGAAAAAGTGGGGGGATTCAGAAGGGGGAATGTATATCCGTTTGTCGATATTCCAACATTTCTACGCTTGGCTCTGGAAGGAGATTTTGCTTACTGTCATCAAACATACTCATATTATCGCAAGCATGCAGATTCAAGTTGGTTTTCAATAGCACAAGATAAGGAAGCTACATTAAGGGAAGAAGTCCAGAAAGAACTACTTATTTTTTATGAAAAGCATAAGCACACATTTAAGCAAAAACATATTCCTATTAATGTCGGACAAATTATCGAAAGCCAACAAAAATATCTATACAACAAAAGGAAATCAAAAATGCACAATTTGCTTTTCCATTACTTTATCTTTGGGGATGTGTCTGCGATTTCTACTATAGGAAAGAAAAATCAAAATGTAAGGCTCAGATTATTATCTGGAATTCTCCTGCTCCCCGGTTTAAAAAAGAGTATAAGTTATTTTTTAAAGTGTGTTGTATTCCTTCGTATAAAATCCACTCATTTAATGTGACTCGTGATTTCTATCAAAGAAATTTTCAATAGCAATATCATTGTTATCCCTGCAATCTTCATATCTACCATCATTGATCGATGCTCGACATACCAAAGATCAAGTTTCATCCATTCTTCAAACGGAAGCTGATGTGTTCCTTTTATAACCCAAAGCGATGTGATGCCGGGAAGGACAGTGAATCGTTTATGGTATTTTTTCGGTACCGCAAGGGCTTCTTTGACCGGCAGCGGTCGTGGGCCGACAAATGCCATCTCTCCTTTTATAATATTGATAAGCTGGGGAAGCTCATCAATGCCTGTATGTGACAGGAGCTTTCCGATGGGTGTGTACCGAGGATCATTGTGGATTTTGAATACTGGACCGGTTGTCTCATTTAGGGCTTTATAAAGGTCTTTAATTTTTTCCGCATCTTCCCGCATTGTCCTCATTTTGTAAATCAAGAACTCTTTTTTATTTTTCCCCAATCGCTTCTGGGTAAAAAGAAAAGGTCCGGGTGAGCTTACTCTTATGATGAAAGCACAGAGTAGAAAAATGGGAGAGAACAGAAGAAATAGTACGAATGCAACAAGGCGTTGAATCATAGTGAGTAGTATACATGATATTCTGTTCTGACGCGGTATCGCTTATAAAAATAAGCAAACAGGTGTATAATAGACTTATGCCTTTTTCTATGGATCCGTTTACCGTTCTTATCATTCTCGGAATGGTCGCGATTATCATTGAGATCATAATCGGGGCTGCAACAGGGTTCGAACTTCTGGTACTCGGTGTCGTCTTTGTAATCGGCGGAATCGTCGGAATGTTTACGGGTTCTATGC
Source organism: uncultured Gammaproteobacteria bacterium (assembly GCA_964504235.1). Classification (GTDB taxonomy): domain Bacteria; phylum Patescibacteriota; class Microgenomatia; order UBA1406; family GWC2-37-13; genus UBA1450. Next base: position 18,169 of record CAZDDM010000022.1, read on the forward strand.
CTATTGCCTTAGCTACGATTGTCGTTCTGACTCTTGCATATATCTTTTTCGCCCGTCGATTGATCCAACAATCTCTCCATATCACTACAAAAAAAACAAATGTAGAATCCATCATCGGGAAGACTGCACGGGTCATCGGAGTTATCACGTCAGATGAACCGGGGCAAGTAAAAATTGAAGGAGAAGTCTGGAGGGCAGAAGCTGACGAGGCATTTGCAATAGGAGATAAAGTTATCATCAAGTCAGTAAGCGGTGTTACCGTAAAGGTAGAAAAACACAAATAATTATTAATTACTTATTTATATGCCATTCTTAGTCATACTGTTTGTTTTTGCCGTTATCACCCTTTTTGCATCCGTCAAAATTGTCCAGCAACAGGAGCGGGGAATTGTTCTTCGCTTGGGAAAATACAAATCTCTTGCAGATCCGGGTTTAAATTTGGTGTTGCCTTTTATCGAGTCAATGATCAAGGTAGATGTACGGGAAAAGGTCATCAATGTTGATCCTCAGAAAGTTATCACACAAGACAACGTATCGGTTATTGTAGATGCTGTCATTTATTATAAGGTCGTCGATCCGGTCAAAACCCAGTTTGAAGTTGATGATTTTGATACCGCAGCAACAACGCTTGCACAAACGAATCTTCGAAACATAATCGGAGATAAAACACTTGATGAGACGCTTACTGCCCGCGACATCATAAATACTGATCTTCGGGTTGTACTTGATGAAGCGACAAACGCTTGGGGAGTAAAAGTAACACGGGTAGAAGTACAAAAAATTGATCCTCCGCCGGAGATTACGGAGGCAATGAGTCTGCAAATGAAGGCTGAACGCGAAAAGCGAGCACGGGTGCTGCAGGCAGAAGGAGTCCGTCAAAGTGATATTCTCCAGGCAGAAGGACAAAAATCTGCGGATATCTTGGAAGCGGAAGGAGCAGCACAAGCGAAACTTCTTCGTGCGAAAGCAGAAGCTGAAGCAATAAAACTTGTTGCAGATGCCGCCAATACTCACTTTGATGAAAAAGCTCAAATATGGCAGCGGCTTCAAGTATCGGCTGAGGTTTTGAAAGACAATACAAAATATGTCCTGCCGACCGGGAGTGAGATCGTCAATGTCCTCAACCTCGAAGGGAAAGACGGCAATTTCACACCGATAAAGACATCAAAAAATAAATAATTACTGAATTTGTTTCTTTCCGATATTTAGTGTCGAAAGATGAGGGATGAGATCGCTATACATTTTCGGATTAAAGACAACATACAAAGAGGCACTATCATAAGGGCCTTCCCCGCGTTTAAGCTCCGTTATCTCATGTCCTGAAATCAGATTGCCATTAATTTTAAGATTGTACTGTGATGTGTCTGTTTGATGTGCGAAATCATAATTGTCTGCAATAAGGATACCGTTGATCTCCCGGATGTCCGGATGAATATACATTGTGCCCATAGAAATAATGGAGAGAGATTTTTGCAGGGGATTTACTACATGAGATGGATTATCATCAATCACAATATCACTTTTTGTCAGAAGGACATAGGATGTATGATTTGGGAGATCGGAAAAAGATAATGCTTCAGTGTTTTCATAGATATTTATCGTATTTGAATCAATCTCAGATATTGAAGAAATGATGTTTACTTTTTTTTGTTTGCGGCTATATTTATGAAAATAATCAATATAAGTGCGGATTTCAGATCCATGACTATAGTTTTGCAGACTCCAGTCCAAGGAAGATACCTCAGATGTGTATGGCCCAAGATATATACTCCCTTCTGAAGTTATCAAACCGGCTCCGTGCCGGCTTAGATTGTCTTGAATCGTAAGATAGGTCTGATCTGTATCAGAATCATCAAACGGAGTAATCGTTAAGGGTATGGGGTCAGAGATACTGTTTTTTTTGTGAAAAGAAGCACTGTTTAGTCGATACCATGGTTTTGGAACAAAACATTCACCACAGGTTTTTGTGCCGTCAGGACATGTCTTCATAACAGATCCGCATGATCCGCATTCATTCCTGTCATTACAGCTGCCGGAATATCCTGAAGGACAGCTCCCGCTATCACAGCACACTTCAGATTCATTTATGCATGACCCGTTGCTGTCATACTGTTCACATTTCTTACAGCTATATGCATGTATCGAAGATACTCCGAAGAGAATATAAACAATAAATCCCAAAAAGAGCGCTATTCTCAGACAATAAATGGACATATCAATTTATTATACGTATGTTTCATGTTACAATCGAGGGATATGAAAGTCATAAATCGGCATTTCCATCGCGAGTATGAAGCAATCGATACCTATGAAGCGGGGATTGTTCTTGTGGGAGCGGAAGTCAAGTCCATTAAGCAGGGAAATATAAGACTTGAACAAGCTTTTGCAAAAATATCAGAAGGAGAGCTCTACCTTTCTAATGCAGAAATTCCGATTTACAAGTTTGCAACACCGCATGGCTATGATCCTGCAAGACGACGAAAACTCCTGCTTCATAAGAAGGAAATTATTAAACTTCAGACGAAATTGCAGTCAGGCGGAAGGTTGACTATTATACCTATAGCATGTTATACTAAAGGACGTCACATCAAGATTTCTATTGCTCTGGCTCGACCGAAAGGTGAGATAGCAAAAAAGAAACTTGAGAGGAGTGAAGATATAAAAAGAGAACAGGAAAGGGATATGAAAGAGTACATAAAAAAGTAGGGGATGACAAGGCCTCGACGTGAAGATACGCACTTTTATAAATGGCAGGGGCGCACCAATGCGTCAAATGGAAAACAATAACTGCAAACGTCAAAGACGCAACTGCAGAACTTCGAGCACTTGCAATGGACATGCTTGGACTTAATGCTCCTCAAAGAGCATTTGCCACTGTCTAACGACAAAGACTCTTAGTTTTCTCTTTGAGTGACCTCCGATAGCTCATTGAGGTACAACCTTCGGGGTACGATCCTTTGGAGTTCCCGTTCTCCGCCGGATCCGAAAAGTTTAAAATCGGCAGCCTGACGGTGGTTTGCATATCTCCCGCACCAGGCTTGAGGAAAAAATATGCTATCTCCTGCAAAACATTTTTAAAAATGCCTTTACGGACCCGGGTTCGACTCCCGGCATCTCCACAAGCTGGTAATGCTCCTCAGGTTTAACACATAATAGCCTGGGGAGACAAGCCAAAATAACGGTTCCAAATCCTTCTTCCAGATCATACGCAATTCTATCTTTGAAAAACATCTCCAGGAGTAGTCGTTTGTCTTTATAATTCTCACTTCGCCACATCAGTAGCGGATTTTCTATTCGAGAAAGAACAATATTACATGCGGTTCCAAAGTTTTCACTTGAGTATGTTTTGATAGCTTGCTGTTTAAGATTTTCGATCTCAGTAAGAATATTCTCTATTTGAAACTCATATTCTTTCTTTAATATATTGCTGGTAGTCTTTGTCATTTGCTTGATTAAATTATCTTTCTGTTCAGTGAGCTCTATGAGTTTAATGCTATTCTTCCGCTGCTGATTTGCCTCCAATATTCT
>CAZDDM010000023.1:0-21302 GCA_964504235.1 uncultured Gammaproteobacteria bacterium
AGCAACATTACCATAAGGATATTTCACTGATACGTTCTGAAAAGAAATCATAGATATCAGTATAAAGGATGGAACAAAAAGTATAAAGTAAAAAATTGGTATTGTACTTAAGATGTTCAATATTTATCCCCGTAGTGCTACAATGAAGGTATGTTTAAACGTATAAAATCGATACGAAACAAGAGGTATATATTTTTGTTTGTGCTCTTGTGCCTTCTCCTCTACGCAGGACATTACTTACGCTGGCAGTATGATCCGATTATTCTCCTGAATGCAGGATACGTCGAAGGGGTAGTGCTTGATAATGCAACCCGTCCCGATTGTGACTGGGACAATCAGGTCTATGGAGAAGGAAATAGCTGTGACAGACATGGAGACTTTGAAATTCTTAAAGATGATGGGACGTATGCATCCGTAAGTATCTGGCAGGTAGACTATACCAGGTCGTACTTCAACTTCTATACAATTTATCAGCAGTCTTGCTACGGAAGGATCATTGGCTTTCCTGAGAAAGAACGGGATCCCGCACTTCCTCCTGTTGACCCAAGTAATCAATTCTCGCGACTCCAGGAAAAACTGAGAGTCAAATATGAGGTGCATCCTGGAGATCGAATACGAATATTTGGAAAAAAAACAAATTATTGGGTAAGGAAGCATGAAGATGGTGGCTTAGGCGTTGTAGATAAAACACACAAGGACGCTTATTTGTATGTAGATTATAATACTTGCGATTCAAGTTTCTTCTTTGCAGAGAAAATACAATAAAAAAGCCTTGGAGCAAATGATCTGCTCCAAGGCTTTCCAAATAGGATTGTAGATCCTATCTCTCGATCAGCGGTAGGTATAAATACCTGGTCGTATCCTCATGCTCGACGAGGATTATCGAATCAATTATCCTAACAAAGACAAAATCAACTTCATTTATCAAGGTTCTATTTGTCAAAAATCCCCATACTGCCTTCAATCAAGTTTTTTTCAATCTATAAAAAAGTTCGAGTAAAGGTTTCATACAGATTTTTTTTATTTGCTTTAAAAGTTGATTAACTATATAACACATTATATACTTATCGTCACTATTGGCATCTTGTCGATAGTTGTACCTTAACAACTGAATAAAGGACATGGTGATTTAGATGATAATCTAAAGTAACTGTGGCTTAATGTGAAGTACGATCGTTTTTCAATCCATTGAAAGGAATGGTGAAAGATGTATACGAAGCGATTGTTCAATCTGCCTTTTGCGGCTTTACTTCTAGTTATTGCAGCGTGTTTTGTCAGCTATGGTATAAGTGATTCAACTACTGTCATTTACGGTCAAAGTGTCTTGTCGATTGGAGATGGTAAGTATACGAAACTTCCGAGCGCAGGAATATATACTTACTACGAGGGTATTTGGCCTTCAATCAGTGCTGACGGAAACCTGGTTGCTGTTTGGACCAGTGAAGCCCTGATATCAAGTGATGCAAATTTCATTTCAGATGTATACATGTGGAATAAATCAACAGGGGAGATGAAAGGAGTATCCTATGAAGATGGAGAATTGGGCGGAGGAGATAATCCATACTTAACTCCAAATGGTAAATTTATTTTTTACAGCAGGGATGGTCTAGTGATGTCCTATGATGTAGCGCTTGATACGTCTGATGTCTTTATGGCTGAAGACGGAAGGACCTTTTCCACTTCCCTGCTATCCGCCTCTGCTAATGGCAGATACATCATAGTTGGTGATCCTCCGGCCCTGTTTGATCTCACAGATAGGACATATATTGATGTTGAAGACCCGATACGTGATAAAATAGAAGATTCCTGGGGGACTTTCAGCTTTTCGGAATATCGTGGTGATTACATCCATTATGTCTATGCTTCGATAGGGGATCTAATGTATTATCCAGAAACAGGCGAGACTCAGGTTTTTGGCTCTGGGAATCACTATGCACATATGGACACCCTCATCACTATTGCATCGAATGGAGAATCGATCCTTTTTCGGTCAGGAGGTGATGATGGTGACTGTTCCGACTTCTATGTGTGGAAGATGAAGTCACAGACTTATCAATGTCTCGACATTCCTCTCTTGAATGACATGCCTTGGGATGAAAGAGTAGGGTATGTTTTTTTAGGAGGAAACAACCGATACTTGTTGATCTATGAGCACATCGGCGACACGACAAAGACCTCTATCTATGACATGGAGATGGATAAAACTACCGTTTTGAGAGAAGGCACCTATGATGTTGGTTATAGTTCTGCCCAAAATGCGAATGTCTTCCTGTTCAGTACGAATGAGTTGATTGGCCCTGATAACAATGGTTGGGTAGATCTCTACATGTATGAATTTGACGATAGTTCAACCTCTCAACCGACGCCCACGCCGATTCCTGGACAAGACAAGACAGTTCTTGTGTACGTCCATGGCTGGCAGGGCATGAGTGATATCGGATCCAGTTGTTCGACCGGCGCTTTGAAGTATGATCCTTCCAGTGCAAATCTACCGGATCCGGGCAATGTTCCTCTTCTCGCATGGCTGTATGAGGATGGCTGGGATGATGTCTACAGCCTTCATTGGAACACCAGCTCTGAGCACAGCGATAGTATCAAAGATGCCGGTGCGTGTATTGCCGGACAGATTGAGACGCTGAAGGAACAGTACCCGACAGACACGCAGTTTGTCCTTCTCACACACAGTATGGGTGGTCCAAATACCCGCTGGTATCTAGAGTCGGGGAACTGGCCCAACGCTGCAGATCAAGTCAAGTCTCTGATCATGCTCGGTGCACCCAATATGGGCCTTCTGGAAAGGACATCAACTGTCTGCAAAGGTCTGTCCATCTTGTCACATCAAATCGCAATTCCAGATGATGCCTGCAATCTGAACCAGCAGGTGGATTTCTTCGAACTGCGTAACGATGAGCTAGATGGTATTGCCGGAATACTGGATGGAACCGGGAAACCTCAAGATGTGGATTATTTCGTGATCAATGGGGATAGTGACAGTCTCGTTTCCCAGATCGCCAAATGGTCTATTGCCGGTGATGGCGAATATCCGATGGACTTTCTGGTCCCAGCAGTAAGCGGTATTAAGCTTCCAAACACCAAGCGATTCATCACGATGGAAGATCATAGTGAAATTCCGGGAGGGAGTACAATTGGTATTCGCCCCTATTACGGGATTGATGTCAGCGATGATCGAACGGATTCTTATCATATCGTGACGGATATTCTTGATGGAGGGAGTTACACAGAGGCCTCAGAATCGGCTATGACACGCGCCCAGGATGTGATCGACAGCGATTCGTTCGAGAAGGAATATCCTTCTCATGACATCCTCAATGCCAATGTGGCCCCTCTGGATTCCTACGTGTTCAAGGAAAATCTGGCCTATGGAAAAGGCTTGATTGTCGTCAGTACGGGTGATCACGAGGCCGATCTCTTCGTAACAATGCCAGATGGGACGTTCTTTGATCCTCTGCAAGTATCACACGAGGGTGTCACAGCTATGGAAGGTGAGAACTACATCGCTGTCAGGATAAGTCGTCTCCAAAGTCCCGGCGATTGGCAGTTCAGCTTGCTCAACAATGATTCTGTCACTCAGAACTACCCGATTGCTATCTGGTATGGCAATCCGGTATTTGCGGATGCCTCTATCCCTGAAAGTGATCTTGTTGTGGGAAAGACGGTGGAACTGCTGTTTGGGCTTGGTCTGCAGTCTGATCAACTACAAGCTGCAAGTGTGTCCACAGAGACGATCACTTCTGTCGTTGTGACAATCATGGCACCCGATGGGACTGATATGATCTTCAATACTCAGTCAGTGAATTTTACACCAATGCAGACTGGTATATATGTCATTGATTATGAGGTAAACAGCATCAATCAGTCAGGCGACAGTGTCCGTCGTATCGACAGTCGCGTCATTCGTGTCCTAGAAGCTCAGTCAACGGAAGAAACTCTGTATATGCCGATTATTGCCCGGTAAAAGCTGCCGGATGAATCATACGGCCAAGAAGTACAGAAGGTACAAACCCTGCCTCTACCTGCATAAGGTAGATCGGCGGGGTTTTGTTTATAACATAGATTCCCCCACTAAAATGAGAGTCAACAAAATATGAAGTGTGGCGCGCGAAGATTGTTAGTCAATATTATTGACTAACCTCGATATAACCGACGTCCATGAGCCATCCGGCTTTTTTTGAGTCAAAAGTTTGCCCCCAAACCCGGACTTTTTTCCCGAGAAACTCTGAAAGGTCAACTGTTGTAGAAGTCAAATAGACGTTCTGAGATTCTCCGCCCGGTCTTTCAAGATGGAAACTTCCTTCTCCTTCAAATCCTCCCTCTTGCAGCGTTCCTTCAGCTGTATCTTTAAATGTTTCTTTGTCGAGAATGCCGGCACTTGTTTTTGTACCGTCTTCTGTTGTTTCCGCTGTTTTGTCACCGGCAGTGCCTGCAGACATCGATTTTGAGGTGACCATGTTAGCAATAAATCCGGTTGCACCGCCCATTACCAAAGCTGATACTATGACGATAGCAATAAATGGAACTGACACGGTTTTGACAATATTTTTTCCTTCAAAATTGTGAAGTATGTGGGGTTCTTTAGTATTTCTCATACATCTTAGAATAGCATAGGATTGGTTTTTTAGGAAGTAGGTCGTAGTTAGTGGGTTGTAGTTACAATAATTTGGTAGTCATCTGATCCACTATCATATACCACCTACCACCTCACTCCGTATTCGGCTTTTTCAGATATGCCTGTATAAACTCTTCGATGTCACCGTCCAGGACTTTTTCGACCTGACTGTTCTCATGATCAGTTCGTAAGTCTTTAATAAGTTTGTACGGATGAAGGACATAGGATCTGATCTGTCTGCCCCAAGATGCCTGGGTATCTTTTTTGTAGGTATCAAGGTTTTGCTCACGTTTCTGTTCTTCGACCTCCCACAGCTGGGCTCTCAGAAGTTTCAGAGCCGTTTCGCGGTTTTGAAGCTGAGATCGCTCCTGCTGACAGGATACGGTTATCCCGGTCGGGATATGAATAAGTCTTACTGCGGTTGAAACTTTATTTACGTTTTGTCCTCCGGCTCCGCCTGATCGGAAAAACTGCCATTCCAAGTCTTCATCCTTGATTTCGATCTCCTTGTCTTCAATGATGGGAAGCACTTCAACAAGTGCAAATGAAGTTTGTCTTAACCCGTCAGCATTGAAAGGTGATTGTCTGACAAGACGGTGCACACCGGCTTCTGCTTTCAAAAGCCCGTAGGCGAATGTTCCGTAGACGTTCATCACGGTACTTTTTATACCTGCCTCTTCACCAGGTACGCGGTCGATTTCTTCAAATTTCCATCCCTTATTTTCAAAGTATCGTGTGTACATGCGGTGTAGCATCGAAGTCCAGTCCATGGCTTCTGTACCACCCTGACCGGCATGAATGGCAAAAATTGCATTTCCTTTATCATATTTTCCGGAAAGGAACAGTTGGATTTCATAAGCATTAATCAATTTTTCCGCTTCCTGTAATTCGCCCTCAGAAAGCAGCAGTTCCATCATTTCGACATCTTCCATTTCTTTTTTCATGTCATTTATGCGTTTCATCACATCAGCGGCAGTCTCATGATCTTCCCAGAAATTCTGTTCATAGGTACGGGCTTCCAATGATTGGAGTTCGGTTTTCAGTTCAGAAGGGTTGACTTTTGTTCTGATTTGCTCGAATTTTGTTTGCAGTTCTTCGCGTTTGGTCTCATCCATAGTTAGTAGGTTGTAGTAGGTAGAATACGGTTAGTAATAGATGTATATCATACCATATGAAGGGTATAGTATAACGGTAAGCGTCATTAGCGGAAGTCTGTGCCGACAATGATTACGACATCTGCAGCTGAATCTTCTTCAAGTATCTCAAATTCGGGATCTGCCTCAAGCTCAGACGCAATATCTGCAGCAACCAAGTCACGGAGAGCTTCATCATCTTCCTTTGTTTGAATCACCGTAGTCTCATAATCGAATGCTGAAGCATTTCCGGTCAGGATTTCCTCATATCCCTGTTCACGGAGGAACTCTTTCACGTCACTTGCTTTTCCGGCAATACCTGAACCGTTGAGTACCTGTACACGAACCTCGGCACGCTCAATAGCCGGTGTAGGAGTCGGTGTCGGAGGCATCGGTGTCGGTGTTGCGGGGACCGGGGTTGCCGTAGGCGGTGTCATGCCGGGAATTGAGAAATTCAGGTTCGGCATTGTAAATGAAAGCTGTTTGACATTCATTTTTACGGCATAGAGTACTGCAAAAGTAAGGGCGAACGACAGCAAAAAGAACAAAATACCTTTGATAGGAAGATTCGGCTTCGGCATACCGAGAGACGGCGTTGAGAATTTACTTCCTCCTGAACTTTTGGATTTCCCGTTCATGAGGGTAAATGCCTTATTTTCGGTATTGAAAATAAAAGCACCAAGGAGCATGTCATAGTCGAGGACCGGGATCTCTTTATTCTCCTGTCCGGCAAGCATTTTGAGATAATCACCGTAGAAATGCGGGATGATACGCTTCAGCGGATTCGTCCAGACTCCGACATCTTTGGTAAAAGTATCCTGTCTGACTGATTCGGACTGTGCACCGGATAAAATAAGTCGGTTCAGCTTTGTATACTGGGTTTGATACTCTGCCGCTTTTTTTTGCAAGACCTTTTCAATTTTCTTGTCGGTTGTCATTTTGGCAGTCCAGTGTTTATCTTCAAGAAGCCCGTAAGAGTCGTAGATGTATCCAGACAGCTGATCCTGGTCGTATGATACGTACCAGATATTTTCCTTTTTATTGGTTCGTAGTGTTTTCTCAAAGAGTTTGAAGTAGGTAAGAGACTCAGGAACAATACATTGAAGTGAAAGCTCAATCAATTTCAACGGCTCCGCGAAAGCCTCAACGGTTTCATTGGAAGCCGCATAAACGACAATTTTTTTCTTTCCTTCGTTTTCACGAATAATGTAGTCGTAGTGTCCTGTTTCAACATCAAAATTCAGTTCGGTTCGTGCTTTTTCTTTGAGATAACTCCCGAGTGCATTCTCAGCGACATCAGCCGGCATATCAGTTCTCATATACATGAAAGCCTCCTGGGGAAGTATCAGAGTGACTTCTTTGTCTTTCGATGCTCCGTCAGGGAGCATGGCAAGGGTTTCCTTTATTCCTGATGCGATGACGTCTGGATTGGCGGGTTTGCCGTTCTCAAGCAAAGGAACCTGGAGCGTTTTCTTATAAAACGATGCCTCATATTGCCCAAGAATACTCTTCTTGAGAAACATTAATTTGATAGTATTAGTATCCAGGTATATATATAGCATTAAAATCATTATAATAGGATTGCGAAAAAGAAAGCAAGTGGTAATCGTAGAACACGAATCATATAGCGCAAAACAAAGAATTTATCAATAAAAATGCAGTGGTATTGCCGTTTTGCGTTACACGCTAAACGTTATACTGTGACGGAAAAACATGAACAACCAAATAGAAGAAATAAAAGATAAACTGGATATCGTCGAGTTTATCGGTCAGTTTGTGGACCTGAAAAAATCAGGAAGGAATTTTAAAGGTTTGTGCCCTTTTCATCAGGAAAAATCTCCTTCTTTTGTCGTTTCTCCTGACCGACAGATCTGGCATTGCTTCGGCACCTGTGGAGTGGGCGGCGACGTTATCACCTTCAAAATGAAATGGGAGAATCTGACATTTTATGAAGCTCTGCGGGAACTGGCTGATCAGGTAGGAGTGAAGCTTGAGGACTCTTCATATGACGACAAGCAATGGAAGAGGAAAGAGCTTCTGTATGCCATAAATGGTATGTCGTTGAAATACTATGCATATCTTTTGATGAAGACCCAATATGGGAAAAAAGCAATGGAGTACATCACGGAGCGCGGAATCAATGAAAAAATTATCAATACCTTTGAATTAGGCTACGCACCGGCTTCTTGGGATTCACTTTTGAAATTTCTGACTAAAAAAGGATTTAATCCTCAGGACATTGCTGCGACGGGTTTGGTAATCCCGTCGGGCAGCCGCATGTATGACCGTTTTCGCAACAGATTGATGTTCCCTCTGAAAGATGCCAAAGGAAATGTTGTCGGATTTTCAGGAAGACTACTGGATAGCACGAAAAAAGAAGCAAAATATGTAAACACGCCTGAAACAGAGATCTATCATAAGCGTGAAAATCTATTCGGTATCCACTTGGCAAAGGACGAGATCCGGAAAGCGGAAAATGTATATGTTGTTGAAGGAGAGTTTGATATGATAACTCCTTATCAGCACGGAATAAGCAATATTGTGGCGATAAAAGGAGCTGCATTTACCGAAGAACAATTAGGTGTCCTCAAACGCTACACAAAACGTATTACTTTGGCACTCGATATGGATGATGCGGGAGTTGAGGCAATGAAACGGGGCATTCGTTCCGCCGAAAAACTGGACTTTGAGGTGTATGTCGCGACGTTTACATCCGGAAAAGATCCTGACGAAGCGATCAAAGCCGATGAGGTACAGTTTAAAAAAGACCTGAAACGGGCAATGCCAATCTATGATTTCCTTCTCGGAGATATACAGAAAAAATATCCGGAAAAAAATTCTTTCCAGAAAAAGAAAATCGGAGAAGAAATTATGCCGTTTATCCGTGATATAAACAACCCAATCGTTCAATCTCATTACATGAAAATTATTTCAGAAATGCTTGATGTTAGTGAAGGCAGTCTGTATCGCCTGATGCGGGATACAAACAGAAATCGTTTTAAGAAAAAGCCGCAAGAAATAAAACCGGAAACCGTGTTGTCGAGAAAGGAATTAATACAACGGTACTTACTAAGCAATCTTCTGCAAAACACGACGAAGGAGCGTGCTTCAGTTGTATTTTCCATAATAAAAGCAGAAGATTTCTCTATACCGTCATTTGTAGTTATCGCAGATGCGCTCAAAACTCAGGTAGAGCAGAACAATGACTATGAGTATTCCCGATTTGTGCAGACTCTTAAACCGGAGATTCAGTCTGTTGCGGACGAGCTGTTTATGTTTACTGCAGCAACGGAGGAGGAACAGCCCGACCTGACGAAGCTGGCATATGAAATCAGAATGAATACAATCAAAACTCAGATGGATGAGTTGATGGAGAGTGAGAGTGAAACCGATGAACAAAAACTCAGCTCTCTTTCTAAAGAGTACAATGAGCTTCGCATGAAGATGAAGTAAATGACTGTTTGGATTGGAAAAAATGACTAAGACACTGTAAAATATAAACCTATTAACGATCAGGGTACAACTCTGGTCTTTATGTAGTGTATCAAGCCCCTGATGTTGTTGGACTCAACTTGTTTAACATATCACTGGTTGATTATTTCATTTTCTTATACTTACATGACGAACCGCATGCCAAAAAACATGAAAGACCTTCTCAAACAGGGAACCGAAGACGGCTTCCTCGTACAGGACGATATCATGTTTGTCTTTCCCGAACCGGAGGACCATATTGATCAGATTGATGACTTCTTTGATACGGCTTTTAAAAAAGGTATCGATATATTTGAAACTACTTCATCCCGCGAAGAGCAGGACGCTTCAAAATCCGCAGAGGAAATTGAAAAAGAGCTTGAAAAACTCATCGGCGGTAAACACGGAGAATCCCTTGATCCGATTAAAAAATATCTGAAAGAAATCGGACGGACACCTCTTCTGACTTTTGAGGAGGAAATCGATTTAGCAAAGCGTGCAGAAAAAGCAGATGAATCAGCAAAGGAGAGACTTATCAAAGCAAATCTAAGACTTGTCGTATCCATTGCAAAGAAATATCTGGGTCGCCGTCTTTCATTCCTGGATCTTATTCAGGAAGGGAATAAGGGGCTTATTCGAGGTGTGGAAAAATATGACTGGAGACGCGGATTTAAGTTTTCGACATATGCCACATGGTGGATCAGACAGGCAATCACCCGTGCAATCGCAGATCAGTCCAGAACCATTCGTATTCCGGTGCATATGGTTGACCAGATCAATCGTTTTTACAAGACACAGAGAAAATTGATGCAGAAGCACGGAAAAGATCCTGATATCAAAGAGATCGCAAAAGAAATGGAAATTTCTGTCGAAGAAGCGGAGAATCTCATGCGGATTTCACAGCAGCCGAAATCACTCTCAACTCCTGTCGGTGATGATAAGGAAGCAACACTGGAGCAATTTATTGCTGATAAATCGAAACCTTCTCTTTATGATGCGGTTTCACAAGAGCTTCTCAAGGATGCTTTGGGTGAAGTTCTTGAGACCTTATCACCCCGGGAGAAAAAAGTTCTCATTATGAGGTTCGGTCTTGAAGACGGGAAACCGAAAACACTGGAAGAAGTAGGCAAAGAATTCAAAGTGACCCGTGAACGTATTCGTCAGATCGAAGCAAAAGCAATACGCAAACTAAAGCACCCGACACGCGCCCGAAAGCTGAGAGACTTTTTAGACTAACATTTTCACTTTAGTAAAGGCTTCTACTACTTGCAACTTTCCGCAAATGCATGTACATTGTATGCAATGAAGCAACAAATTTCTTCGATCCAAAAAGTACTGAATACCTGGGCAATTGTACTTATACTTTGGAGCGTGTATCGTGTGTACTTCCGGACAGACCTGCCGATCTGGTTTGATGAATTCATATCTAAACCTCTGATCTTTTTGCTGCCCGTTGTTTACTACGTATCTACACAGGAAAAGAAAGACTTTTGGAAAGCTGTCGATCTTCGTACAAAAGACTGGAAAAGCGGTATGATTTTCGGACTTGCTTCGGGACTTTTATTCTTTATCACCGGTTTCGTAGTGCAGCTCATTCGGAATGAAGATATACAGGAATTCATGGCGAGTGGCTCCATTGGAATGGTCTTGTATTTTATACTTATTGCCTTTGCAACAAGTTTTTCTGAAGAAATATTATCGCGGGGCTTTGTTCTGAAACGACTGTACGAGGAGTCAAAAAACGCTATCAGTTCAGTTTTTTTTGCCAGTTTTCTGTTCTTCTTTTTGCATATTCCGATTCTGTTTACCAATCCGGAAATGCGCGGTATGATCCTTCTTCAGGTGATGGCAACTGATGTGTTATTGAGTTTTGCAGTTTCGTTCTTGTATTTACAGAAGAAAAGTGTTTGGGTTCCGATTCTTATTCATACGTTCTATAATCTCAGTCTTTACTTATTTCTCTGACCTTCATACATCCAGAAAATATCATGTCCTTCAACTGAAATTATTTTGACGTCATCTCGTGAGATATTCGTGAATTCTTCAGGATAGCCGATAAATACTGCAGATTCATTCTTATCAGGCTCAGGCATATCAAAGATGAACTTATCGTACTTTTCAACTTGCCCGAATCCGTATTCATCAGGTTCGGTCAATTCAGCCTGTTTTTGATATTCTGCGGGAGGATACTGCAGGTAGAAGAGCGTAAAAATATACGGTTGCCCGAGTTTTTTTGTGATATAAAAACGGTCAAATTCATCATAGTTTTCCTTGATATACTGTCCCATACTGCCGTATCCGCATTGCCATCCGTATATTGCTTGGACACGTTTTGGGTAGTGATTAAAGTAAAAATCCCAGCTGAAAAAATTGAAATAGAGAATACTTCCGATTACGCCTGTCAGAAAAATAACTTTAAAGGAGGACCTTTTTAAAGCAATCGTGCCGTGATATATCCCGTATGACGCAAAAATCAGAAACGGAATTATCAACAAAAATGATCGTGTGAGAGAGTATTCCTGCCATGATAATGCAGCAGAAAGCGGTGCCGTCAGCATAAGCGACAGCAGTAAAAACCTCGACTCTTCTTTGTTTTTGAACATGAAGTATAAACCGATCAGTATAAAGATATACGTAACGGGAGTGATCGGCGAGATTCCCTCAAATCCGAACCGCGCATTGTTGTCTCCTTTTCTCACTAAAAATTCCGGTGAGAAGTAAGACAGGTATTGATTCGAAAGGACTGAAATTGATTTGGAAATTTTGTTGTGAACTATGCGTGAATCGTGTTCTTTTCGCAGTTCTTCAATGGAGAGCGTAAATCCTTTATTGCTTGTGAAAAGAAGATTGCTGATTCGGCTTGTCGGATTCATAAGCTCCGTAGCTCCGAAGAGAATAAGCGGAATAATAAAAATTACTGCAGCGTTTTTGATGAGTGCACGGTTTTCTTTGGTCGCCGCGATCAGGTATAAAACCCATAACAGAGCAAAGACGGCGATAACCTTTCCGATGTGATAAGTGAAAAGCCCGATTCCGACAAGGAGGGAAAGAATAAATAGCTTTCTCATGGTTACCCGTTTCTTAAGCTCATATAAGAGCCACAGCATTCCGATTACCAGTGCAAGCATGATAATATTTTCATGAATGTGCCGTGACATGATTTGGATCCACGGAGATATGCTTGCTAAAAAAGCCGCGATCAATCCTACTGTCTCATTCCCCGTTAGTTTTCTCGCCAAGACAAAAAAGAGAATCGGTGAGATTATTCCGATAAGGATAAACGGCAGTCTTGTCGTCGTTTCACTTAGTCCGAGCGGACCGACAAAGGCGGCAATCGTGTAAATGGTGACCGGCAGTTTATTCTCTCCGAAAGCTTTGAATCGTGTCGGAAGCAAGGTCCCGTATTCATCACGTGCCGTTTTTGCAATTGAGTAGCCGTTGTATGCAAATGAGGCCTCATCGGAATTGAAACAAGGGAATTCTATCTGCCTCATATGAAGAAGCACTGCTATAAAAGTGAAAAGTGCAAGCAATAGATATGTTTTTTTATTGAGTAAACCACGTACAAATGATGTTATGTTAGTGGTAGTTTGTTTTTTATTGGATCTTGTATTGGTATGTCCTACAGACTGTTTCATTGATTTTACGTGGTAAACGTTTTAAGTAGTTCATGATCGGAACGCAAATTCGGATTTCGAAAATGTTTGATGAGTGCTTGTGGGAAACGCTTTAGTGCCTGCGCAAAACCCTCAAGAAACGTAACATCATTTTTCATTATAGCGCGGATAAGCATCTTTATGAGGTGGAGTTTGTGAGCGATCAGAAGATCCCACGAAGATATGTTTTTCCAGATAAATAGCAATTGGTTTCTGTATGCAATTGTCTCAATACGGTCTTTTTGAAAATGACTGCTGATTGTGGTCTCATGATGGTGCTCAACCAGGATATCCGGGTTGAATTCGATATGATAACCTTTTTTCCATGCGCGGTATGACAAGTCAATATCCTCCCAATAAAACGGATTGAACATCTCGTCGAAGCCGTGCAGTTCATCGAATTTCCCTTTGTCGATAAGACATGACCCTCCTTCAGCCCAGGCGTTGGGACCGGCTGTATCAGGTTTGACAGCCTGATGCTGCAGAAAACCGTTTTTCCAATAGATCATGTTTTTCCCGACAACTGCTCCGTTCATTTCCTTCTGTGCAAATGATACGGCAAAAAGAGTCTTATCATTCTGAAGCTGATCGTGGGCTTTTGTATAAGATTTGTTCAGTAGTTTCACGTCGTCATTGAGAAGAAGGATATATACTCCTGTTGCTTCTTGAACGCCTGTATTTACCGTTCCAGCAAATCCTTTGTTTGTCATATTCTCAATCAGTTTGACCTGTGCGAATTGATTGAGATCTTTTTTAATTGACTGCTTCGGATAATCATTGACGACTATGATTTCACAACCTTCAAGATACGGCAGATTATGTTTCAGATTTTTGAGGAGGACTTCTGTGTTTCGATATGTCGGAATAATTACTGAAATATTCATGTATTGAGAATAAAGTTTTCTACATTTTTACGGAATGATTGATAAGAAAAGTGTTCTTGTACATAGGTCTTTGCTGAAGACTGAATGTTTGATTTTACTTCTGATGTAATATTCATTTTATTAAAGAGTTCTTCCTGCGATCTGAAAAGGAAACCTGTTTCGTTATCGGTAATTATTTCCGTCGGACCGCCTGCGCGGTATGCATACGTCAAACATCCTGAAGCCATTGCTTCAAGAGGGGTAATTCCAAGATGTTCCGTACGCTCAGGATGCTCATTTTCATCAACATCGTATCCTGCAAAATGCCAGTAATATTCAGCTTTGTTATATAGCGATATCATATCTGCAAATGTGATATTCGTATGGAAACGGATTTTCGGATTTGATTCTGCCAGTTCCTGTAATTCTTTTAGATATTGCTCATCCGACGGCAGAACACTGCCTGCAAGGTGAAGTTCATATTCCCGGAATTTCGGGTTTTCGTTTTGAAGATCATTGAACCACTTGATTACAACATCCTGTCTTTTGGAATGAAGTTGTTTAAAAAATCGGCCGACATTTAGTATTATTTTTTCTTTTTTATTGATCTTTTGATCGATAAACTCATCAGTTACATAGGGATATATCACATCAGACGGTACGCCCCATTTTGAAAGCCAGTTTCTGGTAAATTCAGAGTTTGCAATAAAGCGGTAATTTCTTGTTTTGAGTTTGTTGGCGATACTCATGTTGTACAACGATTTCTGGGGAACCATGCAAAAAACGAAATTCTGTTTGGCAGTAGAGAAAAAGTAGCTGCCGTCAGTGACGTAGAAAAACTTATTATAAGAAGCAAGTTCTTTTGTTTTAGTGAGAAGATCTCCATATTTGAAAATATTTTTTTTAAAGCGGATACTCTTAAATTCCAGACCTAGTTTCTGACCAATTTCGGCCGTCAAATCAGTATCCCAGAATATTGTTATTTCATAATCATGATCGTCCAGTACCTTAAGAATGGAAAGGATGTGTTTTTCACCGCCACCCATTGTGTCCAGGTAGGGATCATATAGAGCCGCTTTTTTTTCTTTCATTGTAGTATTTTTCATACAAAAACAGATAGGTTATTGTTTTTGAATATGCCTGATAGAA
The DNA here is from genome assembly GCA_964504235.1 of uncultured Gammaproteobacteria bacterium. Taxonomy (GTDB): domain Bacteria; phylum Patescibacteriota; class Microgenomatia; order UBA1406; family GWC2-37-13; genus UBA1450. Next base: position 14,900 of record CAZDDM010000023.1, read on the forward strand.
ACTCTCAATTATACCAATCGTGCCATCCATAAACCCCTTTTTAAGAATGAGCCTGCGGAATAACTCGCCTGAAAATTTTCGGAAAAATGTCAATGTTCCCACCGGTTTTTTGGCTTCAAATAAGAGATCTGATTCAATATCCTCAAAAATCATGGTCTTGTTGACCATTTTCTCGATATCGCCGTGGAAAAAATGGAGGATGGGGTTTTTAAGATATCCTGTTTCACCTTCGATTTTCGGTGTAGAATGAATACGTTCAGGCCATTCTTTAAATGATTTTTTATGCAAGAACCTCATCTGATGATCCGGCCACCACCCTCCGTGCTTAAGCCACTTCTTTCTGCCGAATATATTTTTACGGGGGACTTTGTAGTGGGTAGGTAGTAGGCTGTGTGTTGTAGATGTAATTAATTTGCTTATCTCTTCTGCCAAATCTGCGGTCATGCGCTCATCAGCGTCAAGAATAAATACCCATTCTGTTTTTGCGGAGTTGATCCCGAAAGCACGTGCCGGCTCTACATAATGGGAAAAAGGGAAGGTCGTCACGGTTACATTTTCATTTTTTGCAATCTCAATCGTTTTGTCTTTACTTTCCATATCCACAACGATGATTTCATCGCTTAATGTTCGTGCTGATTCAATGCACTCTTTGATATTCTTTTCTTCGTTATGTGTGTGAATGAGAATTGTGACCATGTCATTTTTCATAAGAAATATGTAAGATCTTGTATTGTATGGCTATTACCATAATTGTATAATAGTTTTTAGCTATAAATTACCTAAATTCATTACATGCAGAAACTATATCGTTCTCTTTTCTTAATAACCCTAACAATCATTATCATATTTTCTGCATGGCCGATAATCCAGGGAAACATAGACTTTCATACTGATATTGCACGCGACTTTCTTCTTCTTGATGACGTATATTACAACAAAAATATAACCCTTATCGGACCGCGTTCAGGTGGAATTCCCGGCGTATTTCACGGTCCTTTGTGGTTATATGTCAACTTGCCTGCATACGTTCTCGGCGGTGGAAATCCGGTTGCCGTCGGATGGTTTTGGGTGCTCCTCTTTGTGGTAAGTGTAGGAGTAGTTTATGAAGTTGCCAGACGTATGTTTGACGAAAAAGCAGCTATGATTGCCAGTTTGGTGTATTCATCAGCGTACGGAAGTTCAGTATATGCATTCTTCAATCCGTCAGGAGCGGTCCTCCTGTTTCCGATCTTCTTCTATTTATTATGGCTCTTTATTAAAAAAGATAACCCTCTGGTTTTGGCAGCCGCCATGTTTATTTTGGGCTGTATCATCCAATTCCAGATGGCATTTGGTGTACCGATACTGATACTGGTTGCTCCGTATATTCTGTTCAGAACAATTCTTAAGAAAAAATGGATTAATTTGTTGATGATGCTTGTCATTATTGTCCCGACTTCAAGCTATATTCTATTTGAGATTCGCCATGACTTTCTTCAAATCCGATCGGTCATCGGATATCTGAACGGTGCAGAAAATGCAGGAAAAGTCTATATGCCGTTTCGGGATCTGCTCTATCATAGGATCAATTTTTTAATGAATGACTCGCTTGGCATGATTACCTATGACATTTTATGGCTGACTTTTTTTGTCGGGTTTTCTTTGGTATTTGCAATTGTTAAAGAAGTCAAAAAGATACGATTATCAGACAAGTATCTGCTGTTTGTGTATCTTCTGGGAGGTTTCTGGGCGCTTACGTTAGCGTACAAGGGTGTTATTTGGGGGTATTACTATATACCCTTTGTAGGTATAGTAGCAATCTTTTTTGCATCAACGTACAAGTACATGAACAAAAAAGTATTTGCTGTTCTTTTTACTGCGTTATTGATAAATAACATCCAGGTTCTGTATTGGAAAACCGTAGATCAAGACTTTACCCAGGGAAACTGGCTATTTTTCAAAGATGCGGCTCAACGTGTGTTTAATGATGCACCTTCAGAGTTTGGGTACTACATCTATACGACAGATCAGTATGGGTACTCATCACGGTATGCGATGAATTATCTTGACAGACTGAATCCTGATAAAACCGCGTATCCCTATCAAAAGAAACCGGTGACTTATCTCATGATTGATGACCCGGGAGATCATGAATTCACAAACCACATGACATGGAGGACATATGATGTCAGGATCGCCACAGAACCAGCCAGAATTGAGACTGTCTCAAAAACATACAAGATCGAAAGATACGATCTTACCGACGAACAGCTTGCTGTCGAATCAAACCCCAACATGTTAAATTCGATCATTTTCCGCTGACGTATGAAGTCAAAATTGAAGCGATTTCACCCAGACTGGTATGTGATTTTATTGCTTTTGGTCTTCCTGCCGCTTTTTGTATTTCGGATGCACTGGCCGAATCTCGGAAGCTGGGATGAGGCTTGGTACGGCTCAATAGCACGTGAGATGGCACAAAACGGTGACTTCATGCACTCCAATTGGAATGGAGGAGCCTTCTATGATCATCCGCCGATGGGCTTCTGGATTATGGCTTTGACGTATATGCTTTTGGGCATATCGGAATTTACAACCAGACTCCCTTCAGTCATACTCGGAGTTCTATCTATAGTTCTGGTATATCTGACAGGATACGAGTTATTTAAGAAAAAAGCTGTCGGGTTTGCGGCAGCACTTATTTTAGGTACTTCAGTCTGGTATGTCATTCGGGTGCGTTCGGGAAATCTTGATTCTCCGTTTGTCTTTTTTTACATTCTCAGTATTTATCTCGCCCTGAAATCTGTCAAAAACATCAAACTGTTTCCGTATACAGGTTTGGCATTTGGGGCACTCATGATGACAAAAACATTGGTCGGGATTTCTGCGTTACCGGTGGTCGGGGTGATTATTCTTCCTCAGATTCTTAAAATGAAGAAAAGCTTTTTTTGGCTTTTGGGAGGCGTGATTAGTTTTTTTATTGTGGTAGGTCCCTGGTATCTGATTCATATACAAACATATCCTGATTTTATCCAACACCATTTCTTTGAAATCGGAACGAGGAACAAAACTGCCGCTTCATATTTCAATCTCAACTATACACTTCCTTTATTTTATCTTCATATGGGGATCAGGAAATGGTACTATCTTTGGATCGTTGCACTTGGGACATTGAGTGTTACCTTGCGTTTTATGAAGAGAAATGTTTTTATTATTCTGTTTTGGAACGCAGTTGTTCTGTATCCCTTCTTAACTACGGATAAAACTCATATCTGGCATTTGATTCCGGTATATCTTCCGCTGTCATTGGTCACGGCATACGGATTATGGGAATTGGGAAACTGCGTTATAAGTTTAGTGAAAAAAATTCCGATCTCAGCGGTTACGAAAGTTATTAATAGAGATATCACTGAAAAGGTAATTACAACCGTTTATCTTCTTTCGATTGCTTCAATCGCAGCTGTGCAGATAAAGGTTTTTTATCATGAAGTCATTCCCTCGGCACGATATGTCACCGATGACGTTGCGATTGCAATAGATGCGGGTAAATATGATCAAAAAATTTACCTTGATGATGATTTCCTTCCGATGGCAGTCTTTTATTCAGGAAAGTATATGACTCAGATGTCATTTGAATTGGAGGAACGGCATACCCTTGTTAATCTTTTCAAATCAAAGGAAAAGGATTTTGTTGTCATTACCCGTATTTGGGCTCTTCAGAATCTTGAAGCCGAGAACATTGAGTACAAAATCCTTGATGAAAATAATTCATTTGCAATTGTCACAAGACCATGATCAAAAAGCTCACAAAGAATCAAATAACACTGCTTCTTGCGGCGATTGCAGTCGGAACTTTTATTCTTCATCTAATGCCGGTGATTTCTGATTTTGGAAGATATACAGAGAAATATAACGCAAAAAAATATGAAGACAGTTATAACAAATCGCAGTATGTGATCCCGCAGTCCAAGCACTATATTTCAGATGAAATGCTCTTGAGTCATGCGGGTTATGCCTATGTCCACGGTCTCAATCCGATTCTCATCAATTCCGATCACCCGCCTTTGGGGAAGTATATTATCGGATGGATTACCGTTTTGACCGGAAACAACCGTATGCCGTCGCTGATATTCGGTTTTCTTGTGTATCTTCTCGTTTCTGTGATTATCTATCGCTTAACCGCCTCACGGAACGGAGTCCTCTTAGGGATTATATTTCTTTCAACGGATACCGTTTTCCGAGATCAGTTGTATTATGCCCCGATACTGGATATTATTCAGGTGTCATTCCTTCTTGCGTATATTCTTTTTTTTCTGTCATTTTTACAGACCTCAAAAAAAATATTCCTCCTCTGTATGGGATTGTCAGCGGGAGCCATGGCCGGTATAAAATTATTTTTTCCGGTGATCGTTTTGCTTGCTGTCACGGCAATATATCTTGCAGTACTCAATCTGTTCGGAAAACGAAAAAAAATCACCTCGGATATTATTTCTATCTCAGGTGTTTCAGTGTTTGCAGGTCTGACATACATGATGTCGTATCTCATGCTTTTTCTTCAGGGCGGGAACGTCAGAACATTCCTTGGTGTCCAAAAATGGATTTTTCTTTTTTGGAGAAACAACTCCATTGATACGGCTTCCGTTTGGGGGAATATTGTGCCGTTTGTACTTTTCAACAAATGGAAAGTATGGTGGGGAACGGAACCGTATATTTCCTATGAGCACTGGTCGGTATTCTGGCCGTTATATTTCACGATTGGAATGGGAATAGCGATCATAATACTATTAATGACGGCAAGGAACATATTGCTTGATAAAAAACACACAATTTCGTCTAAACTGCCGGAGTCATTCAGGATATTTCTTTCGATGTGGATTGTTATTGCTCTTATGTATTTGCTGTTTATCCCTATATCGCCGCGCTATTTGATGATATTGTATTTCCCGATATACATACTGATAGTTGTGAAATTACATCAAAGATTTCCAAACTATGTCTAACCTGCTGAAAATCATCATTGCGGTATTTTTTCTTGCAATTACCGGACTGGCCGTTTATTCCTTTGCTCTTATTGACCCGAATCTGACACTGATCAGTCACCCTCTCTGGGTTTCATTCAGAGATCCTTTGGTACATCTCGGCTATAACATGAGATCAACGTCTGCAAATATATATATCCTGCTTCTTGTAGTTCTGTATCTTTCCCATTTGTATTTCGTCAAGCATTATAAAAAACTGCATCCGCTTCGATTATCAATCGGAATCGGTTTTATACTGCTTTTGTCATATCCGCTTTTTTCTCATGATCTTTTCAATTACATTTTTGATGCAAAAATCCTGACTTATTATGGGAAGAATCCGTATGAATTCGCGCCCGGAGATTTCTATCAGGACGAGTGGCTACGATTTATGCACTGGACTCATCGCACGTATCCTTACGGTCCCAGTTTTTTTGTAATCAGTTTGATCCCTTCGTTTCTTGCCATGGGAAAGTTTATTTTGAATTACATTTTCTTCAAAGCATTGTTTATTCTTTCATATATTCTCGGAGTGTATTATCTGCAAAAGATGCATAAGAGATGGGCGATACTTTTTGCCACAAATCCTTTGGTTCTTATTGAAGGAGTAGTAAATGCCCATAATGATCTGATCTCGGTGACGCTTGCGATTATCGGGATCTATTATCTCTTTGAGAAGAAACAAATTGTTTCCCGATTGTGGCTGCTTGCTTCAGCAGGGATTAAGTATTTGACGTTGCCTGTCGTCTTCTTAAGCAAAAACAATAAAATGTTCAATACTGTTGCTTTGGGATTACAGGTTGTGTTATTCCTTTATTTGTATTTTTATAGCCAAATTCAGCCGTGGTATTTTCTCCCGTTGTTTATCTTCATTCCTTTCTTTCCGAAAATCATTGATAAATTGCAACTGTTTTTATTCGGTCTGCTGATTTCATACTATCCGTATATTCGGTATGGAGGTTGGGATACCGTTGAAAAAGTACAGATGAAAGGTCAAATTATTCTGGTATTTACCGTTGTTACTTTCAGTTATTTATTCATCACCTATCTTCCCAAACTGCGCCGGGTGATAAGAAGAGATTAAGGCTGTATCACGAAATATGCGGTATTGTTTGAGATGTCTTTGAACGGGATTTTCAATACGGCCGGATCAGGTACCAGAATTTTTTTCTGCTTCTCGTTAACGCATCCTTCAAAAATCACACGTGCTTTTCCTTCATCTGCATAAAGATCTTTATGAACGGTGCAGTTTAAAAACCTGACTGATCCTGCCTGCAGATCTTTTTTATTCGAATAGTCTGCACGTACAGTATCAAACGGGATGTCCTGATTCAGGAATACATAGGAAAGATATGCCTCACTCGGTGATGTGTGGTACACATATCGGATATCCTGATTTTCAATAAGAT
>CAZDDM010000024.1:0-20597 GCA_964504235.1 uncultured Gammaproteobacteria bacterium
GTATCACTCGGATTTGAAGGCGGATTGGGAACATGGTTCGGTCCTTGGATGGGGGGAATAGAACAGATATCAAAAGACGGAAGCATGGTACGCGGTTGCGTCGAGACTCAAGGAGGACTCAGCATACTGCATAAATCCGGTGCACCGGTCCAGCCGTACTCCGGGACTGCCAGTCCGTGGACACAAATGGTCGAAGAAGCACTCGGCCTTGCTGATCGCACCAATCCTGCAGGACAACTCAAAAATGATGAAGGAAAACCCGGATATATGAAAACTCCTCACTGGGCAGTCAGTATTACCCATTATTTCTATGCAATGCGAAGTATGCTTGGGCGTACCCTTGCGGATCAGCGTGCAAGTTCGATTGATGAAATAATCGCAAATATCAAGGAAGACGGAGATAATCATCGTGCCGCAAGCCCCGGATCAGTAGCAACGGCAAAACCACATCGCCCTCAGATGTGATACAGTTATTGGGACAGCTTTACCTGCATGAGTTCCTGCACCTTTTGCACCGCATCTTCTACCGTTCCGTCATTCATCACGACATGCTCAAATAAATGCCCGAATTTTTCCCAGTCTGACCAATCTCTTTCAAGTCTCTGGAGGAATTTCTCTTTTTTTGCCGCAAATTCTTCAGGATTTCGGCCTCTCACCCGATGATACAAGGTAGTAAGTGCCGGAACTCCGACATAAACCACGAGCGTTCTCTCTTTAAGAAGTGCAGCTTCTTCGGCAGAGAAATTATCTTCAAAGAATGTATCGGTTTGTGCTGCACGACTGGGGTCAATACGCCAAATGGTATTTTCACCCGCAAGTACTCTTTCAAAAGGCTGTCTTGTTGTACCTTTATAATCAGGCGGCTGCCCTTCTTCTGCATAATTAAAATACTCAGCAAATTGTCCTGCTGCTATCATTTCTTCAAAATGAGAAAGAGTGACAAAATTGTAGTCAACGCCGTCAACTTCTCCCGGTCGCGGATCGCGGGATGCATATGTGACAATCCGTTCGGCATTAAATCCGGGAATTCGCATGACTTCATTACTTATAGTATCTTTCCCCGCACCCGACGGACCCGTCATAACAAGAAGCATTCCACGTGAGGCAGGTTCGTATTCTACTAGAGGTTTTAAGGTTTCCATTAATGAAGAATATTAACGAACAATTCCGTTCATTGCAATAGTTTTTTTTGATGATCGGTAAATTGTGCCTTCCGGCATGACAGGATATACTCCTGTGGTACAGCCGCCGCAATATCCGTTAGCAGCATATATCTCTGCGGGATGTTCAGGTCTTACGAGGTCTTCCGCTGAGCATTCTTTTGCTGCCATTAGCATACCTTCATTACTGATAAATGCTACACTGTCTGCTCCCAGGTATTCAGCCATTTTCTGCCAGTCATTATCATAGATTGCCGCAAGAAGTTCGTTCCGCGAACGGAAACTGACACCGAGATGACAGGGATACTGCACGGGAGGAAAACCGTATCGCCAATGTATCTCACGCGCACCCAGTTCACGCAACATTCGCGTCACTTCACGGGCTGTATTTCCTCTGACCAGACTGTCATCTCCTATCACAACAACCTTATCTTCCCAGATCCGGTAATCATCCAGCGGCATCAGTTTTCCCCGCACCAACGCGGCAATTCCTGACATCCGTACATCCTGCATAAAGGTCCGGGTGATTTCCTCGTCTCCGTCATAATGACTTCGGATGACTGAAGGATAGTACGGTTTTTTCATCCCGTTTGCCAGACCGGTTGCAAAAGGGACACCTGAGTCCGGCATGCCGACAACAAAATCAGCATAAGGGACGGGAGCTTCCTGAGCCGCAATCTCTCCTGTCCTCATCCGGAATTGTCCGACTGAAAGCCATCGGTCGGGAGGCTGTTTTTCATATGTCGGGAATCTGCTGTTGGGGCTTGAAAAATATGCCGGTTCAAATATACAGCTTTGACGGTACGAGGAATTACTTCCTTCCCGTAGGAGCGAGGTACCGTCAGGGCTTATTTTTAATAGGGATCCTGGTGCAAATTCACCGAGGACTGATGAACCGATTTTTTGAAGAGCGACTGTCTCTGAAGCGACAATGACACCTTCGCCGTTGCGGTATGAACCGATGATCAGGGGATGAAGTCCGAATTGATCCCGAATGACATATGCATCCCTTCCCGATCCGACGATCATATTGTTAGCAGAGGCTGCAATTTCGGGGAGTTCTGAAAATATTCTGATCCTTTCGTCCATATTTTCCTCGTCAATTGCCGCAAGCGTATGTGCCGCAAGGACGGTGTCACTTACCTGTGCGCCTCTGACTGCCGGACCATACTTTCTGAGCCTGTCTGGATTCGGAATATTTCCGTTGACTGCCACATGCACCTTTTGACCATTTATCACCACTTCAACAGGCTGCATATTTTCTGCTCCATATCCTCCGCTTGTTCCGTACCGCAGGTGAACCATAGTCCAATAATTCATCCGTTCACTTTCAAGATCGTGCGGAGAAATCGCATCATGTAAAAGACCGGCTCCGGTAACCCGAAAACCCTTGTCTGTCGCAATACCGGCACCGTTTTGTCCTCGGTGCTGGAGTGCGTGACCGACTTTAGATATATCTCCCTGAAGAAATTGAGGTTCAAATGAATAAATGAGTCCTATGCCGCATTCGTGTTGAGGTTTGTCATATTCCGAATGATGAAGTAATTCTGCTGGCATATTTTATAGGTTAATTATAGAATGGTATTGTCCGATTGTGAACCATTTATTACATTTTATGAACGATATTTCATTTCACAAACTGTCCTGGTCAGATCTGGAAAAAGACTGCCTGGATCTTTACCATACTCAGTTAAAAGATATTAAGGTTGATCAGATCGTCTCAATTTGCCGGGGCGGCGATATTGTCTCCCGCATTTTTTCAGATCTGTTGGGCTGTCTGCCGATATCTCATATTACGCTCACTTCATATAAAGATATGAAAAAGCAAAAAGTGCCGGTCATCACGGAAGAACCGCAGCGGGATTTATCGGAAAAAACGATTCTGGTCATTGATGAAGTTTCCGATACGGGAGCGACGTTTGAAATCGTCACCGATTATTTCAAAAAGCGCGGTGTGAAAAAGATCTATACATTGTCTCCTTATATCAAACCGCATACCACCTTTGTTCCGGATTTTCATCAAAAAAACCTTGATGCCTGGATTGTCTTTCCATATGATGTCCGAGAAACCGCGGAAGGGTTTACAAAGATGCTCGGATCCGTCAAACATGCAAAAGAAAAAATGCTGGAAATAGGTTTTAAGGAATGGGAAATTGAACGAATTATCGGGTAATCTTTTTTGCTGAAATTTTTTTACGAAGGAGATACACCGCAAACCCTATCACAAAAAGACTGAGTACAAGGGTAAATATTGTATTGAAGTAATGAACACTCCTGCCGTTTGCAAGATCAAGTATTCCCGATATATCAACAACTATTGCCATAACAATTACGGCAATTAAAACAAAGCGTTTCATCCTTTTAGTATAATGCCAATATGAATAAAATTCTAATCGCTACATCGAATAATGCAAAACGCGAAGAGATAACATACGGACTCAGTGATCTTGTTTCGCAAGGTCTGGAAATCTTAACCCTCAAGGACGTCAACGTGACAGGTGAGCCTCTTGAAGATGGTGAAACGTTTGAAGAAAACGCAAAAATAAAAGCGGCATTCTATGGGAGTCAGGTCAAAATGCCGGTCATCTCAGATGACGGCGGTCTGATGATTGACGCCCTGGAAGGACAACCGGGAGTGAAGTCCCGCCGCTGGCCGGGATACGAAGCGACTGATAAAGAACTCATTCAGTATGCCCTCGATAAAATGAATCATATCCCCGAAGAAAACCGTACGGCACAACTGGTGACATGCATCTGTCTGCATTTTCCTCAGAGCGATGAATACTTCTGTGAACAGGAGGGGATAGAAGGCAGAATTACAAAAGAGGCACTGACATGGGATACCAACGGGTATCCCTATCGGGCTCTATTTGTTGTAAAAAAATACAACAAGTTTTATGACGAACTTACGGAAGAAGAACATCATCAGATAAATCATCGTCTGAAAGCCTTAAGACGGCTCAAAAAGCATATAAAAGAGAAAATTATGATGTAAAATAGTGTTATGAACGCAAATTCCTTCTTTCTGTATTTCGTTTTGCCTGCATTTACGATCTTTCTCATTTTTACCAACCGGTATTATTACTCAAAAAAAGATTCCCGGCGTATGCGCTTTAATATGCGGGAGGATTTGTTTTTCGGGAATATTGTCGGCCCGATTGTGGGACTTATCGGAATACTGGCTCTTTATGCGAAAATCCTAAATATTCAATATCTTTCGCAGCTCCGCTGGGAAATTCTTGCGATTTTTACAATCACGCTCATGTCCCTCCTTCTCGGAATCGGATTGGGAGGTCATATTGCGGCAGTCAGCATTGAGAAAAGTCTGAAAAATAATAAGTTTACGGAGGAAACCGATCATATTTTGTTTTTCTTTCACTGGCCGTTCGGTCATAAGCTTACCTATATTCCTGCCGCACTTGTCATTTACGTCATCGTTCTTCTTGATTTATTCAAGGGGAGTCCTGAAGTACTTCAACCTCATCAGGAAATCCTATTGGGTATCTTTGCAACGGGACTCGCAGTTGCCACATCAATTTCATTCGTCATCACTCATGTGACCCGCATCATGTTTTATACTCTGCTGGTTCTCGTTTCAGGACTGTTTTTCGTGCTGCGATATGAAACCGTCACTTTGAACGAACACCCCACATCGTTCTTTTTCGTCATCCTGTGTATTGCAATCCTGATTATGATGGCGGTTTATCGGTATATTCATCATTTCTCAAAGCCTTTACACTCCTTTATTCAATCAAAATTCCCCGACGGAGATAAGGTAATTGAGGACTAAGTTGTGATACAATAGGACAATATATGATCGATATTCAATATATCCGCGACAATGCTGACAAGGTAAAAGTTGCGGCAAAAAACAAAAACAGAGAAGTTGATATTGATCGTTTACTTTCACTGGATACCGCACGCCGCGAACTTATCCAAAAATCACAGGTGCTCCGCGAAGAACGCAATCAGATAGCTTCACAACGACCTCCTTCCCAAGAACAGATCGAACGCGGAAAAGCCATCAAGGAAGAACTGAAACATATTGAAGAAGATCTCAAAAAAACGGAAACTGAATTTAATGAACTCATGCTGTACGTCCCCAATGTCCCGCTTGATGAAGTCCCGATAGGTCATGATGAAACTGCAAATAAGGAACTGAAAAAATGGGGGGAACCCGCAAAATTTGATTTTGAAATAAAAGATCATATCACTCTCGGCACCGAGCTTGATATCTTCGATCTTGAGAGGGGTTCAAAAATATCCGGCTTTCGCGGTTATTTTCTCAAAAATGAAGGTGCAATCCTCCACCTCGCCCTACTTTTTTACGTCTTTCAGAAACTGAATAAAAAGGGATATACTCCGTTTATTGCGCCGTCCATAGTGAAACAATTCACCCTTTACGGATCGGGTCATTTCCCGTGGGGAAGCGAACAGGATGTCTACAAACTAAATGAAGAAGATATGTATCTATCGGGAACTGCCGAAATTCCGATTACCGCTTATCACTCCGGCGAAGTACTGCAGGAAAAAGATCTGCCGAAACGCTATGTCGGTTTCTCGCCCTGCTTCAGAAAAGAAGCCGGAGCGTACGGGAAAGACACAAAAGGGTTGTACCGCCTGCACGAATTCTGGAAAATTGAACAGGTTATTTTAGGAAAAAATGATTTGGACGAAGCAAGGAAAATTCATGAAGAACTTGAAGAAAATGCCGAAGGGATTTTGCAGGATCTCAAGCTCCCTTACAGGCAGCTGTTGATGTGTACCGGAGACATGGGTGAACCCCAGCTTAAAAAATATGATATTGAAACCTGGATGCCGTCAAGGCAAGGATACGGAGAAACCATGTCCAACTCAATAATGGGAGAATTTCAGGCAAGACGTTTGAATATCAGATACAAAACAAAAGAAGGAAAAACGGAGTATGTGTATACATTCAACAATACCGCAGTGGCATCGCCCCGTATCCTCATTGCTATTCTTGAAAATTATCAGCAGGCAGACGGCACTGTCAAGGTTCCGGAAGTACTTGTGCCGTATACGGGTTTTGATGTGATTAAGAGGAAATAATCAGTCTTCAATTCTGAAGACCTTGTGAGATGACGTTTCCCCTTCAAGTAATATTACGGCAGACTTCGGCACAGAATAGTAATCAGCAAGTAGTGCTAGTACCTCCTTGTTTGCTTTCCCTTTCTCAGCAGGTGAATGTACTTTTACTTTGAGAAAATCACTTTCCTGAAATACACCGGAAGTCTTTGCTTTTGGAATGACTTTTATCCTGATGATTTTCGTCATGCTCAAATATTCTGGCTAATTTTTTCCGCCATTTCCTGAGTACCGAGCGGAGAATCCAGCACGATATCTTTTGTACCGTATCCTTCCTCAAGTGTTTTTTCTGTCGCCTGACGAATCGCCTGAGCTTCTTCAGTCAGGTTAAAGCTATGTTCAAGCATCATCGCTGCAGACAGTATAGTTCCTATCGGATTAGCGCTGTTTTTTCCTGCCGCTTTCGGATACGAACCGTGAATCGGTTCATACAGCGAAGTCTTTTCTCCGATTGATGCTGACGGCAACATTCCGATTGATCCCGTGATGACAGATGCTTCATCTGTCAGGATATCCCCGAACATATTCTCAGTAAGTATGACGTCAAAAAGTGAAGGATTTTTAATAATCTGCATCGAAGCATTGTCAACAAACATGTACTCCACAATCACGTCAGGGTACTCTTTCGACATATGCCTCACAGTCTCCCGCCACAACCTGGATGTTTCCAAAACATTTGCTTTGTCAACAAGAGTCAGATGACGGTGTCTTTTTTCTGCCAGTTCAAATGCAAATTTTGATACCCTTGTTATCTCTGATATGGAGTAACTGGAGGTATCAAATGCTTCGGTGCCGTTTTTCCTCCGTCCCCGTTCCCCGAAATAAATTCCGCCGATAAGCTCACGAATGACAACAAAATCCGTTCCGTCAACTATAGATTTTTTTAAAGGGGAGGTATTTACCGTTGCAGAAAAAGTCTGAATGGGTCGGACGTTTGCATAGAGCCCGAGTGTTTTTCTCATTTTGAGGAGTCCTTGCTCAGGACGAACCGCCGCAGACGGATCGTTGTCGTACTTTGGATCGCCGATTGCTCCGAAAAGAATGGCATCCGACTGAAGACACACCTGTTCGGTTTCTTTGGGAAACGGATCGCCGACAGCATCGATTGCCGCACCGCCGATAACTGCATTTTTATAATTAAATTCATGTCCGAATTTCAAACCGACTGTATCCAGAACGGTAACTGCTGCCTGTACAACCTCAGGGCCGACACCGTCGCCGGGAAGAAGAGCAATATGTGTTTTCATAAGCTCCTATTTTACTAAAGTTTTATAAGAATTGGGTGCCTTTTATTCGTAACGAAGAGCGTCAAGAGGATTAATTTTTGCTGCACGACGGGCCGGAAAATAGCCTGTGCCGAAACCGATAAAAACCGAAAAACACAAAGCAAGTACGATAAACCATGGCGGTGTATAAAAGATATCAATCCATTTCCCTCCCAAACTCAAAGCAAGTACATTTATCAGAATATTAAAAATGACGGTAAATAAAAATCCCAGAATAAGCCCCGCTATTCCGCCCCCGAGTCCCATAAAAACCGACTCTGCCAAAAACATTTGCTGAATAAGCTTATCAGTTGCGCCGATCGATTTCATAATCCCGATTTCACGGGTCCTTTCAAGAAGTGCAATAGTCATAGTGTTGAACATGCCGATTGCAGCAATGAATAGCGCAACTATCCCGATTATCGTAAACAGCATCTGGGTATACTGAAAAATCTGATTAATTTGCTTCAACGTATCAGTTACCGCTGAAACGATAAAACCCATGCCAAGAATCTCTTCCCGCACAACTTCAAGGAATTCCTGATCCGTTATTTTTACCTTCAGTGCTTTATATTCATCAAAATCGACAACTTCAAACGTTTTTTGCGGGACAAAAAAATAATCGGTTTCATCTGTCACGACACCGGCAATGGTAAATTCTATCGGTACTGTTACTGCCTCAATTTTAGGTGTTGTATCGACTGTAGCTGCGGCCGTGGCTTCAAGTGCAGCCGAAAGCGAAGCAACCTGGGGCACTTGTGTCGGAGTTGGCTCGGCGCTGTTTATAAGAGCGATTCGGAATTTTTTCCCGACTGCTTCCTCCGGCTTCATGTCAAAAAGAGTCAGAATAGCCGATGAAACAACCGCTTTGTTCTCGTCTTTATCGGTAAATAAATCTCCCTGGTCAGTACTGATATTTGAAAGTCGGAAAAAAGTTTCATCGACACCGTAAGCAATAGTTTGTGTTTTTGCATTGCCGATACTCATCTCTGCCGGCAATGACTTGGAAGCAGAAACAAGCTCGACATGTTCAAGCTTTTTTATCTTTTCTACGGTACTGCTGTCAAGTTTTACAAAATCATTCAGTTCTGTATTTGCCACGACATCCAGACTGAGCAAAGAATCACTTGTCGCAAGGTTCCCGATGACCAGTTTTTGTAATCCGAACGTCAATGATACAAGAAAAAATACCGCACCTATACCGATTCCTATGCCGATAACCGTCAGAAACACACGAAGTTTTTTTGTCCAGAAACGCTGAACGGTGAGTTCAATAAGATCTTCAACCAATATTTCGGGATGGATACGAAAAACAGTAAGCCGATATACTTTTGTCAGAATTTTTTTCAGAATATTCATACTTTCATAAGGGTGAGAATTTGATCAAAATGTTCGGTGAGATGCTCGGCAGTAGGTGCATACAATCCCACCCCGCCATCCTGCACGGGTTTATCAAGCATGGCATGCATATCTTTGCCGCTGATTTTATTTTGATACCGTAATATCATTGTATTTACTATCCCCTTTATTTCATCATCACTGAAGCTCATGAGCTGAGGCTGACTCAGCATGAGAGCCAAAAGATCCAGCATATGTCTTCTGAGCTGATTCTTTTCGTTCTTCACCAGCGACTCATACGGAGATAATTGTTCCTGTTCTGTTCTGACCTTCTTGCGGGGATTTTCTTTTATTACCTTCCCGTCGAGAACATGAATGATCCGGTCGCCGTACTTCGCAAGACTCGGATCATGAGTCACGACTAAAAGGGTATTGTGAAATTCATCGTTTAGCTCCGCAAACAGTTCCATGACAGTTCTGGTCGACACCGAGTCCAAATTTCCGGTCGGTTCATCGGCAATAATGATCGGCGGTTCTGTGATTAGCGCACGCACAATACCGACTCTCTGCATCTGTCCTCCTGACGCTTCAACGGGTAACCGTCTTGCCAGCTGTTCAAGCTTGAATTTCCGAAGCAGTCCCATCGCCCGATCTTCCCGTTCCTTTTTCGAAATTTTTGAAAAGATAAGCGGCAGCGTAATATTCTGCATGACAGTCAGGGAAGGGATAAGGTTGTATGCCTGAAAGACCATCCCGACTTTATCACGGTGAAATAAAGCACGATCATCGCTATTCAAGCGGCTGATGTCCTGATTATCTATTGTAATTGTTCCTGATGTCGGCTGCTCCAATCCGGCAATAATATTCAGAAGTGTAGATTTACCTGATCCCGACGGTCCGAAAACAATAACAAACTCTCCGTCTATTACCTGCATATCTACACCGCGAAGCACTTTGTTCAGTCCGGCACCGCTTCCGTAATTTTTTACGAGATTTTTTGTTTCAATAATTGCCTGTGATTTTGTCATATTAGACTCCCAAACGTTTTGCCCATCCGAATGTTCCTTCAAGGTTCTTGATAATGAGATCCAAGGCTGACACCTCTCTTTGAGGAGTGAGCAGGACATACGGATCTGATTTTGTGACATTCCCGGTCCTGTCTTCAGAAACGACTCTGAAGCGGTACACTGTAGCAGGCTTCAGATTGGAAATGATAACAATATGGTTTGTCACATCATCAACACTGAGCGGAGTTTCCAGATCAAATGTATCTCCGATGCCTCCCTGTGCATACTCGATTTTCCCCGAGGCAACTTCATTGGTATTCCATGTCACGATCGTCTGGACTTTATTCTGACCTGCTACAATTGTACTCCTGCTGTTGACTACCGATATTTGAGGTCCGTCAGAATCATTTTCCGTGGTAAATGAGTACTGTGACGACCGAGCCGTATTCCCCGCTTCATCAGTAATCACAACGGTAAAGGAGTATACCGTTGAACCGGCAAGATCCTTCAACAGAGCGGTATGACTTGTTGTGACTCCTGACACTTTATATGTGTTTTCTTCACGATTTGCGGTATTGACGTATTCAATCAATCCTACGGTCGGGATTGCTGTCTTCCAGGCAATCATCGCCGTATTTTCGGTAATCTCCTCCACACGTACGGCTGCGACTTCTGGAAGAGATGTGTTAAATTGATATTTCTTGGATATGATGTAATTTCCGTTTACATCGGATGATTTAACTTGATATTCATAGCTTGTCGCCGGAGTCAGATTAGTCAAAGTCACTTCATGTTCAGTCACGAACAATGTTGCATCTCCTGCAGTAAGTAATGTTGAAGCAACTCCCGCTTCTTTGTAATACACCTGACTGGTTGATTTTTCCGATGTTGTCCAGGCCAAAGTGACTGTACTTCCGGTAATTTCGGTGACAGTCGGTCCGTCTGATGTAATGGTGGGCGGGTTGGTGCCTGAGGATGAACCGACATCAGTCAAAGCACCCAGAACATCCTGGGTTGTTGTAGTAAACGTTGCATTGGATGATTGGTTTACGTTTCCGGCTTCATCGACTGCAACCACTTTGTAGTTGTATGTCGTAGACGGTGCCAGACCAATAATGACTACTGATTTACTGGTATCATACTCATGATCTCCTTCCGCTACCCCGCGTTCATATGTGGTGGTTTCTCCATACTCAACTTTTCCGTCAGCGTCTTCATTAGTATCCCACGTAACTTTTGCGGAGGTTGCTGTGATTTCGGAAACAGTGATGTTAGAAATGGACGGACCGGTCTCATCACGTGCCGACACTCCTTCGATCGTTGTGAAGGTGGCGGCTGTTGAGGTTGTTGCGTTGCTGCTTGCATCTACTGATGTAATTCGATAATTGTAAGTTGTTCCTGCAGTCAAACCTCCCAGTGTGACTGCATGACCCTGAACGAGAGTTGCCGACGATGAGGATTCATTGTATGAAGTATCTGTACTGAATTCAACAAGGGATGTAGATGATTCATTGGTAGACCAGGTCACGCCGGCTGATGTCTGCCCCGGATAAATCTTTATATTACTGATGACCGGGCCGGTGGTATCTTCCGATGTTGTGAAATAGTAAGTAGATGAATCTTCTTCAGTTCCTTTGTTATCGACAGGATCATATGAAATTGCACGATAATAATATTTTGTTCCGGGAGATAGATTACTCAAGGTTATTGAATGGCTTGTCCCGATCGTTGCAACTCCTCTCTCACTCGTATAGGAAGTATCTGTTGAAAAACCGACTGTTGCATCTGCCAGTTCATCCGTGGTCCAGGTAATTGTCGCCGTTGTTGTAGTAACATTCGTGGCCGTGAGCTCGGTTATCACTGGAGCTGCCGTATCACTTCCTCCTGATCCGTCAGGCTGTAATCCGTCACCTGCCCGTGTTGCTACTCCGCTTATTTGATTTACCGCATTATATTCAGACTCATTTCCGTGATCGTCGACTACAGTAACCCGATAGTAATATGTGGTAGCACTGTTAAGATCAGTATCAAGATAAAAGTTCTGGCTGATGGTCGCAACCTGCGCCAATGCACTGTATGTACTGTTGTCCGTAGATCTGTAAATCTGGTAGTAATTAAAGCCTTCAGAAGGATCGGGACTGACTGCCCAAGCTACAAACAATCTCCATGTACTGGTTTCTACGAATGACGCGTCCTGGATCATCACACTTGACGGTGCATCAGGAGCGGTTGTTGATAACGTATTTGTTTCATTCCCATATTGATCTTTATAGCGGACGTACACCGTCTTTGTGCCGTCAGGCATTGTCCAGTCATAAGGTGTTGCATACGTCACCCAGGTCCCTGAATTTGCATTGTCTCCGTCTGAGGTGAGGTCACTATTGTTTGATAATTTCATAAGAATCGAATTTGTGTCCGATGCCTGCGGTGTCACCCGGGCCAATCTTCCGTTAATAAAGAGATCCGTAGACACCGGGGCTTTTGTATCAAGAACAATGAATGATGAAAGATCAGATCCGATCTGGTTTGCTGCATTGCCGTCGTTGGCCACCAATCGGATTTTTGCTGTTGTTGTCTCAATGTCCCCGATATCATTTCGGGCGGTCCAGACTCCAGATTTACCCGTTCCTGTCGAGGTTGAACCGACCCCTCCGACTGTCGATCCGACAAAATAAACCGTTGCACCGCTGGAGTGCACGGCGTCACGTGTTGTATTTGCACCGCGGGTGATTGTTCCGTTCAATGTATTTCCTGATTTCGATGTATAGGAGATCATCTCACTATCAATCATTATTGTTCCGGAAGTTGGTAGCACCGAAGCGTCTGAAACAGAAACTCCCGATGTGTTTGATTTAGCTAAACCTGATGCAAGAGTGATACCAATATCAGCCGTAATATACATGGTGACTGTTGATTCTTCAGGATCCGTGACTGTATAGGTCATGGTGACGATTCCGTCGGAGTTTTGAGTCGGTCCGTCGGTTATGAGTACTGTCGGAGGAGTATTAACAACATACTGAATCTGGACTTCCTCAACGGTCGAGATATACTGGTCTCCCTCAACGGCGGTAAGGATCGCTTTGTATTGATACCATTGATCATCAGTCGTATCCGAATGTGTA
Organism: uncultured Gammaproteobacteria bacterium; assembly: GCA_964504235.1. Lineage (GTDB taxonomy): Bacteria > Patescibacteriota > Microgenomatia > UBA1406 > GWC2-37-13 > UBA1450. The sequence continues at coordinate 12,999 of CAZDDM010000024.1, forward strand.
GGGTTGATGGTTTCTCCTCCGGCAGGGTCTGTGTAATAATCATCCGTACCCGTCGGTCCGAGCCAGTCGCCCCAAGTACCAGGTGCTCCTGCTTCATTATCAGGTGCGGTACGAAGCTGAAATTTTACATCCGTTCCCGTTTCCAGGACTTCCGTCCAAGTAATTCGGCTTAAAACCGTACCGGAATCTGCCGTATCAAACGGAGAAGATATAAGTTCGGCTTGTGTGGCTTTTTCGAGTATAGTTCCGTTTCCTGCTGCCGTATATCCTGCATACCCCGTACCGGCATTTGCGGTAACTGTTCCTGAGTGCAGATTTTCATCGTAATAGATTGCAATCCTTCCACCTCCTCCGGCTCCTCCTGCGTTTGAGCCGGATACATACGGATCTCCTCCGTCCGACGAGATCGGCCCCGATCCGGCCAATGTGCCGACAATAAGATATATTGAACCTCCCGAACCTCCCGAAGACGGGGGACGTTCATCGTAATCACCGCCATCCGCATATATACTTCCCGTAACTGTCAGCGTACCTGCTATCGTAAGTTTGACGGCACCGCCTCCCGCCCCTGGTAAGTATTGATAGGTGTAATTCCCGTATCTTCCTCCCGAACTTCCGATTGACGTCGGTTGTTCCAAAGAACCGTATGTTGATCCCGCTGAAGCGTTATCTTTACCCGCTCCTCCGGCACCTCCAAATCCTCCTCCGGAATTATAATAATATTGAGTTGATGAAGTGGTAGGTGCTCCCGGTCCATATCCTATACCGTACCCCCGTCCGGTTACATTTATCGAGCCATACTGTCCGACAGTAACATCGCCTGAAACAGTCAGATTCATTTTATAGACTTCAGTATTACGATTGTTTGAATGAGTCAATGTTCCGTTAATCGTCATATCGGTAAATGTCCTTGCCGTATTTGCAAACAGTTTGGCGGTTTCAGGAACTGTCAAACTGCCGCCGCCGCTTAACAAGGCAAATGTACCTCCGTTGTCGGTAATAATTCCTTTTGTGGACCAGTCAAGTGAAGAATAAGTGATGTTAGACGACGCTCCCACTCCAAGGTTTCCGTAATTCCTGATCGTGATCTGATTCAAGGTTATTGTTTCGTTTATAAAGGTTTTGCCTCCCTGATAATCGATCGGGTCAAACTGGTCATTGTTGTCAATGATGACATTGCCGTATGCCGCACCCGTATCTTTCAGGTAAATTGTCCCGGCTCCTCCGAACGAATACCCCGTTCCCCCATAGGCTGTCGTAGTACCCGTATAATTATTTGATGAATAATACACGGCTATACGGCCGCCTCCGCCGCTTCCTCCGGCACTGTTACCGTTTCCTCCGTTGGATTGTATGGAACCGTTTCCGTCCCATACGGATGTCGTAATATAGATACTTCCGCCTGATCCGCCGGTTGCAGACGGACTTTCTACATAGTTGCTGCCGTTTGCTAAGACCTGACCGTTGTTTGTAAATGTGTTCGAGACAGTAAGCCGTATTGCACCTCCACCAGGTCCAGGTGTATAGTCAGTAGTTGAAGAATTATATCTCCCGCCTGCACTTCCGATATTTGTCGGTTCGGTGAGTGATCCATAAGTGGTACCGTGAACAGTCGCGTTTTCTTCACCGCCGCTCCCTTCTCCCCCATAACTTCCGCCTGCATTATCCCACCCTCCGTCAGGAGGAGTACCCGGACCGTAGGCATATTGATAGCCTTTCGCGGAAACATCAATTTTCCCGCCTGCCCCGATTGTCGCACTTCCAGTGACTGTAATGTTGACTTTATAGGTTTCGGCATCGAAGTTATTTGTGTGCGAAATTGTTCCGTCAACAGTGAGACTGCTCCAGGTGCGGGCAGTATTTGCAAAAAGAATAGCAGTCGACGGGACAGACAGAGCTCCGCCGCCGCTTAACAAGGCAAATGTTCCTCCGGCATCAGTAATTGCACCTTGATTTGACCAGGTAAGTGTGGAATATGTGATATTCGAAGATTGTCCGATACCGAGATTGCCGTAATTGCTCAAGGTAATTGTGTCAAAAGTTGCCGTCGTATTCAGATACGTGCGGCCTGTTAGATAATCCCATGTATTGAGTTTGTCATTATTGTCAATGAGCAGGTCACCATACGTATCCGCACTGTCCTTCAGATAAATCGTTCCCGCACCACCGTAGCTGGCCACCGACCCGCCGTACGCAGTGATGCCTCCGGTAAAATTATTTGTTGAATAATAAATTGCAATTCTTCCGCCTCCGCCCGAACCGTCATCGGTGCTGTTTGCATTTCCGCCGTTTGCTGATATTGTTCCGGCACCGGTCAGTATCCCGGTCGTCAAATACACACTGCCTCCGGATCCGCCGCTGTCCCCAAGCGTAGACTTATAATTCCCACCGTTCGATACAACCGTTCCAGAAATCGTTGTTGTTCCTGCGACGGTCAGCCGAATCGCGCCACCTCCTGTACCTCCAGGGTAATCACTGTTGTATCCCTGTCCGCCGCTCCCCCAGTCGACCGGTTGAGAATGAGATCCGTATACCGGACCGCCGATTTGACTTGAACGTAAACCGGTTCCGCCTTCGCCGCCATACCCGGCTCCGGCATTTGCAGAATTGCTGGAGTTGGCCCTCGTTCCCGGTCCGTATCCGCCCAAATATCCTTTACTTGAGGCAGTGACTGAACCTGCAATTGTTGCGTTACCGGTTGTTACATTTATAAAAATCGTACCCCAGACTGTAGTTGTTTCACCGGCGTGGGTAAGAGTCGTACCCGTGTTGACCGTAAGGTTACCGTCGTCAACAATCATCGCCCCGTTGGTTATAGCATCATATTCAAACTGGAGAACCGGTGTCGTGGTTCCTGATCCGTTTCCCAGCGTGAGAGAATTGATAGTTCGATAACTTGTATCAGGGGCGGTCGCGGCAAAAATTTCAAGTTCGGAGACATTCAGCTGCACATACTGATTACTGCGTCCTCTCATGTTGTAAAAGCGATAATAGCGATAAGAAGTAGCGTTTGCGATAGAATACTCACGGGTCACGAATACCGGCCATCCTGTTTCAGACGTTTTTGTATCAAGTGTATTCCAGTTTGTATTGTCATTGCTTCCCTGAAATACCCATTCTCCCGGATATTCACTATTGTTATTACCGTTCGTTACAGCATATTTCGTTGCAATTTGTTCATTCCCCGCTCCAAGATCAAAAGTGATTGTGTAATAGCCCGTAGCTCCCGAATCCAAATAATCACTCCTTGACCCATTATTAAGAATTGTCTCATCACCGGAAAAATTACCGGAAATTGCAGCATCTCTGGCAACATTTCTAATCGCACTGCCCGGGAATCTGACTGTTACATTGGAGTCAACGGTTACATCATCTGCAGCTCCGGGAACTGCATCATTACTCCAGTTCTCCGGATCCGTCCAGAATGCTCCGTCACCTCCGCCGTCCCATGAAACAGCTGCGGCGTGGACAGAGGGAGAAATAGCAATACATGCTACGAAAAGTAGTGACAAATAGAAAATTTGTTTGATATTCACGGTGATGTTTCCAGTTTGATTTTGATTTCTCCTGATGTGGAATTGTCAATTCCGGCTGTTTTCGAATAAAACTTCGTCCAACCCGTTGCATTTGAGCTGTTAATGGTAGCATCGGTATCCGCTCCTCCGGACCAGTCAGATTGAGTAAAGTACAATGTCAACGCATATATTTGGTTGACGAAATAAACCGCTGAACCGAAGACAAAAACCACTATAGCTAGGGCAATGATATATTGAAATTTTCTGGCAATTCCCAGCGAAGACAGATATGAAGTTGCTGAATTAAAAAAAGTCAAAAAAAACTTTGATGAAGATTTGGCTGATCGGGATAGGTCAAAATCGGCTCCCTTTTGAAGGTTTTTTTTACAGTTTTCTGCAAATGTTTTAGCTATATTCCAGAGCCTCAATCCCATTATTTCAGTATAGCCAATTTCCGCTTTCAGATCAAGGGTATTTCTTACTGTTTTCTCACATTGGCAAACACTCGGGATCGGCCCTTTTCGTACTCAATTATCTCTGTCAGACTGCTTGTCAGGTATCCTACATCATCGAAACCGTTGATAAGACACATTTTTTTGTAGGAAGAGATGTCGAAAAATTCCTTTTCCCCGCTCTTTATTAGTTCGATAGTTTGTTCGGGAAGATTCACAACGATTGTTGTTTTCACGTCCTGTTCAATAGCTGCAAAGAGCTTCCGTAAAAAATTTTCAGAAACCTGTACAGGAAGAAGATAGTTATTCAGTGCATTACTTTTGAAGATATCAGCAAAGAAACTGGAAACAACGACACGGAAACCATAGTCAGCGAGCGCCCAGGCAGCATGCTCACGACTTGAACCGCATCCGAAATTACGGCCGGCAACCAGTATCTTGCCCCGATAAGACGGATCATTCAACACAAAGTCCTCTTTTGGTTTTCCTTCAGAATCATATCTCCAATCGCGAAACAGATTATCTCCAAAGCCTTCCCTGGTGGTTGCCTTCAAAAAACGTGCCGGAATAATCTGATCTGTATCAATATTCTCTATGAGTAAAGGAACCGCCGTTGATGTCAGAATTTCAAATTTTTTCATACGGATAATAACTCACGGGGATCAGTGACTACACCGGTGACAGCGGTTGCCGCTGCAGTCAGAGGAGACACAAGCATAGTCCGAGCACCCGGTCCCTGCCTTCCCTCAAAATTTCTATTACTTGTCGAGACGCAATATTTCCCCGCCGGAATTTTGTCTTCATTCATCCCGAGGCAAGCGGAACATCCTGCCCCACGGAGTTCAAAGCCGGCATCAGTAAATATTTTATCGAGCCCTTCTTTTCTCGCCTGTTCCAGTACCTGAGTCGATCCCGGCACCAGAATTGCCTCAATATGGTCTGCTTTTTTCCTGCCTTTAAGAATCTGTGCAGCAAGACGGAAGTCTTCAATCCGTGAATTTGTGCAGCTGCCGAAAAAAACATAATCAACTTTCTGGCCAATCATTGCCTGTCCTTCGGTCAAGCCCATATATTGGAGTGATTTTGCTAACTGGTTGCGGTCTGAATCAGACTGCAGCTCACCAGAACGGGGGATTTGTGCATTCACGGGCACTCCCATTCCCGGATTGGTCCCGTATGTAATCATCGGTTCGATATCTTCAGCGTTGAATACTTCAACGCGGTCATAAACGGCACCTTCATCCGACGGAAGCGTTTTCCAATATCCAACAGCTTCATCCCAGGCTTTTCCCTTCATCATATATTTCCGTCCTTTCATATATGCAAAGGTTTTTTCATCAGGTGCAATCATTCCTCCCCGTGCCCCCATCTCAATACTCATGTTGCAGATTGTCATCCTGGCTTCCATAGAAAGACCACGAATTGCGGATCCTGTATATTCGACAAAGTATCCGGTTCCTCCAGAGGCACTCAATTTGGAAATAATATAAAGAATAATATCTTTCGCGACAACACCTTTCTTCAGCGTTCCGTTTACCTCAATCTTCATTGTCTTGGGTTTGTACTGCAGGATCGCCTGTGAAGCGAGTACCTGTTCTACTTCACTGGTCCCGATACCGAAAGCAATCGATCCGAAAGCACCGTGAGTTGATGTATGACTGTCACCGCAAACGATTGTCATACCGGGTTTTGTGACACCAAGCTCAGGTCCTATGACATGAACAATACCCTGCCAGGGATGACCGAGTCCGAAAAGTTCGACACCGAATTCGCGACAATTCTTTTCAAGCATCTGTACCTGTTTGCGTGAAAGCAATTCTTTGATCGGAAGCTGCTGATCTTTTGTCGGGACATTGTGATCTGCTGTCGCCCATGTGCGGTCGACTCTCGAAACAGGAATACCTCTTTTTCTCAGTCCGTCAAAAGCCTGAGGTGAAGTCACTTCGTGGATAAAGTGAGCATCGATATAAAGAACTGAAGGAAATCCCTCCTCCTGCTTGACTACATGAGCATTCCATATTTTGTCGAATAATGTTTTCGGATGTTTCATATTATTTCTTCTGATTTTCAGGTCTAAGTTCCCGGACTTTCGCACCGGCCTGCCACATCTCCATATTTCTGAGTTCTTCCAGTTCCTTTTCCAGTTCTTCACGATAATTCGGATCACTGTTCTTCTCAAGTGTTCGTCGCGCTTCCTCTCCCGATTCGACACTTTTGTACAGTTCTTCAAACACAGGAGCTGTCGCATCGCGGAACTTATTTTTCCAATCAAGAGCCCCCCGCTGTGCTGTTGTTGAGATATTGGCAAGCATCCAATCCATGCCTTTTTCACCAACCAGGCGGATAAGACTTTGCGTCAGTTCTTCTACCGTTTCGTTGAATGCCTCACTCGGTGTGTTTCCGTGTTTTCTCAGTTCATTATATTGTGCTTCAAAAAGTCCCTCAAGGGCACCGACCAGAATACCGCGTTCACCTGTCAGATCACTAAACACTTCCTTTTCGAAAGTGGTCTCAAACAGATATCCCGAACCGACCGCAATCCCGAGAGCCTTGGCTTTTTCTTCGGCTTTGCCTGATACATCCTGATGCACGGCATATGAGCTATTGATACCGCTGCCGTCAAGGAAATTTCTTCTCACCGTAAGCCCAGAACCTTTCGGGGCAACCAAAACGACGTCAATATCTTCCGGAGGAACGACACCTGTCTGATCATTGTAAGTAACTGCAAATCCATGGGAAAAATATAATGTTTTACCTTTCGTAAGGTGAGGCTTCAATTTTTGCCAAAACGCCTTTTGCCCGGCATCAGACAACAGATACATAATAACGGTTCCTCTTTCTGCGGCTTCTTCTATCTCAAAAAGAGTTTCTCCCTCAACCCAACCGTCTTTGACTGCCTTATCCCACGACTGAGAACCTTTTCTTTGACCGACAATGACATTGATTCCATTGTCCTTCATGTTCAAAGCCTGTCCCGGCCCCTGGACTCCGTAGCCGAGAACTGCCACAGTTTCATCTTTCAATACTTCACGGGCCTTCTCCAAAGGAAATTCCTCACGGGTTACCACGTTTTCTTCAACGCCTCCGAAATTCATTTTTGCCATAATAAAAACATAAATTAATAATCAATTATTTTGCCGCAATCATTTCAATCTCTACTAAAGCTCCCAACGGCAGTGCTGCAACCTGTACTGTAGAACGCGCCGGTTTATGATCGGTAAAATATGATCCGTATATCTCATTTACCGTTTTGTAGTCTCCCATGTCAGCTAGAAATATCGTTGTTTTGACAACATGAGCAAGACCTGTGCCGGCTGAAGACAAGACATGACTAATGTTCGATATAGCCTGCTTTGTTTGATTTTCGATACCGTCAACCAAAGATCCCGTTTTCGGATCAATACCGATCTGACCTGAACAGTAAATAAACTGTTCAGTTTCAATTGCCTGAGAATAGGGTCCGACTGCTTTCGGAGCGTTATCTGTTTGAATTGTTTTCATAAGCATAAATATCAATGTGAACGAAGTAGTCAAATTTGTGAGTGAAGTGGATGTTTGAGCCGCTACTTTGGCGAGTTCACTTCCGAACAAATTGGGCTACAAGCGAAACAATTAATTTTTTTAACTAATAA
>CAZDDM010000025.1:0-20178 GCA_964504235.1 uncultured Gammaproteobacteria bacterium
AAGTGAATGAAGGGAGTAATCACTTGAAAGAAGGCTCAGGATATAAACTTGCTCCCCGACGTGGATTCGAACCACGAACCTTGAAGTTACATGTAATCTCTGTGTTTCCACAAAGCATGGACTATATCTTTACCTTTTCTCCTAAGAGATGAAGGTAGTGGGCGCTTAAAGGTGTACTCACCTAGTCTCTGCACCTTGTCCGATAATTATCGAACCTTGGCTCAGTATTACCATTTCAGGCTTCACTGAATTCACCCACTTTTCCATTCAGTATTTCTACTGAAGGCTGCAGTATTCCGGCATGTATTTCTCTGTGACAATTAGCACAAACTAAAATACATTTCTCTAACTCTTGTTTTGTTTTTTCCCAAGATCGTGTTAAACCATCTTGTGATAAACCAAATTTTTTTGTACTTTCATCAATATGATGAAAATCAAGAGCTGATGAACATCGATTATATCCACAGTAAAAGCATTTTCCACCAAGGAAATTAATAGCTTTTTGACGAATTGCTTTTCGTCTTTTTGCCACTGCTTTAATGAGATATTCTCGACGGTGGGCATATGTCCTTTTTGTATTCATTTATTTAATGATACATAAGAACATAACATATTTCTACAGCTTCCTGCTCTACCGTTGAGCTATCGGGGATATTGATTGTAAAGTGCTTCCCAGACAGCATATTCTGCTATCGGGGATGATAAGGGCTATTATACCATTTTTCTCCTGATTTCAAAACAAAAGAGATCCTGAATCGAGTTCAGTATGACAACAACCTAGAAAGGCAACGTGAGCTCGGTCTGATCATTCCCTGAATCCTCCATATACTTTTGCCAGTCGACCGGAATGGATACTTTTCCCATTTCATTCATATAAAAGATTTCCTTGTTCTCAATGCCGTAATCAAAGAGCTTTTTTGTCACCATGACATCGTCAAGACAGTATTTTTTCAACTCGTCCCACTTCCCTTCTTTGTAGTAGTCAATTGCCATCAGACCGTGACCGGTTTTCTTCTCATTCAGTGTGGCAAAAGCTACATCATTCAGACCGATGCGACGACCTATTTTTTCCCGGATCGAATCCAAAATATCAAACTGTGAAAGAGAGTCGACTTTCCCGGGATAGTAAGCCTGAAGGACCGGGAGATCGAATGTCCGACTATTGTAACCGATGATATATGATGCTTTTTCAAGAAGAGGAAACAGATTATTCAATTCCTGCTCGGTAAACACCTGACCTTTTTCTGTCGCATAATCATAGACAGCCACAACCGATATCCCCAGTTTCTGAGGATCATCAAATTCGCGGAATGTATGTTTTGTCTCAAGATCAAGAATCAACGGAAACTTTGACATATCAGTTTATTTTCAGATTATTGTCTTTGATAATCTCAACTTCAAACATGTGTTTCGGACTTTCTTCAAAGTCAATCGATGCAATATTTGCCTTATTCAGCTGCTGCTGAAAGTTGAAACGAATATCATCAACCAGGCGATAAAATGCATCTTTCTCATCATCAGAAACGTTGTTGTATTCTTCGCGGAAAAACTCGTCCAGCTTTCCAAGACTCCACAAAGCATCGATAAAATCAAAATTGGAAAAGTCAAGTTCAGAGACATTCCCGGAAAGAGGACGAAGCTTAAAATTCATCATTCGTACTTCATGCATCATTTCCTGTGAAGCGGGTTTTTTCGACAGAATAGTCAGTTGAAAATCCCGTATTTTCTCGAACAAATCTGTTTTTTTCGGTGTTCTCATACGGTATAATAGTGAAATGATAAAACAAACAATACAGGCAGATCAGATCGCTGCAATGAAGGCTCACGATACCGACAAACTGCAGACCTTACGTTATATTTTAGCACAGATAAAAAACAAAGAAATCGAAAAGAGAGAAGATCTTACAAATGAAGAAGCAGTCGATGTTTTACGAAAAGAAAACAAGAAACTCCAGGAAGCCGCTGAGGCTTTCAAACAGGGCGGACGCGAAGATTTGGCAGCAGAAAACGCCAAACAGGCAGAAATCATAGCAGCCTACCTTCCCAAAGAACTATCAGATGACGAACTGAAAGCAAAGGTGCAGGAAATTATCGCGCAAAATGAAGAAATGTTTAAAAAGAATCCGAATGCCATGATCGGCATGTGCATCGGACGGCTGAAATCAGAAGCTGAATCTTCACGTATCGCAGCGGTCGTAAAATCTCTTCAATAAGTCTTATCCCGTGTCATCCCCGACCTGATCGGGGATCCAGTGTTCAAACTTTTCCGTAGATTCCCTTTTTCACGGGAATGACATATTCGTGTTAAACTTTAGGTATGCAACGTATTAAACGCCTTCTCCTTTATTTGCTTATTTTATTCTTTATCACTTCTCTCACAAGAAGTCTCATCGATTACGGGAAAAATCAGCAGTTTTATCAGGACTACAAGAATGAATACGAAAACGAAAAAAAACGAAATGTCGAACTGAAAACACAACTGGTAAAATCACAGGACATAAATGAATTTGAAAAAATCGTTCGCGATAAACTGAATCTTCATAAACCCAATGAGTATATTCTCGTAATCCCGAATCCGACACCCACCGTCCTCACGCCCACTCCCACACCGGTCCCAAACTATCAGCAATGGATCGACGTCTTCAAGTGATCCAAATTGACAGATCAAGCTAAAATAGATATAATTACTCATACTCGCTTGAGTGTAAACCCTTTCCGGGGTAGTGTACGGCTGCACAGGAGGCTCATAATCTCCTAGGCCAGGTTCAACTCCTGGCCCCGGAACAAGAAAATATTGCTTCGCGGTGATCAAATTTGTTTTATAATATACTCAATAATTGTTTATTGATTACCGACAAACTTTATGCTTCTCTCAATCGTTATTCCCGTTTACAACGAAAAAGACAACATTGCTCCTCTCCTTGAAAGACTTGTTCCGATAATTGAAAAGTTTGATTTTGAAATTTTATTTGTCAATGACGGATCCCGTGACGGCACACCGGAGATTATCAAAGAACATGCAAAAAAAGATAAGCGGATTAAACTTCTTTCCTTTAACCGCAATTTCGGCCATCAGGCCGCACTTATTGCCGGTTATCGATTCGCAAAAGGTGATACGGTCGTCAGTATGGATGCAGACATGCAGGATCCTCCTGATATCATTCCTGAGATGGTCGAGAAGTGGAAAAGCGGCGCAAAAATCGTTTATGCAAAGCGGGAAAAACGTGATGTAGACAGCCTTTTTAAGAAAATGACCGCAAAGCTTTTTTACCGGTTTATGAATGCTCTGTCCGATCGGAAGATCCCGGAAGATGTCGGTGATTTCAGGCTTATGGACCGGGAAGTTGTCGATTTTATTGCATCACTCCCCGAACACTCACCATTCCTTAGAGGGTTGGTCGCCTGGAGCGGATATCCCGAGGAATATGTATACTTTATCCGTGAAAAGCGTTTTTCTGGAGAGACTCATTATTCCTTCTCGAAGATGTTGAGTTTTGCCATGGACGGGATCACTTCTTTTTCCGTCAAACCGCTCCGAATGGCAAGTTATATGGGATTTGCAGCCGCTACTGCGGGTTTTATCGGCATGATTTATGCCATTATCGGAAAATTTTTGTTACCGATTCCGTGGGTCACGGGTTGGACCGGACTTTTTGTCGGTGTCATGTTCATAGGCGGGATCCAGCTGATCACCATCGGGATCATCGGCGAGTATATCAGCAAAATATACCTGGAAGTTCTCAATCGTCCGCACTTCACGGTAAAGGAAAAAGTCAACTTATGAAAAACTGGAAAATCATTCTTATTTCTGTTGTTCTTGCTTTGGTGGTTTACGGTATTTACTCCTGGATCACAGGACAGCAAACGTCCATTTCTCCGATCCCTGAAGAAGGAATCAAAGTCATACAGATCGCCCCGACTGATAAATAATTACTCCCCGATCTTGAGCTGGAAGATATCTCCTTTCCCCCCGAGGAAAAGCTGATCAATGGTAAAGAGAATCAGATATGCACTCACATAAACCACAAGTCCGATGACTGCCCAGGTAAAGGTCTTTTTCGCATCTTCCACTTTCCCCGGATCACCGAGTGATAAGAGATATTTATAGCTACCGATGACAAACATGATAAAAATTACAAGAAGAATCAGGGCATTTGTCATAAAAAGCAGATTTCCCGTCACGACTTCCAAACATTTCAACGTCGGTACACCGTTTACAAGACAGGTATTTCCCGGCGCGTCAGGAGGTAAACCCGTACCTTTCCCGTCCAGATCATTCCATTCCTTGATCTGTGCAGATACCTGATACGGCATCAGAATAAAAAGAGAAAAAATGAATGATGAGGTTAACCAATACGGAGTTTTGAATTTCATATCATTAGTGTAGATTATGTGAGGCGGAATAGCAACGGTTGCAGGCCAAAAAAAACTGCTGCAGAAATATCCTGCAGCAGTTTATCAATTTCGAGTTACTTAATTACATGTTTGACTTGGATCAAAGGTATTAATGATTTTTGTACCAAGCTTCCCTGTTGCGGGATCAACACATGTACAACAGTTTGCATCAGTCGACGTTGTTTCAATCAACCCCGGAAGGGTCAGAGGACAGGAAAGTCCAAGACAGATTCTTCTCTTGAAAATCACCTGCTCCAGAGTCCAGATGATGGCAAGGACTGCCACAATAAGTATCATTCCGATCACCGCAGCCTGAATCTTTTCCCGTGCTGCCGACACCGCATCCTTATCTCCTCCTGAGGTCACCCAGGCAAATGCTCCGATTAGCATGTAAAACAGTGCCGCAAGTCCTGCAATCACAAAGAAAGCCCGGATCGCAAATGTCAATATATCCCCAAGTGATGGAATTTGAAATCCAAGCTCACTAGTTTGAATAGAGGTACAAGCCGGATAGTCTTGAGGTGTCAAATTACATGTTGCTGCTGCAGCGACCGAAGAGTGCATACTCAAAAACACTGAGGTCAATAGCACCATACTTAACACATATGGGGCTACTTGTTTCAAAATTTTTTTCATATAGTTTTAAATAATTAATAATATAATTAAAATTTACAAATCGATAGCCTCTCCATTTGAATCATCGCATTTATATTTTGCGGTATTGATAATCTTGCCCAGTGTATTGTTACTTCTGTTTGGACACACACAACAGAAATCTCCGGTCGTTCTTTCAATCAACCCCGGAAGGGTCAGAGGACAGGAAAGTCCAAGACAGATTCTTCTCTTGAAAATCACCTGCTCCAGAGTCCAGATGATGGCAAGGACTGCCACAATAAGTATCATTCCGATCACCGCAGCCTGAATCTTTTCCCGTGCTGCCGACACCGCATCCTTATCTCCTCCTGAGGTCACCCAGGCAAATGCTCCGATCAGCATGTAAAAGAGTGCCGCGAGTCCTGCAATCACAAAGAAAGCCCGGATCGCAAATGTTAATATATCTGCTAAAGATGGAATCTGGAAACCGAGTTCACCTGTCTGTATAGAAGTACAGGCTGGAAACGAATCTTTTGCTTGTGGGGTTGTAACCGCATAAGTTCCTCCTGCAGGATTAGGAGGCATTACGCACCCTACTGCTGCTGTACCGGGAGCGACAACGGCTTTCACTTCCATTTTGCTCATCAACGGAAAAACGAAACTAAACATAATGAGGAAAAAGATAAACAAAGCAGCGTTTCGTGTAATTTTTGACATAAGTAAATAAAATGGTATTTCCTTCATTCTATATATATTTTTCTCTTCTTGTCAACACGTGATTTACGTCTCTTTTGCACGGTACTGAAGAGCTTCTGCGACATGTGAGGAGTTGATCTTTTCAGAACCGTCTAAATCAGCAATCGTACGTGAAATTTTGATCATCTTAAAATATGATCGGGCGGAGAGACTGAGACGCTCAACAGCTTGATTCAGTATCTGAAATGCCTGTTCTTCAAGTGTACAGCATCTTTTAGTATCCGATGAACTCATCTCACTATTAAAAGAAATATGAGTTTTTTCAAAACGCTGTTTTTGCATGTAGCGCGCTTTTTCAACCCGGACACGGATTTCTTGACTCGATTCTGATGCATACGTCTCTGAAAGTTTTCCAACCTCTACAGGCTCCACGTCAATATGCAAGTCTATCCTGTCAAGAAGAGGCCCGGACAATCTTTTCTGATAACGGTATACAAGGCTTGGTGAACACTTGCATGCTCTTTTCGGATGCCCGAGGTATCCACAGGGACAGGGATTTGATGCCGCCAGAAGAAGAAATCTGGCCGGAAATGTCAAAGTGCCTGCAGCCCGGGAGACCGTCACAATACCGTCCTCTATCGGTTGTCTCAAAGCCTCAAGGACGCTTCGCGGAAATTCGGGGAACTCATCTAGAAACAGTATCCCACGATGCGACATCGATATCTCGCCGGGAGTGGGATTACTGCCTCCTCCGATCAATCCGACACGGGATATCGTGTGATGAGGAGCCCGAAACGGACGAATGCCCTCAAAAATTTCTCTCGAAATTTCACCGGTTACGGAATAAATTTTAGCTACCTCAAGCATTTCCTGTTTATTCATATGAGGAAGAATGGTCGGCATTGACCTTGAGAGTAGTGTTTTCCCCGCTCCGGGTGTACCTTTCAGATGTACATTATGAAAACCTGCTGCCGCAATCTCAAGCGCACGTTTTGCCTGTTCCTGTCCTTTGATTTGTGAAAAATCATGCAAGGTGGTTGTGTCTCTTTTTTCTTTCGGATTATCGGAAGGAGAATATCTATTTATGTATTCTTTTTTTGTCAGATGAGATATCAATTCTTCAAGGGAACCTACCGGATAGATATCAATATCATCAAAAATTGATGCTTCCTCAACATTTTCTTTCGGAATATAAACAGTATTGATTTGTTTTTCTTTTGCCAGAATAATAAGCGGGATAATACCGTTCACACGCCGTACATGACCTTGAAGTGAAAGTTCTCCGATAAACATGCTCTCTCCAAGTGCGGACTGTTCCAAGACACGGGAAGACGTCAGGATACCTATTGCAATCGCAAGATCAAATGCAGTTCCTGATTTGGGAACATCAGCCGGAGCAAGATTGACGGTGATGCGAGAATCAGGCATTTCATATCCGGCATTGGAAACTGCCGTTCGAACCCGCTCTTTTGCTTCATCTATTGATTTTCCGGGCAGGCCGACAATGGTAAAGGTTGGAAACCCGCGGCCGGCAACGTCTACTTCCACCTCTACAAGTACCCCGTGAAGACCAAGTGTAGATCCTGCCGTAACTTTTGAAAGCATATATGTAATTATATAACATATATGACAGAATAAAACTATACCCCGTTTCCGGGGTATGAGTTTTTATCACATTCCTTCTGTTTCAGCAGCCTTTTTCTTGTAGACATATACTGCTAGCAGCGCACCGGCTCCTCCTACAAGAAGAAGCAAGATTGCAGCTACAAGTATCATCGGATTCCGCTCACCTTCTTCAGTCGTTTCCGCCTGCTGAGTAGCCTGTTTGTCTTTTGTCTGATCTTCAGTCATGATCGGACTGACCTGCTGTTCGGGTACAAATTCCGGAGTGACTGTGCGGCGCGGATTGGTGGTTGCGGTAACCGGAGTATATAGAGCAATCTGCTCCGCCGTCAGGAACTCTTTATTTTGATTGAGATAATCCGCAATCTTAAGTTCCGCCGTCGGCTTGTACTCTTCTCCGTCTGCTGTCAGGTACTTGATGAGGTACGGTTCTTTCGGAATATTTTCGGAAGTAATCCTGTAGAATCCGTTTTCATTAATCGGTGCAACATACTGAGGTACCGGCATACTGATGAGATACAATCCGACGTAGCCACCACGGATGAGTTTCCCGTTTTGATCATATGCATATCCTTCTAGGTAAGAAGGGATTGAGTTGAGAGCAAAACTTCCCTTCAATTGTTCCGATTCATTTGATGTCATCGTCTGAAGATTTATCTTTCTGAATGACCTCTTGTAATATTCACCCGGCTGGAGGCCTGACTGCTTCAGAGTAACATTGAATTTTCCGTCCTTATCAGCTCCGCCGTTGGCTTTACCGAAGATTTGTCTGTCTCCGCAGACCTCAACACCGTTGTTCAGCCGGCATGTATCAACAATAACTTCGGCAAACGGGTGAGAAACACGTCCCTGAAATATGAGATCTCCGTTTGCTGCAGTTTTACTTTCGGAAGAAAGGACTACAAGGTCATATGTTTTCCCGACGCCGTCTGTGGGGACAAAAGGAATATCTCGGTGCTGGATAGCACCTCTCTGGAGAATTGCCGGGGAATCATTGAGATAAAAGTCAGAATAAATCTGTGAGGCATTGCCTTTTTGGGTCCAGTCTTTGGTCAAAGGATGAACATAACTTCCCAAGACCGGTGTCAGCCGGTAATCTCCGTCTTCGACATAAAAGGCAAAGTCCCCTGCTGAGCCGGTCGTAAAAGGATTCATGATCAGATTATTTCTTTCTTTTGCATATCCAGCATCAAATGCCCCTTGAGGATTTTTCTGAAGGAGAGAAACTGATACCCCCGTAATCGGCTCTAACGACACGGCATCAAATACGCGACCGTATGGATCATAGCTTTCTTGAAATTCACACTCATCCTGTTGATAATCTGTGACATCACGCCATGTCAGCTGATCCTGCTGCTGTCCCCCTGTCCCTGAAGAATCGCGACTTGCAGGTGTCGGCAGAATTTCAGGCACATAATAAAGTACAAATTTTCTTTTCGTTGACCACGTTGTATACCCCTGGACTTCAGCATAGGAAACGTTCAGTTTCCCATCAGCACCTGACCGTATTTCAGTTGATGCATCTGCTTTTCTGAACGGGTCATTAACATCATCTAAATTGGGATTCGTTTTATAAAAAATGTTACTGTCTGCACCGAGTGTAATAGTTTCCCCCTTCTGATTTTTTGATGTATCACCTTCGAATCCGTATCCGATCAAAGGGTGTTGATTCATAAATTTCTTAACGTCACATGAAGCGCTATCACTGCCACTGCCTCCGCAATAGAATTGCTTATCATTCTCTGAAAAGCCTGTTGTACAATACCAGTCAGATTCTCCGTCATTATTATCGTCGACTGATTTCTGGTCTGTCTTTACACACTCCATAAGAATTACTTTTTGATTTGGAGGAAGTACGACATCTGTAAAATCAAGCTGTGTACGATGAGGCCAGTGCCCGCTCCAGTGAATAATATCTGCTTGGGGATTTTCTCTTTTTTGAGGATCACATTTCTTATTTTCCTTATCCGGACCGCACCATCTTGATTCGGCACAATATGGCTGCCAAACTGCAGGAGGAGCGGCTTCTGCAAATACCGTTTGAGGAATGATTAAAAGGGTTAGTAAAAGAAGGAAAATGCGTATATGTCTCATAATTACATAATTGCAGAGAAATACAATATTGTCAATCTTCTTTATCTATACTAATATGAAATAAGAGGTATATCTCTTAACCCTTTGTTTATGAACATACGTAAGCTCATCATTATCGCAGCTCTGTTCTTCTTTTTTGTCCCGGCTAAACCGGTCAGCGCGCAAATGGATTTTTACGGCTTTCCGCCTGCAGATAAACCTCCGATTTTTTGCGGTAACCGCGAGTCTCTGACCTGTCCAAATGAAGTAGAACCGATTTATGCGGCACTTCGTGCTGCAGGAGAAAAAGATGCATGTGCTACCAGCTACGCCGATTTCCTGACGGATCCGAAAACAAAACATTACTGGGTAGAAGACCCTGCAATTACGGCTCAGGGAAAAGCCGATGAACGGGCCAGACAGTTTTTGTACTGGGTATTGAATACCAGTGCAATTGATAATGCCCGGGTTCTCACTGATATCTGGCAGTACACTGCCATGCTTGCTCTCTTCGGTGTAGTACTCGTAGCAGCTGTCTTCGGAATCGGCTATATCATCAGTCAGCGTACAAACTATGACTTTAAAATCCGGATCTGGCCGACGATTATAAAAATTGGAACAATGCTTTTGTATGTGGCTTTTTCAGCTTCTATCGTATTCTTTTTGATCCAGTTTTCTGAAGTACTGATGAAGTTTTCGTACGAAAACCTGGGAGGACAGAAGCTCTTTAATATATACTTTGCTGCAGACGATAATCTTCTCGGCCGTACCGAAGCAAGCTACACTACATTCGTCGGCTGTCGTGATCTGAATATCCGCGTAACGGAAGGTATTAATGCGGAAATCTTTATGCTGAAGCTGACGAATGTCAGTTACTATGTGATGGGAAGCATGCTTCTCTTGAGAAAAATACTTCTCTGGTTTTTGCTTTTTGTATCGCCGTTTTTGGCGCTTCTCATGCCGTTTATCTTCATCAGAAATACGGGATGGATCTGGATTGGAGTATTTTTCCAGTGGCTTTTTTACGGTCCGCTTCTTACGCTCTTTTTAGGAGCTATGGCAAAAATCTGGGAATATGGGATACCTTTCAGTTTTGACTTTTCACGTGTTGAAAAAATCGGCGGGTATATTTATCCGACAGGTATAAATATCGTATACGGAGGACCTGCTCAAAGAATCTATGGAGCCGCTTCAGAAATACCTTCCCGTCCTATTAGCGCCATGAACAACGGCAGCTATGTCGACACCTTTGCCGAATATGTCATCACCCTTATCATGCTGTGGGCTGTCACATTCTTCCCCTGGTGGCTACTTCGAATTTTCCGTGATTATTGCTGTGACGGGATATATGCTATGAAGAATATTCTTCTGGCAATGTATGACAACATGCGCGGCGGACCTTCAAAAGGACCTACTCCATCCGGCCCCACAGGTCCTACTATGAAGTTGGATCGAAATATCCCGATCGAAACCGATATTAAAGTCTCTCTCGGATCACTTGCCCAGATGAAGAAATCCATGACAATCGATCTGGCGAAGAACCTCAATCTTTCCGCTTCCCGTATCACGGATATCGCAAGAGTCGAAACAAACAAGCAGATGCAAAGTGTCGTGAACCAAAATCTCACCTTCCTCGCAAATCCGGTGAAAGCGCAAAGACCTGCCGAAAGACAGCAGTATATGAATCTGCGGTCTGAACTTTTTGCCAGGGCAATCAAAAATGACGCAATGGCACGCACGATCCTCGCCTCTACTTCGACCTCTGTTACCGAAAAAACAAAAATCCGTGAATCAATCATCAAATCAATGCCTCAGACAATTACGATTTCTCAGGTTGTGACCGAAGAGACACACGTACCGAAAGAAAAAGTCACGAATATAACAAATACCTATACCAAAAACATCACCAACAATACAAAAGCCATAGAATCGATTGCAAGATCCACGAACACTCCTCCGCAGATTGTAAACAACATTTTGAACTCATATAACAAGACAACGAACAGTCCTGTATCCAAAGTCGTCAATAATATTGCCAAAGAAAATAACACCTCCGTGAGTACCGTGAAACAGGTCCTCCAGCAGGCAGGAACAATCAGTTCTCAGGCACATATGCTCCGCCAGATTGCCACGGTGGAAAAACTCGACAGTAAGCAAATAACGAAGGTTTTGACCAGTATCAGATCCTCTGTGACCCGTGAAGAGTCCACCGTCCAGGCAGTTGCAGCAAACACACAACTACCACCTCCACAGGTCGAACAGCTTGTCCAGCAGGCTTTTACTTCCGCAATATCGAACGAACAGGTCATAGAGCAAATCGCACCGCCGACCGGTCAGCCGACCGTAATTGTCAAAGCGGTCGTCCAGTCTTTCGTCAAAAACATGAGTATGCCCGCAACAAGATTGGTAGAAAAAATTTCCGATGAGACAAAAGTCGAAAGAAGTACCGTTTCCCGTATCCTGAATCAGACATCAAAAGTAATCGAAAACAGCACTCTGGTGAAAGAAGTGGCCGAGAAAAATAATGTCACTACTCATGATGTCCAGACCGTCATTGAAAAGGCAGTGGAAGTCTCAACAGTACAGACAAATCAGCCTGCCATTGCCGGCGTTGTCAAAGCGGCATCGAGTCAGACAGCAGTGACATCAAAGACGATCCAGAATGTCATCAACGAAATTGCTAATAACCCGACAACGGTCAAAAGTGTCGCAACTCAAACGAACATGCAGGAACATGAAGTTTCCAGTGTCATCAAAAGTTATGCCAATAACCTGAGCCAAACGTCCGAGAATATCACTCACAAGATTGCACAGGAAACACAAATAAATGAAGGACAGGTCCAGAATATTCTGCAGAATGTTTCACAGGCAGTAACAAACTCGAAGACCGAACAAACGACGATCGCAAAATCATCTAATGTCCAGAATGAAACCGTACAGAAGATTTCACAGTCCATCGGCAGAACCGTTGAGGTTTCAAAAGACAAAACGGCACCGGCTGTCCAAAACATTGCAACCGCCTCATCCAGCGAAAGTACGACTATTCAACAGGTTCTTGAAACCTTCAGCCAGAACACAAACCTCACCACTCAGGTTGCTGAAGAAACAAATATGGAACAGCAGACTGTCTCACATGTCCTCCAGTCATTTAGCACCCATCTGAATGAATCTTCAAACACCGTTATCAAATCAGTGGCATCAGACACAAAGGTGAGTGAAGAACATGTGAATGCAATTATTCAGTCGGCTGCAACCGCTGTCTCAAATTCAAATACCTATCAGGAACAGGTAACCCAGATTACAAATGCTCCGATAGAAACAATCAAACAGATTGCTCAATCAGTCACGACTATCACTCAGAAAACTGATACGACCCCGGTCGCAGATACCATCATTACGGATACCGCGACTTCAACAGCCTTGACCGAGGGAGATGTCACCAATGTCATCCAGACATTTGCATCCAATGAAGAACTTATAAATCAGGTGGCACAGCATACTCAGATCGATGCAGCAACCGTCAAAAATGCATATGCCAGTTATTCGCAGCACCTGACTGAGGCTCCGACAGAACTGGTGAAATCCGTAGCTACTGAAACTAATTTGACCCAGGAACAGGTCCAGAATATCATGCAGTCTTCTTCTGAAATATTGACGAATGCTCCGCAAACTGTCACCCAAATCGCCCAGACCACGAACATGTCTGAAAGCAATGTGCAGAAGATTGCAAATGCAATGCCACAATCAGTAACAACAACTGCCGGACCGGAGACATCTATCGTCAAGCAGGTTTCACAGCAATCAAATATCTCAGAAACGGAATCACAGAAGATTATCCACAACCTCATGATGACCGCTATCAAAAACGAAACCTTTGTCGAAAACCTGGCTAATCAGACACAACTGAAAACACAGCAGGTAAAAAATATCATGTCAACTTACGCCAACAACATCAATCAGCCGTCAGAAAAAATAGTACAAACAATCAACGAATCATCAGGAATACCGAAAGCAAGTGTCCAGACAGTTCTCATCACGCTCGCAGATTCCGTTATCTCATCGGATCAGATCGTGGCACAGGTAGCCGAACAGGAAGGAATGGAACCTCAGCAGGTCAGTGATGTCATGCAGAAGCAGATGGAAGTAGCAAGCGAACCGGAAAAACATATCGAAAAAACAATCTCAATTCCTCAGAGTATCTCACTCGAAGACTATGAGGAAGTGAAAGACATGTGGACTAAACATTATGAGGAAGGGGAAGTTCCGGTCACGGATACAATTCAAACCCGCAAAGACTGGGTCGATCAGGAGATTGTATACATCACAAATACCCTAAATAAAATCCTCTCACCTGATGAACGTATGCAGCAGGAAGGACTGGACGAACTCGGCTATCTCCTCCCGATTTTCCTCATCAACAACCTGAAGGGAGAGGAACTGATCGTGTATCTGAAAGCGAAGCTCGAAGCTGCGAAATTGACACAAAAGATACTCGAGCGCGAAGAAGCCGTAAAAGACCAGATGAAGAAAGATCAGGGTGAAGAAGAGGAAGTCCTGGTCGATGTGGCTAAGAAAGAAGAAGAAAATAAAGAAATGCACATGGATCTTGATGACGAAGAACAGGCTCCAAAAAGCATCGAAGACCGAGTCAAAGCCGTTCAGGAAAAGCTCGAATCCGTCGATACCCCCGAACCGACCGGTGATCAGACCGCCGATTCCATAAATGCCATTAAATCAAAACTACAGGAAAAGGCTGACAAGTAAAGCTGAAGTTGATACAATACCTACATGAGTTATTATGATGAAAACCAGGAAATTGCTCACGTCGATGAACATGACACTATTCTTGACTCCGTTGAAAAGTGGGAAGCGCATAAGAAAGGACTTCTTCACCGTGCGATAACTGTGGCAGTTTTCTACAATGATTATGCCATCCTGCAGCATCGAAAGCATCCTGTCTTTGACAATGTATTTGATCTTTCGGTTTCATCTCACCAGCTGATGAATAACGGTGAGGTTGAATCTGATGAAAATACCTTGTACCGTACGATCCAGCGTGAACTCGGTTTGACAGAGGAGCATTTGATTAAAAAACCGGTACATGACGGATCTATTTATTACAAAGCAAAAGATCCCCATTCCGACTACATTGAGCATGAAGTCTGTCATATTTATACTTGTCGTACCAAAATCGTTCCCAAAATCAATCTTGAGTTTGCATACGGCTACTCTTTGCAGAAGGTAGAAGAAATTAAAAATAAAAAAAGCCCGCTCTACTCCATTCTGGCTCCGTGGGTCAAAGAAATGATAGGAAAAGAACTGATTTGAACTTCTTTTTTAAATATCAGACATGAGGCCGTTCGAGCGGATGAGTGCTTTGTTGTAAAGATCCATGAGTGCATAAAAATTCTCCGAAATCTCCAAAGGCTTCCCGTCTATCTGAGAAATGGGGATAATTTTGGTGCTGGTACTGCTCAAAAATGCCGCGTCGTATGAAAAAAGTGAGGTATACGGAATTCGCTTGTATTGGATGGTAAAGGAAGAGTTCCGAATTGCCCTTTCCAGTGTCATCATGGTCACACCTTCCAACACGTCTTCTTTCGGAGGAGAAAAGATTTTTTTTCCTTTCATTACATAAAAATTTGTCCGTGTTCCTTCTCTGACATTAAGAGCATTATCAACAAAAAGAGCATCGTAATGTCCTTCTTTTTTTGCCTGAGTAAAGTAATAATAACTCGGAAGCATATTCAGTGATTTTGCCTGCGGCATCCACCGTTCATAAACGAAACTGCAGACACTTACTCCGTCCCGGTACCATATCCTTTTCGGGAAAAAGGGAGCAAGCGGGAACAAATACAATGTCGCCTCTTCCGGATTCTGACTTCCCATGAGAAGCATTTTAAGGTTGAGTGCGTCTTCGGAAAGTTCAGTCAGCAGTGCATGGACCGAAGCCTCAACTTCTTTTGCAGTAAACGGATGTTGAAGCTCTATACACGACGCAGAATGAAACAACCGATCGATATGATTTTCTGCAAAATAGAGTGTTCCGTTTCGTACTTTCATGGTTTCGTAAACACCGAAACCATACATTGTCTCAATACGTTCTGCAGGAATTTGAGCTTCTGACAGAGGCTTGATCTGTCCGTTAACGGAAAAAATCTGTTTCATATGAGTTGCATTATACTACCTACAGTTCACCCAGGCTTTGTCACCTCCCCGGGACAGTTTGAAGGCTGTTGTTTCTATCGCTTCTTTTGCACCGAATCTGAGATCCGGATTTGTATCCGCTCCCATTTGCGCCCGGGTTGCCTGCCAGGTCTCCACTGAGTACTGGAACATGCCGCCATACTCCCCGTTGTTTGCTCCAGGGTGACCGCCTGATTCACAGTAAGCGATTTTTTTCATTACTTCCTTGTCCACTCCATACTGTCTGCTGTATTGGTCGAAATAGCTTTCAAAATCACTGGTCGGCATCGGAGTCGGGGTGGAGGTAGGAGTAGGACTCGGAGTATTGGTCGGAGTGGGAGTGTTGGTGGGAGTGAGTGTCGGTGAAGGAGTAAATGTCGGGGTAGGGGTTTGCGTAGGGGTAGGTGTCAGTGTCGGTATGATCACTACCCCGAGTACCTGACCGGTCGCCCGTACCCGATACGTCACAAACAAAGATATAAAAAGCAGCGCCACTAGTGCCCATTTGTATTGTGAAAATAGGGAAACTGTTGCATCAGTCCGCCGCAGAGGACGCTTTCTTGTTGTGTGATACAAAGAATCTAAATACATACAAAAATAACAAAACATTGATCGCCGAAAGGATTATGACTATCGGGTCTGATGAGAGAGCCTGCACGATCGGCTCAATTTTCGGAACTGACCAGCTTTTATACAAATTCAGAAAACTAATGAGGGAAAGTATACACCAGGCATACATGACCTGACGATATTTGACTGCCGGAATAAGAAGAAACGGTAAAATAAGTATGAGATATCGTTCATGCATTTTGGTTAAAAACAGGAACGAGGCAAAAGCTGACAAAGAGAGTGCAAAAAACAATGACAACTTCCCGGAGCGGTTTTTCCAGTATAAAACGGATAAGGCAAAGATAAACACTCCGGCGACTGCTGTCCCGACTGTCCCGTACGAAATACTGCCGATCAATGAAGTCTCTGCCGGAACGAAAAACAACGGCGGATACAGTGCCCAGGCGTTGTATGCAGCATTCGTCACCGCTCCGATGCTCTGCGTATCAAGTATTCCTTCTTTGTAGAGCATAAACGGATACAGCAGGTCTCCGGGCTGCTGTGCCATCGGCTGAAATGCAAGCCAGAATAACAAAATACTTATTGCAGCGCTCTTCAAAGTTATTTTCAAACCGTATTCTGAAAAAAATGAGATCATAAACACAGGCAAAAAAACAAATACGGTAGGTTTAACAAGAACGGCAGCGGAAATCATACATGCTCCCCAGTATGGTTTCTTCGCAAAAAAACTTAGATACAAAGCAAGAGCCATAAAAAATAACGGAATACTGTCGATCTGTCCGAAGAATGCACTATTGTAAAAGAAGGTCGGATGAAGAAGAATTAATGACGCAACAAATACATCCAGATGCTTTTTTTTCGGATAGAGCTTTTCCGCAATTTTTGCGAGAACCCAAGCTAGACCGAAATCAGAAAGGATCGCTGGTATCTTCATCAGACCTGCCTGAAAATGCAGACGCTCCATAAAAATCACAACGACAGAAGGAAATGCCGGAACGGTAAGATTGAGTTGCCAGACCGTCCCGAACAACCATTGATACAACGGATAAAACGGAGCAAAAATACCAATGGCAAGCGGAGGATAATTAGGATAAGCCGTACCGTATACTTCCGTTGATCTGGTTTCATAGAAGGCGTACAATCCTTGATTCCATACGTCTTTTGCCCAGGAAATATGATTCAGTACATCGAAGCTGAAATCAACAAACATGATACTGAGTCGGACAAGAATACCAAGGAGTATTACGACAATCAACGGAGACATCTTTTTTTTCCAAGACATACTCTATTATATACTGTCCAGACCGTACTTTTCAGGTATAATGTAAGAATCTACCAATCTTTTTCAGACATGAAGATAAAAAAAGAAATCGTTATACTGCTGGCAATCTTCTTAATCGGGGCTTTCTTACGGATATACAGAATGGATGAATTAGCAGTTTTTCTGGCAGATCAGGCTTCTGATTCTACAAAAGTATTCAATATTACTCATGGAGATTTGACGCTACTCGGACCGATTACTTCAGTCGGAGGATTTTACAACGGACCGATCGTCTACTATCTTATGGCTCCGTTCTTTTTTTTGATGAACAATCATCCTCTTTCGGGAACGGTATTTCAGACGACTCTATCACTTCTGACAATCCCGCTGATGTTTTTGATCGGGAAAAAGATAAAAAATACCCGGGTGGGACTTATTGCCGCTTTTCTTTTTGCAATTTCTCCGCTGATGGTAGAGTATTCCAGAGCCGCGTTCAATTCCTATCCTGCCGTTTTCTTTTCAACGTTTATTCTCTATCTTTTTGTTACAATCGATGAACGGTTTCGGATGGCGAGATATGCCGTGCTTGGTCTTTGTATCGGATGGATCATCCAAATGCACTACTTTACCTCCGTTTTTGTCGCCGTAGCTCTTGCATTCCCATGGCTTACCTCAGTAAAAATTAAAAAAGTGCATTATTATCTTCTCCTTTTGGCCGGTTTTATTATCGGGATCTCACCGTTTTTACTGTTTGAAGTACGTCATGAATTTCTGAATATCAAACTGATGATACGGTATTTCAGTGCCTCCCCCATCCAGGAAAGGAGTCTCTTGCACGGACTGATTATCTGGCCCAAGATGATCGGTCATCTCATATTCGGGAATAATATTATGCTCGGAGGCCTGGGAATGATCAGCTTACCAATATATTTGTATATAGTTCTCAAAAAAAGGCCACAACTGATTGATAAGCTTATACCGATACTTCTTCTGTTCTTTTTTGTTTTCCTGGTCGGAATAGGCTACGGCAGATATATGCAGCTGCATTATGTGATTTCCTTCCATACTGCTTTCTTGCTGCTTTCTGCACTTGCTCTGTATTATGTACTCAAAAAAAATCTTTTCTTTATAACTGCAACTGGAGTTCTTCTGATTTTATTGAATCTGCAGGCCTGGAACCTGCAGCTTGACAAACATTATGATCAGGACGGTTTGAACATTGCAGATTTCAGGACAGCGGCAGGGTTTATCTCAAAAGATAAGCCTGTCGAATCATTCAACGTCGCCATGCACGCACAGGGAGACAATCGTGCAATGCCGCTTCGATACACACTCCTTCTTGAAGGAATACATCCCGAGCCATATGAAAATTATTCGAATGTTGATCTTCTGTATTTTATCAGCCGCAAAAACGATCCAGTTGAAAAACAGGTAATGTGGGAATATACTGCTTTCGGCCCGTCAAGAGTTACAAAAAGCTGGGAAGTTAACGATCATTATGTGCTGTATCGGCTGGAAAAAATCACCATGCCATTATAAATTTTTATCAATTATTGTATGACTAAATTTATTGAATTTATCAGAGAACAGGGAGTTATCGGTCTTGCGATCGGATTTATTTTAGGAGGGGCTGTAACCAAAGTAGTTACCTCACTTGTTGAAGATATTATTAATCCGGTAATCAGTATTATCGCCGGCGGAAGAACCGAAAGCCTGGCAACAGCAATACTGACTATCGGCAAAGCAGAAGTTCATTACGGACAATTTATCGGGGTGCTTATCAATTTTGTCATCATTGCTGCCGTAGTGTACTACGTATTCAAAGGACTCGGCCTGGATAAGCTTGATAAAAAGAAAGAAAAAAAATAATCAGCTGAGCTCGTATTTTTCAAGCAGCTTTTTGTTTCCTTCAATCTGGTATCTGAGAAGCTCGGAATAAACGCCTTTTCTCTTGGCAAGATCACCGGGTGCTCCTGAGTCAACAATTCTCCCCTGGTCAAGAACCATAATGCGGTCTGCGTTTTGTATCGTTGAAAAACGGTGTGCGATAATTATCACCAATCGGTTTTTCATAAGTTTCTCGAGTGCTTCCTGTACCAGCCTTTCACTTTTGGCATCAAGGGAACTTGTCGCTTCATCCAAAATGAGAATCGGAGCATCGGCAAGAATGGCACGGGCTATCTGGATACGTTGTTTCTGTCCTCCGGAAAGCCGTACTCCCCGTTCTCCGATCTCGGCATGAATCCCTTTCGGGAACTTCATCACGAAATCGTATGCATTTGCTTTTTTCAAAGCAGAGATGACGTCCTTTTCCTTCGCGTCGGTCCTGCCGTATGCGACATTATCAAAAATTGTGGTAGAGAAAAGCTCGTTTTCCTGAAAAACAAGTGAAATATGAGATCTCACCTCCTGATGAGACATCTCATTGTAACTTGATTTTTCCATTAAGATCTTCCCTTCAGTCGGTTCATAAAACTTCAGAATGAGGTTGATAAGAGTTGTCTTCCCTGCACCGCTGTGACCCACCAATGCAACCGTTTCTTTCCCGGGAAGGGTGAAGCTGACATCTTTTAGGACAAGACCGCTTTCGGGATATTCAAAGGAAACATGATCAAATGTAATTGAGGGATGATCAAATACCGGTTTTTTTATCCTGTCCGACAATGTCTCCGTAGACTCAAGTTCAAGAACTTCAAAGTATTCTTTTGATCCTGTCTCTGCCTGTTTCATCCTTTCAAGAATGAAGCTCATGGCAAAAAGTGGGCGTCTGATCTGATTGA
>CAZDDM010000026.1:0-19287 GCA_964504235.1 uncultured Gammaproteobacteria bacterium
TACATTGCCATAACCTATGGATGTTATAATTAAAGAGGTTTCCAGTTTCATTTGCTATGCAAAACAGGTATACGTTTGTGCTGCTCTTTAGTACTTTTCTCAATATTATTCTTGCTGCCCTCGTGGGTTATTTTTACTTTTATAACATCGAACTTGCGACACCTGTTCCCCTTTCTGAAAAAGAAGCAAAAAATTATCCTTTGAACGATTACGCCTATGATGTTTTGAAAAAGGAAACATTCACCCCGCAACAGATGACTTTCGGCGAGGTGCTGTCTGAAAATGAGGAATTTGAGACGCGGATGTTTTATTATGAAGTGGATGACCGAAAAGTAAGCGGACTGGCACATCTTCCTGTTGAGGGAACTGATCATCCGGTTATTGTGATGGTTCGGGGATATGTCGACCATGAGATATATGCACCCGGTGTCGGAACGAGAAGATCAGCTGAGGTATTTGCGAGAAATGGATACATCACTCTTGCTCCGGACTTTTTGGGATACGGAGAATCGGATCAGGCGTCGGCTGTACCGCTTGAGGATAGATTTCAGACCTATCCGACAGTCCTTCAGCTTTTGGCCAATATTGAAAAACTGAATGAATCCTTACTAAAGCTGGATTCCCGATCGGGGTCGGGAATGACAAACTATGCCGATGAAAACAGTGTCGGCATCTGGGGACACAGTAACGGTGGCCAGATCACCCTTTCAGTTCTTGAGATCACGGGGAAATCATATCCTACAGTCCTCTGGGCACCCGTTACCAAACCGTTCCCCTATTCAGTGCTGTATTTTACGGACGAGTTTGATGACAACGGACGATATCTCAGACGTGTCATTGCAGATTTTGAAGATGACTACGATATTGAGCGTTTCACTCTTTCAAACTACCTATCGTGGATTAAAGCACCGATCCAGCTTCATCAGGGCGGTGCCGATGATGCCGTCCCGCTTGAGTGGTCTACCGAGTTTGTGGATGCCGCAGAAGAGGAAGATATTGATATCGAGTATTTTACGTATCCATCGGCCGATCATAATCTTATGCCGGACTGGAATACGGCAGTTGAAAGATCACTTACATTCTTTGATAAGCACCTCTAGTCGTCATTGCAGTAATAAGATTGCCGAAAAACAGATAACGGCTGCTCGTATATGAGATGCAGCGAAAAAATGATTATAAAGAAGGAATTATCCGTGGGATGGGTCGGGACGACTGGACTTGAACCAGCGACCTCACGGTCCCGAACCGTGTGTTCTACCATCTGAACTACGTCCCGTATCTGATATTATACTGCAGAGAAAGGCAAATAAGAAGGATTATTGTTTGCCCGCATCAGGTCTGAACTCCGGCGGAAGTTCTGTAGTAGCTTTCTGTCTTTCCCCTCCGAGAATACTTTTCCGTTTTTTTCCTTTCGGTGCTTCAACCGGTACTTGCTGCTCCTGTTCTTCCATTCTCTTTTTCTCTGCTTCCATCAATGCTTCCTGACGTTTTTCTTCCTCTTCTTCCTGTTCCTGCCTTACGTTGTATTCCTCCTCTTCGCGTTGCACACGCTTGTGATATTCAGTTTCGAGTTTTTTTTCATCAGCGGCATCCGCAGCTTCTGGATTTATCAGTCTCTGCAATCGCTGAATTTCCTCCTGGTCATTCTGTTCGTATGCTTGATTCAATTTTTGTACGTCAAGATCCGTAAATGAGTCATTACCTTTTTCCCGTTCTTTTTGTGTTTCATCATTGAAAAGTGATCCGAAGAAAAGGGTATCAACCGTTTCCTGAGCAGCTTTTTGAGCCGTTTCTTTCCCGAACTCATATAATTGCTCAAGCGTTTTTTCCTGATGTATGGGTTTAGGGTTATTTTTTGACATAGGTCATATTCCGAGCATTGCTTTCGCCCGTTCACTCATCCTGTCGATTGACCAGGGCGGATCAAAAGTAAGTTCAATTTCAACGGTATCCTGTGACAAACCGATCATTTCCAGATTGTGATATATTTCATCCTGAATCGTATCAAATAGCGGACATCCGAGTGAAGTGAGGGTCATAAGTATATGAACCTTTTCATTTTTGACGTCGACATTGTATACTAATCCTAAATCGGTGATGGACATATTCAGTTCGGGATCCATGACATCATTCAATTTATCAAGAATCTGTTCGGAAGTAGGCATAATATCTTGTTTCTGAATAAATTTACGAAAATTTGACATTTTTAGTATACCATGAGGATGCTTGCTCATGTTGAAAGTGCGGCATGATAGATCGTACCGTTTTTTTAGCATAAGCAAGCGAGATTGACGCTTGCGTCTTTTACCAATTTATAACCATAATTCATATGGACGAATATAAAGTACGGTTTATCCCTCTTGGCGGGGTTGTCGGAGTAACCAAAAACATGTATGTGTACGAGTTGTATCAGAATGATCAGCTGACAGATATCCTTATTGTCGATTGCGGTATGGGTTTCCCCGATGCCAAAGAATTCGGTGTTGATTTGATTATTC
Source organism: uncultured Gammaproteobacteria bacterium (assembly GCA_964504235.1). Lineage (GTDB taxonomy): Bacteria > Patescibacteriota > Microgenomatia > UBA1406 > GWC2-37-13 > UBA1450. The sequence goes on from CAZDDM010000026.1 coordinate 2,499, forward strand.
CGGATATTTCTTATCTTGAGGACAAGCTGGATAAGATTCGTGCCATATTGATCACGCACGGACATGAAGATCATATCGGTGCGATTCCGTTTCATTATGACAAGCTGGGAGCTCCTCAGATTTATGCGCCGAAACTGGCAAAGGTGTTTATTCAGAACAAATTCAAAGAGTTCAATCAGCCGATTCATATCAATGATATTGAGTTTAAAAAATGGATTAAACTCGGCGGGTTTGAAGCGAAATTTATTCACATGACGCACTCCATTCCGGATGCGACTCACATCCTGATTAAATCCCCTGTCGGCGTGATGTATCACGGGCCCGATTTCAAACTTGACCTTACTCCTCCATACTCCAAAGCGCCTGATTTTTATGAGATTCTCCAGGCTGGTCATGACGGGATCACCTGTTTATTTTCCGATGCATTGGGAGCCGAGCGCGAAGGACTGACTTTGTCCGAATCAATTGTCGGACAGACATTCGAAAATGAAATGCGAAGTACGAAGGGAAAATTTATTATGACGACCTTCTCATCAAATATATCAAGAATAAAACAGTGTGTAGATGCCGCAATCAAATTTAACAGAAAAGTCATATTCCTCGGCCGCTCAATGAAACAGAATACCGACGCTGCCAAAGATTTGGGATACATGAATATTCCTCATACTCTCAAAGGAAAAGAAGAGGAAGCATCCAAAATACCGCCAAACAAGCTGTGTATTATCGCAGCGGGTTCTCAGGGACAGTATGATTCAGCACTGTCCAAAATGGCAAGGAAGCAGAATAAATACATCAAAATCGCGGAAGGAGACAAAGTTGTATTCTCATCAGATCCCATTCCGGGAAATGAGAATGAAGTATATTCTCTCATTGAAGAATTATCTCTTCAGGGAGCCGATGTAATTTACTCGGATATTCAGGATCAACTGCATGCCTCAGGTCACGGAAATCAGGAAGATCTGAAATTCCTGGCACGGTTTACCAACCCGAAATATTTGCTTCCGATAGGCGGTACAATCAGACATCAGAGATCGTATGAACGGCTGATGACTGAGGATCTTGATTTCAAAAAAGAACAGATGTTCCTTATAAATGAAGGTGATACGGTATGGTTTACGAAAACGGAAGCATACAAAGGAGATACGGTTGAGACAAAGAACGTCTATGTTGATGCCTACGGCGTCGGTGATATCGGCAACGTGGTCCTTCGGGACAGACAAACCCTGTCTTCCGAAGGTATGGTTGTCGGTGTGGTTGTCATTAATCAAAGCGGGCAGCTGATCGCCGCACCGAAGTTCTTTTCACGAGGATTTGTCTTTGAAAAAAATGAAGAAGATCTTTTCGGGAAGGCCGGCCGATTAGTTGAAAAATCACTAGATAAATCAAAAGGTGCAGTCATAGATACGGACAATTACAAACGGAAAATCGGACGGGAACTTGAAGACTTTTTCTTCCAGGAACGGGGAAGACGGCCTCTGGTTCTTGTTGATATGATTCAAGTCTAGTCTTCACTATGGCAAGCAAACTCCCGAAATCATTACAAAAAGTATCTTTATTTCTTGAGAGACTGCCAGGAATCGGAGAAAAATCAGCCAACAGGCTGGCGTTTTACTTACTCCGTATGCCTGAAGGAGATCTGAAGGAATTTGCTGAGAACGTCTCAGAACTCAAAGTCAGAACCAAACGGTGTAAAGTCTGTATGAACCTGACTGAACAGGAACTGTGCGGTATCTGCGAAGATCCTTCGAGGGACAGATCGCAAATCACGGTTGTTGAAGATGTACTCGATTTATTGTCAATGGAGACCGGGAATATTTACAGCGGGATTTATCATGTCCTGCACGGACGAATAGATCCGCTGAATCATATCGGACCCGAAAATATTTTCATTGACCAGCTGTTTGAACGTGTTAGAGATGAAACGAAAAACTTAGAAACCCCTGTCAAAGAAATAATCCTTGCTACCAATCCTGATATGGAGGGCGAAGCAACTGCCATGTATATCCGAAATAAACTGCAGGAACTTATCTCGTCAAAGAATCTAGATTGTACCGTCTCCCGTCTCGGATACGGAATGCCGATGGGTGGCAACCTCGAGTTTGCTGACTACATGACACTGAGAAAAGCCCTTGAAAACAGACGAGGTATGTGACGGACTATTCATCAGTCATACTAAAACATATTACTATTCCTTTCTTACGCAGATTTGATCTTAAGGGACGATAATGAGCTATCTTCTGACAAGCGTGTATTATAATTAAGTTTCTTATGTCATTTAAGGACTCAGGTTCTTCTCCATTGGATGATCAGTGTCTTGCAGACGGAAATCCAGAAAAGAAGATAGTATTTTATACGATTCCCGAACATCCTGTTAGCGGAGCGGGTTCAAATGGCGTACCACCCCTTTCCGAGCAGCTTGTTCAGTTTACTTCGTATGAACGCGATGTATGGTTTCTTGATCCGGTATCGACGGGTCTTGCATCGGTTTCTCCCCAAGAGTTTGCCGATTACTACATTCCCTCGACACCCTCACCCGAGCTTGAGCGCGCTTTGCTTTACGCCGGAAATGAAACATTTGACGAACTGCATGAATATACCTGGGAGCGTATTCAGCAGATGTTTGCAGGCATCGGCGTTGAAAATTATCAGCACCATTTTCCAAATATCCAAAAAGCATTCGGTATTGTCGAAGAACTTATGAAGACAATGCCTCACAGACGAACGGGTGAACCTTCAGTCGCACATATCTATCGGAATGTACTGCGGATAATCGAGTTTATTGAAGGTTATAATGAGATTTATACATCCCGCGGAGAATCTCCGATTTTTACTCCCGAAATTGCAGAGTTTTATGTCTGTGCCTCTGCAATGCATGATTTTCTGGAAGACTATTCCGAAATACCCGGTATCGGTTACCAGCGGGGACGTTGTGAAGAAGTGCGGAAAACCGAGTTTGAACAGTGGGGTCAGGGTGCACATTTTTATCGGGCCATCACTCCAGATCTGCAATCTCAGCAGGAGGACAAGATACAGGAGATTACGCTTGATTTCGGAGAATATGAAAATGATATGTTTGTCTCAACATTGCTTGCTCTCAAAAGTGATAATGTAGAACCCGGTCAGCTGATGGATCATCTGGAAGGGACGGTCGGTGAACTCCAGGGAAGATATGATCAGAGGATTATTCAAAATCAGTTGTACTCAGTTGCTGCATATGTCATCAAGTGTTGCGACAGGTTGGACAACAACGCCACGTATCTCTATTCCAGAACATCTTCGGGAGAGTTGATTGCAACTCAGGCAGGAAGAGTCTACAACAAAGCATCAGAAAATTTAATTCTCTTTAATGATGTTCTTGATGTTTTGAAACGTATCGCCGGTCATGAGAACCTATCCGTTGATGAAATTGCCCGTCTCAAACCGTTTTATCTGAAATACGATCCTACCCGCTGGTCCAAACTGGTGCTCGCCGGTGCTCCACTCAATACAATCTATCATCCGAATGAAAAAGGAAAAGGGATTGCAAAAATCCTCTAATATGTAAGAAATTATGCATACTGAGCTCAATTCTATTTGACTTTCTTACCTAATATTAATAAAATATGATAAGATAAACTTTTATGGACATATCAAATCATCAAATTTCAACCCTTCGATTCGTTGCCCTTATGTATGGGGGGTTGGCGCGTTGGTGATTTACAGTTATTAACAACAAAAGCCAACCGCCAAAGAGGCGGTTTTTTTTTCCCAAAGTGTATGTCAGAACATTCGAAACAATATTCAACAATTGACATGATCGACTTTAACAAAGTCGAATTGTCCCAAGAACTTTTGGGAAGCTATTCTCCTTTAGCTTTACGCGTTTATGAACGCGGAAGAAGGGGTCATCAACGAATGCATAATCCGACACATGCATCTTTTGATGAAATGTCTGTTCAAATTCCTGCTCATAAGTATATCGAGAGAATGAATCGTGAAATGTTTGAATACATTTGTGATGTATACGATGTTACGCCGGATCGCGCTGAAGATATCCTCTTTAATGCATTCAGCGATGCAAACCGTTTAGTCACGAGTACTCTTGCACATGCTTTACCTGAGGAGCATGCAACATCATTCGGATTACGGAATGAGGTTTCATCATTCGTGGCGGATGAACCCGGTGACCGTATCTGGCAGATGGCGCATCAGGCACGTGATGATCGGGAAGAATTTCAGTTATTCCAGCAACTGCAGTTGGCTCATCCTTTGATAGATCTCCATGCAAGCTATCCGCAGAGACGCGTGAAGGGTCTGCTCTATCGCATGCAGGGACTTCTGAATGAAGATTTGTACAACGGAGAAAGTCATAAGGGTAATGATGATCTGCATTTTGCAACATGGCACAATCCTGAGGATAATGCGTTTTTAGGATATGATCCTGTTATCGGCGGAGTACCGCTTTTTCACAACGTATCTGCAAGAAGGCTAAAAGACGGCAATAACAGTATTCATATTATGACTAATTTCCGTGAAAAGGATCCGCATACTGCAATGGGTAAGTTGTTAGCCAAAACACTCATGAACGGTGATCCGGTCCTTGATATGCACCGTCATGTACAGGATCTGGCAGGATTGAGATTGACTGTTCTCGGCGGACCCAGGGAGCGGGACATGGTGTATCAGAGAGTCCTGGATGTATTGAATGACCGAATGATTAAGCAAGCCAGAGAGCCGTTATCTTCTTCGAAGCTGCATATTGCTGACATCGAAGATGATTGCCACATTGACGGACGCTCGAAAAACGGTCATATTGACTGGCGACGCAGCAAAGTATGGCTCATAGATCCTTCAAAAGGAACGATAATGAGACAGCCAATTGAGCTGGTTGTTGATGATTACGGGTTGCTGATGAACGGCAGCTACTATATCGGAGATAAAAAAGATCCGAGACTTCCTGAAGCTCATCTTGAGTTTGAAAGAAAACGTGCACAGCATCCTTTATTCGGATTTCTGTTTCCGACTGATGTATACAAATCCGCATATGAATCAATTGACATTGAGGGGGAGATGGCAAAAAAACGCGATGAAAACCGTCGAGCATTAAGAATACATCCAGAAGCTCCGCAAGAATTATTTCTGGGAGACAGTATTGTTTGGTAATGACTTCAGTTCTTCGGCGATTGCTTTACTGATACTGACTTCCTGCATTTTTTCAAAACGATATTCTTCTTTGAGAGCGATTGTATCTGTCGTAAAAAAAGCCTGAAGCGGTGAGTTTTGCAGTTTTTCCGCTGTTCCTTCTGCAAAATCTCGATGCACAATCGCGGCAATAACTCTCGTTGCTCCCTGTTCCAGGGCAAATTCTGCAGCGTGGATGAGAGTTCGTCCCGATGTCGCGACGTCGTCGACGATAATTGCAGTCTTGTCTTTTACGTCGCCGTAGAGATTCAACGCTTTGCTTTCATGCATATGTTGAAGATCACGTTTCTTTTCCGTGACGGCAAGATTGAAATCAGAATGTCCGAACAACACTTCCCCGAATTTCCGTGCCCGTTCGATTCCCCCTTGATCCGGAGAGATGACGGCTACGTGCTCGGGATCTGCCTGGATGTTGTTTGCCTGAAGGTATTTATGAATTTCTTCAGCGAGTACGGGGAATGCGGAAATGTTTTTGAACGGAATATCAAATACTCCTTCAGTTGCCTCATCATGCAGATTGACAGTGTAGACTTTGTGAATACCGATAGATTCCAGGAATCGGATGACAACGTTTGCGGAAACACATTCTCCGGGTCTGTGCTGAATGTCCTGTCTGGCATATCCGAAATACGGAATCATTGCGATCACGCGTCGTGCTTCTTCTCTCTTCAGTGCATCAGCCATGAGAAACAGTTCCATGAGATTGGTATTGGTCGGATTTGACGTGGACTGGATGATAACACAGGTATCATTTTTGACGTCTTCCTCTACCCGTACACGGACTTCGGAGTTTTCAAAGCGTACTACCTCAACTTTTGCCAGCGGTTGTCCGACTGATTCTGCAATTTTTGATGAAAGCGGTTGATTGGACGTACCGGAAAAAAGTTTGAGCATGATAGTTGGCTTATAGCTGATAGGGACTTTGCTTATAGGGTTGATTAATAATGATTATAGTAATTTTTACCTATAACCTATCAGCTACAACCTATAAGCTGCCTTTTACTGATTCATTTCCATGAGCTTGCGTGCTGCAAGTTCCTGTGTTTTTTTGACGGCATCATTTATAGCTTCTGCAACACGGTTTTCCATAACGCCGTCTATTTCGACATTAAGGATTTTCTGGTCTCCCCGCATTGTAATGGTGACACCGTTTTTTTCGACTGTTACTTCTTCTTTCTGAAGCGCTTCCTGCATTTTCTTTGCCTGTTGTTGTAATTGCTGCAGATTTCCGAGTCCTTTTAGTGGGTTAAACATAGTAAAAAATTGATTATAGCTGATAGTCCGCCTCTGGCGGATTAACTTATAGGTTTGAATAATAATGATTACAGCTTTCGCAAGCTATAACCTATCAGCTATCACCTATAAGCTGACTGATTTCTTTCTTGCATTATAAAATTCTACCACAACGAGTTCAAGTGGCAGAGCTTCGATCGGAGATATCCTTATTCCGTTATATGCCTCGTGCAGCAGTTTGATAAGCATCGAAATTTCCCTCATGGTATAGGTAAGTTCAATCTCGGTTGTTTTGCCGGTGCTTTTTGCAAGAAGCAGAAGATGCAGCACGCTGAGCATATCTTCAATTGCACGCTTGACATTGCCGCCTGACTGGATAAAATCATCAACCCATTGCATGCTCTCGGCAAGTGTCCCTTTTTGCATAATTTCCAGAAGTGTTCCTTTTGCCCGGACACCGAGATATTCCTGAGCAGCCTCAAGAGTCAGAGTATCCTGCATCACAAGCTCTTCAAACATTTTTGCGGCATCTCTGAATGAGTTCTCGCTATATGTAGCAATAAGAGTTTTCAGGTCTTCGGGAATTGTAACGGTTTCCTTTTCTGCAATGCGATCAAGCATGTGAATAATGTCCTTTTTATGTGCCCGTCCGAAGGGAATCCGGACACATCTTGAGATAATTGTGTTGGGAAGTTTTTCTTCGTTGGTTGTGGCGAGAATGAAGATGACAGTTTCCGGGGGTTCCTCAAGCGTTTTTAGGAGTGCATTGAAAGCGTCGGGTGTGATCATATGGGCTTCGTCGATGATATAGACCCGATATCGTCCCGTCATCGGAGCATATGATGACTCTCGGATGAGTTTTCGCACTTCTTCAATACCTCTGTTTGAGGCAGCATCCTGTTCTATCACATCAGGAGAACTACCCATTTCTATAGTTGTACAGTTTTTACACGTATTGCACGGTTCATACGATTTTCCCTTTCCGGCAAATTTATTTTCCAAACAGTTGACTGCTTTGGCAACAATACGTGCAGTAGAGGTTTTCCCCATTCCTTTCGGTCCAAGAAACAGAAGCGCATGAGGCAAATCTTTGGCCGAAAGAAGATTCATAATTTTCGGTCGCACCTGTGAATTATCAAGTTCAGTGATAGTCCGAGGTCGGTATTTGAGATAAAACATGGCTACAGGAAATAGCTGATAGTAATGAGCTTATAGATGTGATAAGTAATGATTATAGTCTTCTTAAACCTATAACCTATCAGCTATTACCTATAAGCTTGTTATTTACTGAAAATATTCTGTATCCCGTGTTCGATAAGCTGATGCATCATTGCCTCAACTTTCTTTTCACGTTCTGCCGCAAGAAGAACCGCCTGCGGATAGCATATCACCACTTCTCCGATAATATTCTCCGTCGTATTTTCTGGATCATTGATGTAGGCAAACGAAAGGACCGGCAATGCCACATCCTCGTTTTTATACGTGAGTGCGACCTGCTTCATTTTTCGTTTTCCGACAAAAGCAACATTCAGTACGGAAGCTGAGTCCACATGATATCTGTCCAGTACCTGCTGGGCAAACGTTTCAATATTATTTTTGTTGATTTTGTATCGGGAAGAACTATAAATATTGATCATATCTTAACTCTTTCGATGTCTTTTTTTTGACCGTTCTTTTTCCTGTTCTTTACGTTCTTGAGAGGGTCTCTTATAGTACATTCGTGAGCGCACTTCATCGACGATATCTTCTTGGATAAACATACGAGTGAATTTGCGGAACATACTGTCTTTTGATTCGCCTTTCTTTTTCTTAACTACAACCATGGGGAGATACTACACCTCTCTTTCAAAAAAAATGAACAATTAATAATGCCAATAAAAAAACCACCCTATTATGGGTTATGCATATTGTATTACATCTTTTTGAGTATTGCAATCATCTGCTGCATTGTGAGAGAAGAAGGAATGCTGTTTGGATTTTTCGAGGATCCGTTGAGAAGCATATGTTTTGATGCGTGCAGAAACCAAGTTGCTTTCCCGTCCATTTCCATCATCTTTTCATAGAGCGGTGTAAGGTTGTATTTCGGATCGGGTTGAGTTTTAATCCTCAGTGTATTATTTTCCGGATCACGGCGCACTACCATTTCATATCCTTTTTTGAGTGCATATTTGACGGCTGCCTCATTTTTCGTTTCCATGACAAGAGTTTTTCCCCATGGCGTTTTCAGTATTACACCTTCCTTTATTTCTCCTTCAGCTTTCAGATTGTTTTTGACTGTAAACAAAATACTGTCCAGGATGAGCATGACCATGCTCATGATTTCATGATCGCTGGTCAGTTGGCCGCGGAGCGGATAAATGAACTCATGGAGACAGAAGGTATACTTCACATCTGTCGGATCCGGAAATCGGACTTCACCGAAATTGTCTATTGTCGTCACAAAGTTTGTCATTTGCTCCAGTGCTTCAAGATCCCGTTCTTTTATATAACCTTCTTCGGCAAGATAGTCAAAGACCCGTTTGGTAGCAGACAGTTCTTCGCTGAATTGATGATGGTCAAACCTCCCAAGTCCTGTATCAACATGAATAATGTCAGGATTCTCATCAGGTTTCTTGCCTTCATACGTCTCCCCTGCCGGTACAAAAGCATGCTCTGCTTCATCCCATCCGGGCAAATATCTTTTGACGAGCCATGACGACGTGATGGCATCTAAATCGGGTGACATGTGGGTTACTATAAGTTTAGACATAATAAGATTCTGGTTAATTGGTATTTGATTGTTTCTCTTCGCTCCGAGCTAATTTGCCGGCCTAGGAGCAACTTTTTGTGCTGGTATCATTAGGTCACGAATCGGCACATATCAACTTGTCGCCCGACAAATATTTGTACTTATGACAAAAGTTCATTCAATTTTTTCATAGCTTCCTCAACTGAAATGAGTTTCGCATCTTTTTCACTCCTCTTTTTCCATTCGACCTTGTCTTCTGTCCGTTTCGAAACAACAAGTCTGACCGGAATACCGATGAGGTCTGCATCAGCAAACTTTGCACCCGGTCTGACATCTTCGCGGTCATCAAACAGCACTTCGATTCCCTCATTCTGAAGCTTTTGATACAGAGCAAATGCCTTCTCTTTGACACTTGAATCCGTAAGATCAAGACCGACAAGATGTACATGATAAGGTGCTACCTGCATCGGCCAAATGATGCCGCGATCATCGTGGAATTTCTCCACGAGGACTCCCATTACTCGGGAAGTACCGATACCGTAGCAGCCCATATAGACCAGTTTGCGGTCACCGGTTTCATCAGTGTATGTGAAATCCAAAGCTTCTGAAAATTTCGTGTTCAGCGGAAAGATATTACCGACTTCCGCAGCTTTTACGACTTCATATTTCGGGTTATCCAAGTCCTTTACCACTTCTTTGTTGTAATACACATCTTCTTCCTTATCGTAATAGAGCGTATCTTCTCCCGTTTCACAAAGCGTCTGAAACTCGTGTGAGTACTTTTCGGTAAAATCTCCGCCTGAAGCAAGAGCTATAACAGTTGACTCACCAAGTCCCAGTCTCTTAAAAGTATTGATATAGGCAGGTTTTGCAGTATTGTCATAGTAATCCAGTAAATCTTCTTCAGATGTGTGGAAACTATAGAGATCCTTCATTCTGAATTCACGTCCGCGTAAAATTCCTGATTTAGCACGGGGCTCATTTCTGAACTTTGTCTGAATTTGATAAACCGCAAATGGTAACTCTTTGTAGCTTGATGTAAAGAGCTTTGCAAGAGGCGTGACTACTTCCTCATGAGTCGGGTTGAGGATATATTCAGCATCATTTCGTTCACGCGATATCTTGTTAGCTCCGTTTACTTTAAAAAGTACATCCACAACCTCAAGACGCTTTGTATCCTCCCAGAGTTTGGTCGGAACAATAGACGGCATCAGTACTTCCTGACCGATTTTGTCCATTTCAGACCGTACAACCTGCTCGATCTTGGAAAGAACCCTCATCCCGAGCGGGAGGTAGCTATATACGCCGGCCATAGTTTGATGAATAAACCCTCCGTTCTGGAGGTACGTGGCGTTGACCGAATCGTATTCCTTGCCTTGTTTTTGTGGTTTAGGGAATAGTTTTGAATACAGCATGCAGTTATTATAGCAAAGGCTCAATAGGTTGTAGCCGGTAGATTGTACAAACTAGACTTCTTCCTCCCGGACGACGGTGATTGTGTATTCTTTTGCTAAAACCAGAAGAGTAGCAAGGATCGCAAGAGGTGCTGATATAAGTGCTCCGATGATACCGAACGTCAACGGAAAGTCAAATATCTTTTTCCCTTTCTCGTCTTTAATGGTAATTTTTCGGATATTTCCCTGATGAATAAGATCCTTTATTGTTTCCACAACCAGTTCTCCGGTAACTTTTACCGTTTCCGTGACCTGTTTTTTTGTTGTTTTTTTCTTCGGCATATTATTTGTCCTTTCTGTTGATATATCCCAGTTTGTCGAGTACTTTCCCGACGGTTTCATTCGGTCCTGACGAATACGTGTCAATAATCACGTGGTAATATTCAGGACTGAAAAAATTATAATCCCCGTAAATGCGTTTCCATTCCTTAAAATTCCCTTCTTCACGCTCTCTGATATATTGTTTGGCCTGTTCTATTGTGACATTATCACGGTTTGCGACACGGTCAATACGCAGAGCATCATTGTTGCACGTCAAAAGAATCCTAAGAGTATCCGTGCGTTCCCGTGCCATAAAGCCGGCGAGCCAGGCTTCAATAGCAATATTGCCTTTTTCAAGCAGATTTTTGGTTCGGTCATCAAGCTGATGGTGAAATTCGTCGGGGGCAAGACTAGCCAACGGCTGCACGTATTCCTTCGCAAAATCACGGAGAAGTTGACCGCCCGATGTGAAGGTCCATCCCAACGGTTCAAGATACGGTTTCAGAGCATTGTGCAAGGTGTTTTTCCCTACTGCAACGCCTCCTGAAATGGTTATATTTCGATATTTAAGGTTCATAAAAAAGATTATACTCCTTTGCCGGAAATTATCCCCAGAATTTTTGGATATCAAAAATCGTAATCAGGAGACTGAGACCGAGCAGGATGATGATACCGATCAGATTCAAATACTTTTCCAAATTCTGATTCGATTTTCTTCCGGTTATCCATTCATACAAGACAAATACCAGTCTTCCTCCGTCCAGTGCCGGAAACGGAAGAATGTTGATCACGGCCAGATTCAATGACAAAAGCGCCGTGATCTGAAGCAGTGCATTTATGCCGTACTGACGTGCTTCACCGACGACTTTTGCAATACCGATCGGGCCGGAAAATTCGACATCCGGAGCGGTCTTTGAAATAAGTGAAGCCGGAATCTTCAGCAGTTCCACCGTAATCATTTTTGTCATGTTAGCAGCTTCAATAAGTCCGTAATACGGTGCCGTGTACCAGGGGTATCTCTTGGTCTCTACAAGCTGTGTGATAACAACTCCCATTGTCCCCTGTCCTTTCGGAGGATTTTTGCGCGGAACGATAAAGACAGTCTCCTGTTCTCCTTTTCGTTCCACGGTAACTTCGACCGTATCGCCGGCATATTTATTGGCATTATTGATAAGGTCGCCGGTCAAAACGATGTCTTTTTTTGTATCATTATGTTTTATGCTCACAAAACGGTCACCTTTCTGCAACCCGGCTTCCATGGCCGGACTATTGGGTTGGACTTCTTCGATAGCAACACCTGTCGGCGAAGGAATACCGCTCGTCAGAAGGTAGGAAATGAGTACCCATCCCAAAAGGAAATTCATGATGACGCCGGCCGTAATGATGATCGTTTTCTGCCAGGGTTTTTTGTTTACAAATGCCCGGTTTTTCGGGATTTTTTTGTTCTCTACTTTCTCCGTCGATTCGTGATACTCCTCTCCGAATAGCTTTACGAAACCGCCGATCGGGAGCAAATTGATACTGTAAAGTGTCTCGCCGATTTTTTTACCTATCACGCGGGGCGGAAATCCGAAACCGAATTCCTCAACATAGACACCGGTTTTTTTTGCTGCATAATAATGGCCGAACTCATGGATGAGGACAAGAACGACGAGGATAACAATAAAGGTTAAAGCGGTAAGCATAGTTTATTAGGTAAATTACGACACGGACAATGAGAGCACGTTAGACTGCCATGATCTCCTGTTCTTTCTTTTCTTTGACGGTTTGAAGTTCTTCATTTGATTTTGCAGTTTCAGCGTCAATATCTTTTTCCAATCGGTATTTGTCATCTTCAGTGAGCTCCTTTATATCAAACATGGCTTTAATATCTTTACGGATGCTTTCACGTTCCCGTCTGATTGCATTTTTCGTATCTTCAATCATTTGAGATACAAGTTTCATATATTTCATTCTCTGTTCTTCAGAAAGTGCCGGTACGCGGACTGTGATCCTGTTGCCTTCCGTTTTAGGAGTGATTCCCAGGGGAGATGCCAAGATTGCTTTTTCGATATCCTGTACTGTTGACGGGTCAAAGGGCGTGATGATGATTGCATCGGTGCCTTCAGTGGTCAGTGACGCCAGTTCCTGGAGTTTCATCTTCATGGATCCTCCGTATGCTTCTACAGGCATTCCCTCGACCATTCCTGTATGTGCACGTCCGGTACGGATGCCGCGGAGTTCATCGCGAAGTTTTTGAATGTGTTTCTGAATGTTGGTTTTGAATTCTTGCGTAAAATCGTTCATGGAACTAATTATACACAATAAGCCCGTGAAAAAGAGACGGAGTTATGAGATATTTGAATTCAGATTGAAGAGAATTACTCGCCCAGTTCCCATCGCTGAAATCGTGCGATTCGGATATTTTCACCGAATTTGAGGATTGCTTCCTTTATCATGTCATCGACGGTTTTTCCCGCTTCACGGATGTAGTCCTGTTTCAGAAGTTCTTCAACGTCTTTTGCGGGAACTGAAGCAACCTGCATGGCAAGTTCGCTCCCGAGTTTTTTAAAGTCATCATTCCCCGATACGAAATCTGTTTCACAACCGAGCTCAAGCATTGCAGCAACAAGATGATTGTGATGTACGTATGAATAAATCCCTCCTGCTTTGATTTCGCGGTCTGATTTACCTTCCGCTTTTTTGATTCCCCACTCTTTCAACTTTGCTTTTGCCTTTTCCATATCGTTATCCGTTTCTTCCAGTGCTTTTTTGCACAGTGAAAAAGAAACTTTTGTATCGGCACGAAGTTGTTTGAGTTTTTGATAATCAATCATGGGAAAAAGAAAAATGTAATATAAAACGGGTTATTTACTCTTGGTTTCTTTACTTTCTTTGCTTTCTGCTTTCTCGACCGATGAGACATAGGCATCAAGCATGCTTTGGAGTAAATATTCGACGACTTCAGCGGCATCGTCATTTGCAAGCACCGGATAGTTGATGTCTTCCGGATTGGAGTTGGTATCAACGATAGCGACAACGGGAATGTTGTACATCTGTGCTTCTTTTACTGCATTTTTTTCTTTCTTAGTGTCGACGATAAGGATTATATCTGGTCGGACATTCAGATTTGAGAAACCTCCGTAAAGTTTTTCCAGTTTGGAAATCTGTTTCTGCATCTGTGTTTTTTCGTGTTTGACGAGTTTGGTTGTTCCGTCTTCACCTGCGACCTGTGCTTTGAAGTCACTGAGTTTCTTGACATTCTGCATGATGGTCTTGAAGTTGGTGAGAAGTCCCGGAAGCCATTTTGTTGCGACGAACGGAACATTGTTTGCCGCACAGTATTCTCTTAAAAATGATGCTGCGGTCTTTTTGGTACCGACAACGAGAATGGTTTTATTTTCTTTGGCTGCATTTGAAAGATATTTTTTTGCTTTTTCAAGCTGCTCTACTGTAGTTGTGAGATCAATGACGGTTGTACCGTTGATGATCTGGTAGACATTTTTTTTAGCTTTCGGATGAAGTCTGCTTTTTTTATGACCCAGATGTGCTCCGAGTTCAAATAATTTTTCGACTTCCTTGAGTTGTGTTTGGTTCATCATAAGCCTTTATTGTAGCATATATTACCTGGAATGCAACATTTTTATTGACATAAAAAACATACCTTTCTCCAGGAAGAAAGGGACGGGTTTTGGAGGGTTGTCTTAAGTAATAATTGACTTAAGGTAATCTCTGAACTCCCCGTTTAATTCCGGATGACGGAGGGCGAAATCAACTACGGTTTTGAGATACTGCATTTTGTTGCCCGTATCATAGTACTTGCCGTTTTTAATTTCGATTGCATAAATCTTTTTACTGTCTGAAAGCATTTTCTTGAGTGCGTCATTGTAGTACAGCTCTTCTCCTTCTTGGAGTGATTCCAAAGCGCTTTCCAGATAGTTGAAAATATCTGGTGTAAAGATAAAGCCTGATACGTTTGCCAGATTGGAAGGAGCATTGTCTTTACCCGGTTTTTCAATGATCTCAGAAACATCCATTACTCCTTCTTCAACTTCGGTGCCTCCTGTGAATCCATATCTGTCATAATCTTCATCCTGAGTGACACGGACACTGGCAAGACAGGTGGACTGATATTTGTTGAAAGCTTCGATCAGCTGCTTGAATCGTGAGGGAGATGCAGAAATGAAGTCGTCACTCCACGTGTAGATAAACGGCTCATTGCCGACAATATGCCGGACATTCAGAAGCGGGGTACCGTTTCCGTAAGGACCCTTCTGTCTGACATAAATAAAATTGGCCAGATCGCTGATAGCCTGTACTTCGTCAAGATAGTGCTTCTTTTTTTCTCCGCCAAGTTTCAGATTCTCGATAAGTTCACGGCTCGGAATATCGAAATGATCTTCGATTGTGCGCTTGTGGTATCCGGTGACTATGATAATATCCGTTATTCCTGCTTCGACAAGCTCTTCTACCACGTACTGAATGACCGGTTTGTCAACAATCGGTAACATTTCTTTCGGCATTGCTTTTGTTTGCGGTAAAAAACGTGTACCGAAACCTGCTGCAGGAATAACTGCTTTTGTGATTTTCATATTATTTGAATTCAACTGTTATTTTGCGTAAAAGTTTCTTATTATCAACCATGGCGTCGATTTCTGCAACCCCAGGTGATGAAGAGGAAAGTTGGAAGAGGGCTTTTCCGTCAGTATCAGTGACGGCTGATCCTGTCTGAAATGAGCCCACCGATGAAGTTAAAGTTACTTGTTTCCCCTCGAGCCCTTTACCGTCGACATTTCTTACAAAAACGGTTACTTCACTGGTACTCTGTCCGTCAGCAGCGACTGAAAGAGGCCATGCAAAAATAAGGGAATTTTGTTCAGAAGGATTGGTGTTTTCGACTGATGCGCGGGTGAGGACATTGAAGGAACCACTGAAAAAAACGTAGCCCGTAAAGACGAGAAACGCGATTACAAACAGTGTTGACAGACCGATAAGTTTTTTATCCATATCTATTGGCGAAAACTGTTAGGCCTTACCCGGGATGATATTTCTGTTCTGCAATACTTCAATTACTTCAGTGTGAATATCTTCCTTACTTCGTATTGTACCATGTTTCATGCAGTCAATGATAATCCAATGATCAGATCGCTCAGCCAGTGCGGTATACATATCGTGCGTCACGGTGCGGTAATTTTCGTCTTCCTCCTGAATATCTGTTTTGTCACCGAGGTAGCTTCGTTCCCCTTTCTGTCTGGTAAGATCTGCAGAAATATCTGACGGCATCCTAAGGTAAATAACCAGATCTTCATGCGGCAATCCGTGATAACCGTATTCAAGATCTTCTACCCATTTGATAAATGTATTGCGTTCCGTATCATTCGTGAATTTACTGCCCTGATGAGCGATATTAGATGTGACGTAGCGGTTTGCAACGATGACATTTCCTTCATTCAGTTTATTCAGAATATCTTCTTTTACCGCATATCGGTCAAGGGCAAATGTCAGTGCGGCAAGATAGGGTGAAACTTCATCAAGGTTCCCGAATTCTCCGCGCAAAAACTGTGCCACGATTTTTCCGTAAAAACTGTCATATTGAGGAAAATCAAGATAGGCATAGGGAATGTTGCGGCTGTTCAGATACTCGATAAGAAGTTTAGACTGGGTACCTTTTCCTGAACCGTCTCCCCCTTCAAAGACGATTAGTTTACCTTGTGATCTATCATTCATAGTTCAATGATACAATAAAACTTATAAAGATGGCACAAAAATACTCAACTCTCATTTTTGATTTTGACGGGACTGTAGCAGACAGTATGGGTGTTTTGTTCCGTGTTTATTCCAGTCTTCAGGAACGTTTTGACCTGCGCCCGCTCACGGGACCTGATATCGAGAAAATGCGCGGAATGACGCCGCAGCAGGTACTTTCTTTTCTGAATATATCACTGTTCAAGTT
>CAZDDM010000027.1:0-17185 GCA_964504235.1 uncultured Gammaproteobacteria bacterium
ATTTTTTGTATTTACGGTGCTTTCCTCAAGATCACAGGTCCAATAAACAATAATGTGCATGACCTTCTCGATTTGTGAGATTACAGTGTTTGTTACGTAGATTTCGTAAAAGAAGTCGGACGGAAACGAAACATGATTTAAGCAGATTTATTCGCTTAAGTATATGTAATTATATCATATATTTTCAAAAAGTATACAAATAGTTCATGATAAAGCGAAAACAGTCGATTTAGACGAGTCTATGAAGGTATTCTTCTTGTATAATGGAATGCATTCAGGAGAGGTCGCATAGTGGCCGAGTGCAGCGGTTTACTAAACCGCCGTGGTGTCAAAACCACCGAGGGTTCGAATCCCTCCCTCTCCGCATTCGCTGTATACTTTTTATATGAAAAGGAAAAAATGGATCTTCATCATACTTGCGATTACTCTTTTTATTTTATTCCTGATTTCAGCACCATTTATACCTGTTTTTTTTAATATTACCTTATATAAAGATAAAAGCTACGATGCGGGCGTATTGCCTTCTCCTACAGGATGTTTTAACAGCTGTGATGGAAATAAAAAAGAGATATTCTGTGAGAAGGAAACGGCATACCGATCACATGGAAGGGAGTGCTACTACGTTTGTTATGGTAATTTCAGTAACAACTGCTTTTGGAAGCGGAATTAAAATTATTCTTGAATGCTTGTAAGAAACAGAGGATATCTTTGTCCATTTATTTTAAGGAAAGAATTGGTGGCAGGCGCTTTTTGGCGCCTGCCACCATTACGGGACTGTTAGACAAAGCCCATCAGTGTGTTGAACGATCCAAACACACCGGTGAGCCAGAATGCGGCGAGCGCGCCGGAAACAAGTATGAGCTTCCACTTGAATCCGTTTACGCTATGCACAGGCATTCGGCTGATCCACAGGCCGTTGAGATATGCGACGACCAAAATGATGAGCCGTGCATACCAACTGCTGTAAACCACGAAATCCCGTAAGAGCAGCATCATGACTGTCGTGAAGATGTCACTGATGATGATATTCAAAACCATCAGTACCACCAGCTTCCAGCCAATGATGCCTTCGGAATAAGAGTTTTTGATGACGTAAAGCCAGAAAACTGGCCAGTTCCATCTTGTCTTCCTATTCCATAGTGCAACTTCCTGATGTGACATAGTCATTTCTCCTTGTCAAAGATAGAAGTTACGGTACACATATTATACTATAGGACTATTTGTTTTTAAAGAGAGTGTGCTACAGTAAATATATGAAGAAAAAGTTACTATTTGTATTCATTGGTATTGTGCTTGTAGGTGCAGTCGGGTACTTATCTCAACCGAAAAAATACAATACAATACGAAAAATTTCTTTTCCTGACGGGACGATAATGTCGGGGTATGCCTGTGATTGTTTCGGTGTGGAAAAGCAGGATACGAAGGAATGTTACGGAGTGTTATATTCCTGCCGGCATGTAAAGTAGGGAAAAGAGTGACGGCTTTCGGGATTAACCCGTAAGCCTAAGCTTTGAGGCGAAGAGATAATTCCTTCTGCCGTCACTCTTTTGGTCTTATGCGGCGACCAACCGTTAGCCCTGGCTGCCAAACTGCATCTCACTCATCGCAGCCGAAGCGGACGCGATTGCCTTGATCCGCTCCGGATACGGAAGAGCCTGAACTGCTTCGTTGGTCTGTACACCCCAGCAGGCGTTGAAAAAATCAACGCCGTTGAGGGTTTCCCCATCGGTGGGGACGCCGAGCAGTGTCGCAAGCTCACCGTAGGTAAGGAGTGACCCTTCCCACAGCTGAGCTGCCATCAGGTCGTTCAGTTTCTGCTCCGTTGACTGTGCCATGTGCTTAGCCTCCTTGTTCTATATGACATATCCCGGCAATTCCAGGGCATTATATTATATCAAAGTAGTATTTAATATATCTACTAAAGTGATTTGTCAAATTTGATACACTGAGAGTATGAAAATTTCGGGGGATGTAATCGGGCACATGATCTTGCTTTGTCTCATTATCTTCTTTTCTTTTCAGCTCCTGACACAGGACCCTCCGGGGATTATATTGGATGCATTCAATCTGGTCATTCATGAGGCAGGTCATATCGTTTTTATGCCGTTCGGGGAGTTTATTGAGTTTTTAGGGGGCTCCCTTCTTCAAATTATTGTGCCGATATCTTTCGTAGTGTATTTTCTTTTTAAGGAAGAATATGCGGGTACATTTTTCAGTATATTCTGGCTCGGTGACAGTGTGATAAACGTCGCCACATACATGTCTGATGCACGGGTAATGGAGTTACCGCTTATTGCAGGAGGACTGATCCATGATTGGAACTGGCTGTTTACTGAAATGGGGATTCTTTCCAAAGCTGAGCTGGTCGGATCGGTCTTTTTTTACTGTGGAGCTTTTTTTCTGATTGTCAGTATTATCGGTATGACCGTGAGTATTGCTCTTGAAGCTGGTTTTCTGCAAAATAGATTAAAAGCCTAATCTCTTAAAAAATTCACCGAGTACATCTTCTTTCTCTTCCGCTTTTCTCCCTCCGGGAACCATCAGTAACTGACCCGGGACGGGGATCGTTTTCTCATTGTCGGCAAAGACATTGTAGGGAAAATCTTTAATCGTTTGCGGATCTGCATTGTAAAGTAATGCAATTTCGTGAGTAGTCTCACCGCTTTCGACTTCATGGATCACACCCGAGACAGGCGGTATACTCAGAATCATATTTGCAGCAATCCCCGTTTCGGGTATTGTATTTGCCCATTTTATCGTATCAACAGTCACTTCAAATGTTTCGGCAATGCTTTCCAGTGTGTCCTCTGATTGGACTCGATACATCACTATCTGATCACGCACCTGCGGTGTCTGAATATCCGTACGAAGGCTTCTTCCTATGGTCTTCAAATCGGTTGTTGCTTTCCATAGAGATGTTCCGAAAAGGAGAATGGTAAGTAAAAGAAGGATCGGAAAAAGTGTCAAAAAGGAAACGTGAAAGGGATGCTTGAGGTGCCGTGCATTCGTCTTCTTCTTGTTCATACTCTTATGATACAGAAAAACGCTATAAGATGCGAGATGTTTGCAAAAAGGAATATCGAGAGGGCCAGCCACACCAATGCGGTATTCTTATTGTCTAGACAATAAGAATGATGCCGGAGGAGCCGCGTGAAGCGTCTCCTCCGGCAAGGGAGGTGGATGTGATGTTCAGGATCGGTTCGCGGCAAGTCGCCACGCAGCTATGCTGAGAAAAATCAGCGTAGCCACCACGATAGTGATGGCAAGAGCCGTGTTGAAAGTTGACGAAATTGCCGCAATGATCACTGCCAGAAATGCACAGTACAAAAATCTGCGCAATGCAGGTGTGAACACCACTTTTTTTTGGGTACCCGTTGTGACGGGATACCCATCATCATCACCCCATGTGCGGGGGACTCTACTCTGAGCCATTACTGCCTCCTTGTGAAAGTACCCTTTCGGGCACAACGATACCAAATTCACTGCCGCTTAGCTTATAGCAGCAGGATATTTAAAAACATCATCTGATATTTTCAGATATCCTGCCACTACGTTAAGCTGAACCCTCTCGAATTGTTAAGGTTCATGAAACCTTGATGAAAGATTATAAGAAAATAGATTGACAGTACTGCATTTGTACGGAATTTTATCCTATAATACTTTCGCATACATTATAGCATATATTTGTGGGAAATCTGTCGTAATTAGGAAAGACTTTTTGGTTATTCAGCTTTATATGATAGGATAAAAGACACCCATGTCCTGGCAGGAGAGATAGTCGGTTTATACTGATAGGTGCTTATATCGTAAATACTTTTGTATCCGCTATTCAATGTCACGTTTGTGTTATCAGAATCTCCTGTTGTGCCAATCCGTGTGAGTGTAGTAAACTGTCCCAAGTCATCTTCATTGTAGGTATCTCCTGTCGGTCCCTCAACTCCGACCACTCCAAGGACCAGCTCATCACTTTGGGTTGTTGTGATGGAAATTGTTGATCCGGGGGTAGTATTGGTTCCTGCTGTTCCGTTGTTTTGATCAAGATAGCTTGCCGATAAAAGTCCGCTGAATTCATCAACTACTGCAGTTCGTGCTGCGACACTGGCTGTTGTAATCGTAATGGTATCGCCTGCTTGAAGAGCATTTGTCACGGGGGTGGAGAATACGGAAAGGCGGATTGTGTTACTGCTGTCACGGCCGGTTCTATCTGTGTTGTACGTATTTCCTTTACTGTCGATGACAGACGGAGCACCGGCTGTGTAATCTGTTACTACCCGTACAATGAGAGTGTTTCCCGCAGGGACTGCAGCCGTGACGGGTATCTGAAGTGTTGTTCCTGCTGTTTTCGTGCTGGTTGAGCCGATATTTTTGACAAATACTGCTGATCCCGGTGTTACGGGTATCATTTTTTGATAATGGTCCCGTACTTGAAAAGCAGAAAGCTCATAATTATATATTGCAACTTTACCGATTGCTCCTTCAAAAAATGAGTTAAAGTCACGCGTCCCGATACGAAGAGGAGCTGTCCCATTTCCCGGAATGATAGACAACGGACTCAGATCATCCTGATCTCGCTGTGCGCCGTTTTTATAAATTTTTGTGTATCCCATGGGATATGTCCCGTCTGTATCTGCTGTATTTATGACAAGAACCGTATGTATCCATTGACCGGCTGTCAGACTGTCCTGAAAGTAACTTCCTACACCGAGGCCGCCGGCAAGGTTGAAGGCATATCCTGAGATGCGATTCGGCCGGCTTTCGTCGTTTACGAGAGAGTACATTCGCATCAAATATTCAAATTGACCTGTTTCGCCTTTTCCCATCCAGTTTACATATCCCGTAGATTCGTCATTTACAAACTGAAGGGTATCCGGTCTCATCCATGCTTCGATAGTTAATCTTCCTGTGGTTGAAGGACTGAGCTTGTCATTATCTGCAACCTGGATATAACTTGCTTCCCCGTCAAATACGAGAGCATTGTCGCCGTTTGGGAGTGTTGTGTCCGCTTCTATATCATGAAGCACTCCATTGTATCTGTTTCCTGATGTATCACAGTAGGCAAGAGATTCAGCAAATGGGAAATACAACACAGGATTGTCAGCTAAAACCATACTGTCATAGGAAGACGAAGTAATGCTGTCACACGGGTCCGGGACGGGAGTAGTTGTTGACGATGAGCTTGATGAAGTTCCGGATGAGTTAGAAGATGAAGTGCCTGACGATGATGGGATGGGTGTAGTCGTCGGGGTAGGTCGATAAATCGAACCACTTGTAGGTGATGGCGTCAGTGTCAGTGTTTCAGAGGATGTTTGAGTAGGATTTTTCGAAAGAACCCGTTCCACAATACCCGGTTCATCATCAGGGGTATCAGCTTTTGATTTCCGGCTGTTTAGTATGATGTAATAAGTAAAAAAGGATACTGAAAGACCGATGACCAACAGTGTGATCCATATTTTTTTTTGACGCAATACTCCCATAATAGATTCATTATACCGATGATTGTCGGAGTAGTAAAAGTAAGAAACTGCAGGTGCGCGGACTTGGTCCGCGCACCTGCTATACAAACGGACATTACTCAACCTCCCCAGAAGTACCTGATGATATAGATGATGATCACGATCACTAGGATTGCTTCCAGGTAATGGACTTCAAACGTCGGTTCGAAGCCCATCATGCGATAGATACTCCAGCGCCGAGTGCGTTGAACTTCCTTCTTCACCTCCCGCCAGGTGAAGCCGCCTTGGAGCGTCATAAAAAGCGCGCGGAGCGTCAGAATACTTCCCCAAAGCGTTGAAGTGAGAGACATCGCCGGCCGGAGGACGGCGTACTGCCACATGCGATTGCGTGTCAGATACGCGAGCCCCATCAGGCTTCCCATGAAAGCGATCCCCGCCAAATACAGCGCGCTTACGACCAGTCCTCCAAGCAGAGCCACTGTGAGGTGGTATGCCAAAAGGAACGGCGCAAAGACCGTGATCAGAAGTCTGCTGTAGGTGAGAAAAGCAACCACAGGATGTGTTTTCCACGCGAAACGCCATACAGGGATTAACATTCGCCAGAAGTTTTGCTTCCAGCGCGTCCATTGGCGCCGGGCTTCGTCAGGCGTAGACGGTACGACTGTCCATACCCGCGCGAGCGCTGAATATTCGACTTTCCAGCCTTCCTGCAGGACAAGAAGCGTGATCATCCGATCTGTTGCACCCCGATATATGCGTCCGCCGAAGTAATCATCCACCCACTGCGGGAGGAGGTGAAAGATCGCCTCTATTCGGAAACCGGCACCGGGACCGCTGACGCAAAAGACAGCTCTGAATGCAGATTCAGCGGCCTTACGGACGCGAAACTGCGTATAGTACCACGCCACCTGGAGACGTGTGAACATAGTATCTTCGGTGCCTTTGACCATGTATACATCACAATGACCGGAAAGTGCGCCTAACCCAGGATTTGAGAGGAACGCCAGAACCTGATACCGGATAAAGCTCTCAGAGATGACACTGTCACTGTCTGTGTGAAGATACAGATCAGTTTCGATGACATCACATTCCACCTCCCGAAGGAGTTGGATAAGTATTCTCCGGTCTTCAGCGCTTCCGGAAGGATTTCTTTGGAAGAGCTCCTCAAACTTCACGAATGCTTCTCTCCATCTCTCGCCGCCATAGGTACCGGCGGTAATCGCGCCTTTCTTGCCTGCGTTCTTCTGCAGGTTCATGAGTCGGACGCCGGGAAAATCAGCAAGCTCCTGCAGCCGTTTCCATGTGTCATCTGTCGATGCGTCATTGACGACCGTGATCGTGACTTCAGCTATGTCCTGTACATAAGCTGCTGCTGTCACGATACTGCTAACACATCTCCCGATAAATCCGGCTTCGTTGTAGACGGGGATGATGTAGTGAACTCGAAGCTTACGCTTCACTTTCTCGAGCACACGGTCCTCATCTACATTCGCGGGGTCACGGTAGCGGTAGTAGGCTGCCCAGTATGTGACCACATAGTTCAGAGTCACCACTGCACCGTATCCGAGGAAGAGAGACCAGTCATTGATGACCTGGAATCCACGGAATACAGCAAGCAGACCTACCAATGCAATCACAAGCCACCAAACTGCTTGGGGCTCGTGACCATTTCTGCTTTCGAATCTGCTGATAGTGAGCATAAGCAGGAAAATCAGACCAAGTAAGACTGGGATGTAATCCATAGGTTCTCCTTACTCGTAATGGTTGTTAGAAGCTGATTAATTAGTCCGTTTATGTCAAAGTGCTACTCTTCTGACAAACATGCCTTCGTTCGTCATTTAAGTAGATGAGTATTATATATTATTTATCTATATGATACTGATTGATATGATCAATAGACTATTTTTGTTTCTCACCAATTCCTTACAATTCTTCTATAGTATTGATAGTTAGTTAATTGAATTGTTGAAAAGTATATGGCGACCGGACAACTTGCTAAGCTTTTGAAAAATCTCCTTGCAGACTCCTATATCCTGATGTTGAAGACTCAAAATTACCACTGGAATGTTACGGGAATTCATTTTCATACGCTTCATGAAATGTTTCAAGCACAATATGAAGACTTATTCGACGCGGTTGATGAAGTTGCCGAGCGGTTGCGGGCAATCGGTGTCAAAGCTCCGGGGACTTTTCAAGAATTTCAATCATTATCAACTATTGATTCTGAAGCGGTCAAAGCGGACAGTAACGAAATGCTTGTTTCACTGAGAAATGATCATGTCACGCTCTCAAAAACGGCAAAAAAACTGATAGAGGTGGCACAGAAAGGGCATGACGATCCTACCATGGATCTGGCGATCAAGAGGCTCCAGACGCATGAAAAGCATATCTGGATGCTGAGCAGTTCACTTGAATGAGAAAATACATATTATGAATATTATTAAGAGATTTATGGTATACTATATACCGTTAGATCTTCAGTTTAGAAAAGTTACAACTGCGATCAAAATCAAATACTTTTATTCAATAGAATACTTCTTTGCAAGTAGAATAGACGAAAGGTGGTGATATAGTACATGGATCAAAACAACAAAATTTTCGTAGGAAATCTTCCTTGGTCAATAAAAAACGATCAGCTTCGTGACCTTTTTGCACAATTCGGCGAAATCGTCGAAGCAATCGTTATCGAGGAAAGACGCACCGGTCGCTCAAAGGGCTTTGGTTTTGTAACATTTACAACACCGGAAGCAGCTGATGCAGCCGCACAGGAAATGCATGGTAAGGAAGTCGAAGGTAGAAATATCGTCGTCAACAAAGCACGACCTCGTGAGGAAAGACCACAGCGTGACTTCAACAACGAATAATAACAAAACTAAACCCTTCCGGATCCTGATGTATATCGGGAAAAGGAGGGTTTTTTTATGGGGTAAATCTTTGTATAATGGGCTATGCACGTCATCATCCTACACGGAATACAGTCACATGCAGGCGATCACTGGGAACGCTGGCTTGCACACGAACTTGAAGAGAGAAAACATACGGTACACATGCCTGAACTTCCCAATCCCGCTCATCCGGATCGCTTTGAATGGCTTGGCAACGTTAAAGATTTTCTTGAAGGAGTGCCTTCAGGCAATCTGCTTATGATCGGTCATTCCCTCGGTGTAGTCACTGCTTTGGACTTTATTGAACAGTCAGAGAAAAAAGTACTTGGCCTGATTTCCGTGTCGGGATTTGCAGAAGATTACGGCTCAGAACTGAACGGATATTTCATGAGGCAGAAAGAACTGGATTTTACTGCCGTCAACGATCAACTTTCGAAAGCGTTTGTTTTGTACGGTGATGATGATCCGTATGTTCCCCAGGAAATCTTGGGGAAGCTTGCAACGTTTCTTGATGTTACACCTGAAATCATCGTAAAAGGAGGACATCTGAATACACAAGCAGGGTATACGGAATTCCCGCTACTTTTAGATCTGGTAAAAAAATTTGAAAAGAAAAAATCATGAACATGTCAAAAAAAACCAAAATAATAATCGCAGTGCTTATTTTGCTTGTGATCATTTCATCAATAGCCTACAACATGTACAGTTCTGACCGGCCAAAAGCAAAACCGGATGTATCTGCAGGACGTTCAATTCAGGTTACTGATTCGCACGTCACACTTGACACCGGTGTTTGTAAGCCCGATCTTCGGAAGGTTGATACCTTGAGAAGCGGCTCAACAATTATTGAAGTCGGAGGGAAGGAATTTGATGTCTGTATAGTGAATTACGGACCGGCGCTCCATGATCGAAACCTCAATCAGAAATTGCCGACACGGTGTCTTGTACCGATAGAGCGGGAAAAAGTGGAACTTCCGATTTCAAATAGAGGAATATCCTTTGCGGAGCTTGAAGAATTTTGCAAATAATATCTTCGGATCCCGGGTCAGTATCCTGGATAAAATCATTTCAAGGGAGACATACAGCTTTACTTGAACTCTCTTATGTTATTTGCGTTGATGTAGAAATTGTTGCCTTCACCTGAAACAAGTTTGTAGGCTACTTTGCGGACTATTGTTTCAATTAATCTTTCCAAACTTCGGATTCCGGGTTCAAATCCAAGCGGTCTGACTATATCGGGCCAAAGCGCATCGTCAATCGTAAGCTGATTCGGTTCAACTCCGGCCGCTTTCATATACTTCGGTAAGATATACGTTTTGCCGATTTCAATTTTTTCATCGTCGGTGTAGGAAGGCATCTGGATCAGTTCAAGGCGGTCAAGTACCGGTGGCGCAATATTGTTGGTATTGTTTGCCGTTGCTACGAACAACACGTTTGAAAGATCGAAAGGAAAGTCCAAAAAATAATCGACAAAATGCTGATTCTGATTCGGGTCAAGGAGCTCAAGCAAAACCCCCATCACTTCAGCCCGGGCATCCGGTGTGATACGGTCCAGCTCATCCAAAAGAATGACGGGATTTCTCACCTGTACTTCCCGGAGAGACTCAATAATTTTCCCCGGTTCCGATTCGGGAGATATTTTGGATTGTCCTCTCAAATCACGTGCCGATGCGAGTCCACCGAAAGGAATACGGACAAGTCGTCTGCCGAGTGCTTCGGCGATAGAGATGGCAAAAGTGGTTTTTCCGGTACCGGCGAGACCGACAAAAAAAAGAGGTCGGGTATGAATAGTACTGGCATTTAGTTTTTCCTTCTGAAGTTTATAAATGGAGAGATACTCAAGGATCCTGAGTTTTACCCGATCAAGACCGTAATGGTTTTTATCAAGACTGGCTTTTGCCTTTGCGATATCAACAACATCTTTTGTTTCGGCATACCAGGGCAATGCAGTAATCCAATCAATATATTTTTCAATAATATCAAGATGGGCGAGATTTCCTCCGAATTTCAGAGAAAGATTGATGCGTTCTATCTGTTCAAGTGCCTTCTGCTGCAAATTAGCAGGAAGCTGTACAGATTGCAATTTTGTTTTTAGCTTTGTTATTTCCGATAAAGCCGCTTGGTTATCCATAAAATTAGCAGACAACTAATCCACTTGACAAATTCTCACCACTTCGTTATAAATATATACGTCTTGAGTGAACAAGTAATTACTATTTATAAGTTAACTATAACAGATTTATGGCAGCTAAAACAAATATCAAACCGATGTTTGATTATGTCTTGATCAAGCCTCTGGAGCGTGAAGAGGTGACAGCATCAGGTATCGTACTCCCGGATACCGTCAAAGAAAAACCTCAAATGGGAGAAGTTATGGCAATCGGTCCCGGAACAATGAATGACGACGGGAAAACCCTTCCGATGCATGTGAAAGTCGGACAGAAAGTCATCTACAAAAAATGGGGCGGCGATGAAGTCAAGGTCGGCCAAGAAGAATGGCTTTTGACTGAACAGAAAAATATTATGGCAGTTGTTGCCTGATACAGACATTATTAATTAATAATTAAAACTAACTTATGGCAAAACAAGTTATTTTCGGAGACGATGCACGGCAAAAACTTGTCGGCGGAGTCAATAAACTCGCTAAAGCAGTTGTGACAACCCTTGGTCCGCGCGGACGCAATGTCGCACTTGAGCGAAAATGGGGCGGCCCGATGGTCGTTCATGACGGTGTCACCGTTGCTAAAGATATTGAATTAGAAGATCCTTTTGAGAATATGGGAGCACAGATGGTCAAGGAAGCAGCTTCCAAAACCAATGACGTTGCAGGAGACGGTACGACTTCGTCTACTCTCCTTGCGCAGGCAATGGTCAACCACGGAATGAAAAACGTCACAGCCGGTGCAAATCCCATGATCCTCAAAAGAGGAATGGATACTGCAGTAGAAGCAGTGATAAAGGAAATTAACAAGATCAAAAAAGAAATTCCGGTAAACGACGTTGCTCAGATCTCACAGGTTGCAACCATATCAGCAGCCGATGAAGAGATCGGAAAAATGATCGCAGAAGCAATCAAAAAAGTCGGTAAAGACGGTGTAGTCACTGTTGAAGAAGGTAAAGGCCTTCAGATGGAAAGTGAACACAAAGAAGGTATGGAGTTTGATCGCGGATATGCATCCCCGTACTTTGTCACCAATCCTGACCGTATGGAAGCTGAAATCGAAGATCCGTACATTTTGATCACCGATAAAAAAATCTCAACGGTGCAGGATATGCTTCCGTTCCTTGAGAAGGTTGTGAAAGTCTCAAAGAATATTGTCATCATCGCTGATGACGTCGAAGGTGAGGCGCTTCCGACACTGGTCGTCAACAATCTGAAAGGTACATTCCATGCTCTGGTCGTCAAAGCACCGGGTTTCGGTGACAGACGAAAAGCAATGCTTGAAGATATTGCTATTTTGACAGGCGGAACAGTAATCTCAGAAGATCTCGGAAAGAAACTTGAGAATGTCGACATTGAAGATTTGGGTCGTGCAGACAAAGTCTGGTCTGATAAAGAAAACACCAGAATAGTCGGTGGAAAGGGCAGCAAAGAGGCTTTGAACGCACGAATCGCTCAGATCCGAAAAGAGATCGATTCTACAACTTCAGACTTTGACCGGGAAAAGCTGCAGGAACGACTTGCCAAACTTTCAGGCGGCGTTGTCGTTATAAAGGTAGGAGCAGCAACCGAAGTTGAAATGAAGGAAAAGAAAGAACGCGTAAATGATGCTGTTGCAGCGACTAAAGCAGCTCTTGAAGAAGGCATTGTAGCAGGAGGAGCAACAACCTATCTTCAGGCACGAAAAGCCATCAAGGCAGTTCGTGAGAAGATGAGCTCCGAAGAAGAAAAGACCGGTGCAGACATCATCTTCAAAGCTCTCGGGGAGCCGATCCGCATGCTTGCACAAAACAGCGGAATGGAACCGGGTCGCGTTATGTATCAGATCGAGCAGAAAGATGATCCGGAATACGGATTCGATGCTGTCTCACGTGACTTTGGCTCAATGTTCAAGAAAGGAATTATTGATCCTGCCAAAGTAGTGCGAACTGCTATCCAGAATGCCGAATCAGTCGCAGCGGCCATCCTGACCACAGAAGCGCTTGTTGCGGATATTCCAGAGAAGAAGGAAGAACCCGCAGGAGGAGCCGGTATGGGAGGCATGGGCGGCGGAATGCCCGGTATGTTCTAAGGCGATAAACCTATTAAAAAAACCCGCTCGAGAGGGCGGGTTTTTTTATGAGGAAGTATAGACCACACTACAATTTTCCGGAACCATGATACCGTATTCATCATAAGACACTCCGTCTTTTGTAGACAGGTACTCTGAAATGTGGGAATGCATACCTGCAAAAGCGTCATAACATACCATTTCGTTGTTCCCGCTTCGGTTCACAATTACAAGTACTTCATCTGCAACAGGATCGTCAGGGTCAGATTCCCGTACATATGCGAGTACGTTTGGATTTCCGGTATTGATAAACCGGATGTTTGCTGTCTGAAGAGAATGACACTGTTCCCGCAGTGATGAAAGTCTCTGTACATGTCCCAGCAACGCTGATTCCGGGGCGGACGGACAATCCTTCGAAAGATCCCACTCAAAAGGTTTCCGGTTCATCGGGTCCGTGACGATCGGACAGTCGCGATTATTCATCCCCAGCTCGTCTCCTGACCACAGGCAGGGGGAACCGGGGAGAGTCATGATCATAGTAAGACCGACCGCAGTTTTATCCCATTTGGCGTCTGGATGTCCAAGCAGATCATTTAGTCTGATCACATCATGAGTACCGGCATTGTTCATCATGGTTTCGACGACCTGTTTGGGATGACGGGAGACAAACCACTTGATATAGTCTGCGAACTGATAGGCATTGACGGGATACGCGCGGTCACCTGACAGATGCTGGCGCCGTTTTGGCGTATCACCGATGAGGAAATCGAGCGTTTTCTGCCAGAAACGGTAATTCATGACGCCGTCAAATTTGTCGCCGTTGAGCCAGTGCGCTTCATTTTCGTTGTCCCAAATCTCTCCGACAATCCAGAGTTCAGGATCAATGGTTTTGACAAGCGTTCTGAATTCATTCCAGAATTCAGGGCGGTTGATATCATTGGGGACATCAAGTCTCCACCCTCCGTTCTTCTTTGTTCCGTCTCTCTTTTCTCCGCTCATCATTGCACTCCAGAATCCGATTACCCCTAAACTCTTTTGTGCTTCTTCCAAAAGCTTAGGATCTTCCAGAAGTGTTTCCCGGGTTTCAGAGTTTTGTACGCAGGCTACCCATGATTTCCATTCTTCATTCTGTTCTTCAAGCGGAAGCCCCACAGCATATCCCTCTCCCAGGAAATGCTGCCGGACTCCCGGACTATAATGATCCAGTTCGGGCAGCGTATCATGTCCCCACCATCCTTTCCAGCCTGTTAGCTTCCCCTTTTCATCAAACTGAAGACCTCGATACCAATCGGTATACGGAGACTGGATCCCGTTTTTTTCAATATCTTGGAAAGCTGTATGAGCACGTCCGGTGTGGTTGACTGCGATATCAAGGACGACCGGTATGTGATCCGTCAGCGTGTCAAATTGACGCAATCCAGTCTGTTTCATTTCTGCCCGTTCCGTTTCGTCTGCTCCGTAGTATTGTTCATCAGGAATGCCTGCAAAACGGTGATTGACGCTTGTATAATCAGCTGTATTGTATCCGTGAACGGTATCAGACTCAAAGATAGGATTGAGATAGAGGCCTCCTGAAATACTTTTTAAGTAATCGATATTGGCAATGATTCCTTCCAGCGTGCCGCCGGCGAAATTGACATTATCAAAAAAATCCCGATCATGCCTGCTCTGTAATTCATTCCAGTGCGTAGTTGCCTGTTCGCGGACTCCTTCATCAGCGGACCACAAATTGGGATTACAGAACCGGTCAACCATAATCTGATACATCGGTTTAGATTCCTTTACCCACTGAGGAGTAGGATAAGCATAGGCAGCGGATACTTCCTGAAGAAGGGTAAGCAACGCTTCGGTTCGGCGGCGAGGATCAGGGATAGATTGTATTTCTTCCAGTGTTACCTGTACTTCTGCAGGTTGGTGCGCTCTTTCATAGGCCACATACTGATCAATGTATCCTTTCTGGATATGTTGACGATAGGTCTCAGGATCATCAGCTCGGGCACGGGTACAGGAGAGAAAGAAACCATTCAAGCCTTGAAGACCCGGCTGACCGGGAATGTAATACGCAGGACCTTGTACAAGAGTTGAAATGTGTTCCGCTGCAAGCATGCAAATGGACAAATAATAACTTGTCCTTTGATATGATCCTATCTTATAACAGGAGTTATTGTCAATACATCACAGATAGTTCTGCATACTCAAAATACATAGTTCATTTGAACTGAAAAGAAGGAGTCCCTGAAAACAGAAACATCAGGATGCCGAGTACAACAAGAAGTATAAAAGTGAGAGCTACGATGATAAAAGGAAATACAGTAAGCAGTCCGCCGGTAATTGCCGTAAATAATTTTCTCAGATTTTCCAGTATATCTACCGGAGGGTTTTCCATTAGTGTATGGTTGAATTTGAGCTTAAACTGTCAATGATATGGGGAAGTTTGGTCAGCGGGAAAAGCTGTTCATCCTCCGCCAGATCTCCGTCGGAATAAATATCTATAGATCCGATTTTCATCTCCACATCGTATTCTCCTATGATATTATCGAGAATGAGAAACACCATATGATACATTTTTTCGTCTTCATCATCCATATCTTCAACATATATTGAGAGATTGATTCGGCCTTTATCTTTCTGGTAAGAAAAGCTGATGTCGTTCGGAGTCAGGATGATATCATCAATCTGAACTTCAAGTTCGGAGACATCTTTTCGCTGTCTGAAAGGAACAATATGCCATCTGTCCAGATCAGGGGCAAACTTTACAAGTTCGATAACATCGGAAAAAGCTGACTTAATGCCGTTTGCACTCACCACAAATTCACGCTGTCCTTCCATTTCGGGACCGATTTCAAACACAAGGTCTTTATTAATTTTTTGAAGTTCATTCAGAGCCAAGGGTAGAAGTTCTTTTTCATAAGCTTCATAGTAAAAAAGCCTCTCTTCCTGTTGCTGAAACCATTTCCAAAAATCTTTGTATGTTTGGTCAGTCATATCCAGTTATTGTACCACAGGTTTATCTTTATTTATCGTACGCCTTCAGCATCTCATAGGCCTGTTCATATGAGATGATCCATCCTGTAGTCCGTACACTGCGGTAAAAGAATGAAGTATAGAAATCACCGAACCGGTTGTATACCTCAGGATATCCGCGATATCTTGAAATATTGAATTCGTATGTTTCAAGATGCTTTCTTGCATAGGTGAGATATTTTTCTGACTTGCCGTAGTTTGACAATGCAGTAAGGAGTTTTATATATTCTATTCCCCAATGGCTCCAGATGACAAGAGATCCGTAGTATGGAGCTCCGATATTTACCGGAAAGTGCAATCGTTTTTTTCGAAAGTCATTGTGATATCTGATCGGAAACGGCTGATCTATCTCATTTTCAATAATATAAGAGACTGCCTTATTAAGATATTTGCGATCTTGAGGATTTTTTACAGATAAAAATCCGGTTTGAAATGTGATAAGCCAATCTGATGAATACCAGTTGCTGTCACGTGCTTCATCGCTCATATCTTCCAAAAACAAACCATCATCTCGCCAGAATTCAGCCAAAATCCGTTTTTTATATACGGCAAGGAAAGCTTCATCAAGTTCGATCAGTCCGAGTTTTTGCGCAAGCTGCGTAGTTTTCCAAAAGATAACATTGTCATAAAACCCTCCGTATTTTTTTACGATATCTTTCGTTCCGGAAAGTAAAATATCTTTTTTTATAAAACCCGATTCGGTATCAAAGACCGTATCTTTGTAAGTATTGTAATGCTTTCTTAAGATTGTTCTATACTCATGCAGCATGTTCTGCGTTGTTTCAGTTGTTGCCAGCTTGTATGGGGTACTTTTCTCAAACGGATATATTTCCTCAAGCGATTTGCTCCCCAGAAGCTGGTCAAAGGCATATAACAGACTGTATAAAGTGTCAGACGGGGTCGCATAAATATTCAGCAGTATTACAGAGTTCGGAGTTGCCGGTACGATCGTCGTTGACAACTCCTCTGATTGACTGTAAACATTCAGAGCGTATGCCAGGGTTTTTAAATAGATTCTTTGGCGGTTGAGCCAGTCATCCATACTCAGTGCCGTTCGCGGATCCAGAATACTGTGATAAAAAATTCCGAGGGATCGGGGATACAGGACACTGAAATGGTCTCCCGAGATCAAATACATATTTTTCGGATCAAAGCGCTTTTCATGGATCTCTTTGATAATATCAGCCACGATAGAGGACCGGGTGCGATTCCGTCTTCCGAAACGGCTTCCTACAATGTGCCAGGCTGATTTGAGCATGGAAAAATGCTTCCAGAAGAGATGATATCGGAGTTTAACGGATCTTATCTTTTTCAGTACCAGCTGATTATCGATTTCGTCTACTTTTGAAAGATCTTTCACCAGAGAAAATCTGACGAACGGATTCGTAAAGTATGAAACGACTGCGATAATGCAGAGGACAACCACAGTAATCTGAATATATATCATAGTAAGTCGTGTCGGATAATTTGCTCTATGAAAGGAAGTATATCAGGAACGGATGCCGGAAGTCTTGCTTGCAGGTTTGCGAGTCGTTTATACTTTTCTAACTCCGTCTTGGGTGGTATAATAAACGCTTAACCAGGGGTGGCGGAGTGGCCAATCGCAACAGAC
>CAZDDM010000028.1:0-15081 GCA_964504235.1 uncultured Gammaproteobacteria bacterium
CAAAGGGCAGCCAGTTTATAAATTTCATTAATAATATGAAATACGATGTAACCGATATCGGTTTAGCAAAAGAAGGAAAAAAACGTATTGAATGGGCGGAAAAGGATATGCCCGTTCTCAGACTCATTCGTGAGCAGTTTAAAAAAGAAAAACCTTTGAAAGGAGTAAAACTTGCAGCCTGTCTCCATGTCACCTCCGAAACGGCCAATCTAATGATTACATTAAAAGAGGGCGGTGCCGATGCGTATCTGACTGCGAGTAATCCACTTTCGACTAACGATGCCGTTGCCGCATCACTTGTCAAAGATTTTGATGTACCTACTTTTGCAAAAAAAGGCGAAGACAATAAAACCTATTACAGCCATTTGTATTCAGTCCTTAACGTCCATCCAAATCAGACAATGGATGACGGAGCCGATCTTGTGGGCTTGCTTCATACAAAATACAAAAAACAGATTCCCGAAGTCATAGGTTCGACAGAAGAAACGACAACGGGCGTGATTCGGTTGAAGGCAATGGAACAAAAAGGAGATCTTAAAATACCGGTGGTGGCCGTTAATGATAATCTGACGAAACATTTGTTTGACAACAGATACGGAACAGGTCAATCGACGATTGACGCTTTGATGAGATCTACCAATAAACTGATTGCCGGAAGTATTTTTGTCGTTTGCGGGTACGGCTGGTGCGGACGCGGCGTCGCAATGCGGGCACGCGGCATGGGAGCACAGGTTGTGATCTGTGAAGTCGATCCCGTGAAAGCTCTGGAAGCCGTGATGGACGGATATCTGGTGATGCCACTTGAAAAAGCAATTACGAATGCGGATTTTGTGGTATCGGTTACAGGAGGCAAACATATTGTTGATGAGAAGCATCTCAAAAAGGCAAAAGACGGAGTCATTCTTGCTCAGGCAGGACATTTTGATATAGAAATCAATAAGGTGGCTTTGAAAAAACTGGCCAAGAAAATGACACGAGTGAGGCCTATGGTAGATGAATATGATTTCGGGAATCGTCGTGTATATCTCGTCGGAGAAGGACGATTGGTGAACTTAGCGGCAGCTGACGGGCATCCTGCCTCAGTTATGGATATGAGTTTCGCGGGTCAGTCGCTTGCTGCCAAATACATTTGGGATCATGCAAAAACACTTGAGCCGAAGGTATATGCGCTCCCCTCCTTAATCGATGAAGAGATTGCGGCATTGAAACTGGCAAGCAAAGGAATCAGTATTGATAAGCTGTCAAAAGAACAAAAGAATTATCTGAATTCATGGGAAGAAGGAACCTGAATATAGCTGTTAGCTTATAGCTTATAGGCAATGCTGTATTGAGTACTCTTTGAATGTTATAATATTACATGCAAAAACTAACAAAAATCATCGCAACAATCGGTCCTTCATCTGATTCTCCCCAGATGATAGAAAAGCTGATTAAGGCAGGAGTCAATGTATTCCGCTTCAACTTCAAGCACAGTGAGGTCGAATGGCACAGCGAACGCATCGAGCGTGTGAATAAAGTGGCAAAGAAACTGGGTGTTCATGTCGGTACTCTGATTGACCTTCAGGGGCCTGAAATCCGTATTAACATGCCTGAAGACAAGATCAAAATCAAAAAAGGAGAACTGCTTCTTTTTGGTGAGGAAGTCTATAAAGGGAAAGAGAAAGGTTTTTCTATCACACATCCTCAGATTATTGAGCATTTAGCAGACGGACAGCTCATTCTTGCAGACGACGGTTATTATACCTTCCGTGTTGTCAAGAAAGGAAAAAAGACTTACCTGAGATCAGAAACGACAGGAATACTTCCGACCAGAAAGTCGATGAATGTTCCGGGAGCTGAGTTCCCGTTTCCCGTTCTTATTGACCGGGATTTCGATGGGCTGAAACTTGCAGCAAGACACGCGATTGATTTTATCGCTCTTTCCATGGTCCGCAGTTCAAAAGATCTTCGGACGGTCAGACGTGAAGCAAAAAAATACGGAGTGACGGGAAAGCTTGTTGCCAAAATTGAGACTCAAAAAGCTTTGGATGACATTGAGAATATCGTTGATGCCAGTGACGGTATTATGATCGCACGAGGAGATTTGGGAGTCGAAATCCCGATTGAAAGGGTCCCGTATTTTCAGAAAATGATCATCAGGCAGTGTATGGTTCAGGGAAAATTTGTAATTACCGCGACCCAGATGCTGCAGACTATGATTGAGAATCCCTTCCCCACACGTGCTGAGATTTCAGACATTGCAAATGCCGTGTATGATCTGACAGACTGTATCATGCTTTCAGGAGAGACAGCAAGCGGCCAACATCCTCTTGCCGCCGTACAGGTGATGGAGAAAACGGCAACTTTTTATGAACCGAAAACGGATGATGAAATCCGAAACAAGATCATGTTTTCCGTACGTGATACTACGGCTCTCATTTGTGATGCAGCATACGATCTTTATAGAGATTATGTAAAGGCAAATCAGGATGTTACCGGCTTCATGGTATTTACTCAGACAGGACATACGGCGACACAACTTTCGCGATATCGACCGAAAGTACCCATATTTACATTCACACCTACTCCGGGAGTATGTGAGACTCTAAGTGTAAATTTCGCCGTCGAGCCTACAGTATTCAGCTTCAAAGATACTGCTGAAGTGACGCAAAAGGAACTTGCCCGTGCCGTATCTCTTCTCAAAAAGAACGGCCACATCAAGGAACGCCGCGGGAAGCTTATCGTAGTCCATGGAGACCAATGGGGCCGTGGAGCGGGAGCTACTACTATAAGAATAATATAAGAAATATTCAAGCTGCTTTCATACATATCCTATACATATTTTTATGCTTTTTTGGTATAATATTATAGGTTATGGAACAATCCCCATCGCATACAAAAATTATCGGTCAGATTTTTGACGAAATGACGGGTGCCTCCCAGGAGGAAGTACCGTCAATTTTTCCCCGAAAAGACGTCGATCCTTATTCAATTTATGAAGAAGGAACACGTTTGGCCGGTGTTGATGTGGTGGAATTGCCAGACGGAAGACAGATTCATGTATTCAGTAGTGTTGCGGCTTCACCTCATACGCTTTTTCGAGTCCCCTATCAGGATTACGATCTTGATGTGGAAGAAAAAAATGAAGACGGTACAGCGTCTCCCGGCAAAAAACATTTAGAAGGATTTAAATCCGTTTTTAAACGTCATGCTGCTGAAGCGGGATATAGAGCCGCTGAACTGGAAGATACACTTGAAAATGAACCGGTTGTCATTGAAAAGGATGGTCAAAAACAAAGTCCTGAGGCGGTACCTTTGGACATGCTTGTATGGACTATGATCAAAGACACCGACGGAACTCTGAAGCCGATTGATATTAATGATTTTGCTTCACCTCTCACGGGAGACCAGAATATAGACAAATTCAGACTACAATTGCGTGACGCTAAACTTGAGGAAGTATACGGACATGTCATCAAACGTATGGATTTGGCAGCAAAAACACTTCTGGAACTTTACAATACCAACGTCCGGGCAGAGATTCCGTTTTTGCCTGAAAAATTTGAGCAGGATCTTCTTCAGGGAGTGGCCATAGGCTTTTATCGGGGAGATATCACTAAAATGCTCGGTCAATTTAAATTTGACGGGTTGGGTAAAGGACCGATGTCCAACTCCTCCACCCATTTCCGTACTACAGTCCATCTTGCCATCGATACAATAGAAGAATTACGACAGCTCCATCATGGAATTTCCATGCAGGACGTGATTGATTATATCCGTTTTAAAGAAGTAAACGAGACCCTTTCCCGAAGTATTCATTTTGCGGAAAATATCCATATTCATGAAACAAAAGACAGCAAAATAAAACGGGCTCCAGGTTACAAGTCGGAGCCTGAGCTTCTCAGAGAACTTATCCAATCTAATAATATACCGCCGATCGAGCTGTTGAAGCTCATTGATCCGTATGCCTCAATTGCGCATGATTTGATGTCAGAATGGCTTGCGGAAAAAATCCAGACGGAGTTCGGAGACTATGAAAATACCATTGAACTGTTTGCCCATCATGCAGGTAAAAATGAGCGGGCGATACGTGCTTCTGAAGGGGTGGAACTTACGCTTGTCTCTCATGAGCCTGAAGTTCGGGAAAAGGCGCTGGCACGGATTACGCGCATTATCGGTGAATTTTTTTCACCGATGTGGGAAGATATAAAACTGTATGTACAGGAAAAATTGTTGTTGTCTCCTGATGAACAGAACTCAAAGCTGAAAGAAATCCAGGACGAATATGATCTTCCCGATAAAGTGATTGTTGCTATACAGAGGTTGCTTCCGACAGAAAAGCAGATACAAAATTTACAGAATTCAGTAACTGATGCTTCACAACTCAGAAGAATCAGGTCCATCCAGCACGGTTATGCAATGCTGAAAGCTGATCAGGAAAAGCATTATGCTGACAGTCTGGAAAAAATCAGAAACGGACAAGGAACAAGCGAAGACCTTACGAAATTGATCAGTGCACTCCAGACACTCCAACTCTTTAATGACTGGAATGAAGGATACAATATCCCCGGCGTGCCGAGTTTCGGAATAACATTCCACAAGGATAAGGAAAACAACACTCATGTTTTGCTTGGCTGGCTGCTTTCCATGAAAGGGCTGGCAGAGCTTTGGCTCGGTGCAATGGTTATTCGTGAAAAGCGCGATTCTGCCTAAGAATTCGTCCTTCTGTGTTATCATAAGTATCTATGCAAAGATCTATCAGAAACTTCGCAATCATAGCGCACATTGATCACGGCAAGTCCACACTTGCGGATCGTCTGATGGAAATGACAGGTACCGTTGAAAAAAACAGACATGAAGAACAAATGCTTGACCGCAATCCGATTTCACGCGAACGCGGGATCACGATCAAACTAGCACCGGTCCGCATGAAGCACACAGTTGACGGTCAGGAAATCATTCTCAACCTTATTGATACTCCCGGTCATGTTGATTTTTCATATGAAGTTGACCGGACGTTAGCTTGTGTTGAGGGCGCTATTCTTCTTGTTGACGCCACGCAGGGAATTCAGGCACAGACAATTGCAAATACATACAAAGCACTTGATAAAAACCTGACTATTATCCCGATGATCAACAAAATCGACATGCCGAGCGCCGAAGTTGATAAAACAAAAATGCAATTAATGGAGTTTTTGGGTGTTTCTGAAGATGAGATAATCCCGATATCAGCCAAAACGGGTGAAAATGTTGAGAAAATTCTTGAAACAATCATTACAAAAATACCCGAACCGCACTCATATGATGCCGGGGCTTCTCTTGAAGCTTTAATTTTTGATTCATATTTTGACACGCACAAAGGAGTCATTGCATTCGTGAGATTATTTAACGGGACGGCAAAGGAATTGGCATCCATGAAGCTTGCAATCGGTGATGTCAGATTTGAATCTCCGGAAGTCGGGATGTTTACTCCTGAATTAAAAAGGACAAAAGAATTAGTCGCCGGCGAAATCGGATATATCGTCACAAATCTGAAAGACATTCACAACGTCAGAGTCGGAGACTCAATTGTTCTTCCTTCAAATAACAAACCACTGCCGGGGTACCGGACGGTTCATCCCATGGTTTTTGCATCTCTCTTCCCTACCGATCCGGCTGATTATGAAAATCTCAAAAAAGCGCTTGATAAAATTTATCTTACCGATTCGGCACTTGAATACAGTGCCATTTACAGCCAGGCTTTAGGAGCGGGTTTTAGAGTAGGATTCTTAGGTCTTTTGCATGCGGATGTGGTACGTGAACGGCTGGAGCGTGAATACAATCTCAGCTTGGTGCTCACTCCTCCTCAGGTGGATTATCAGATCGAGAATGAACAATATAAAGAACCGATTGTGCGTATCATGATCATTTCTCCTCAGGATTATGTCGGAAATGTTATGCAGCTTTGCGAAGATCATCGAGCAAAGTTCCTCACAATGGATAATAAAAATCAGGTCACTCTCGAATACGAAATGCCTTTATCTGAAATGATTTCAGGATTTTTCGACAGTCTTAAATCTGTGACTTCAGGCTATGCTTCTTTTGATTGGGAGCTTCTCAGGTATGATTTTGTAGATGCGGACAAGTTATCACTTCTTCTAAACGGTGATGAAATTGAGGAGTTTTCTGAGATTGTTGTGAAGGATCGCGCGATGGAACATGCGCAGTTTCTGACAAAACGCCTGAAGGAACTTATACCACGCCAGCAATATGAAGTGAAAATCCAGGCGCAGTATAAAGGGCGTATCATTGCATCAGAAAGACTTTCTGCATACCGCAAAGACGTACTGACAAAAAACAGTAAAACGGTCGGGGCCGGTGATGTCGGACGGAAAAAGAAGCTTCTCGAAAAACAGAAAGAAGGAAAAAAGAAGATGAAGATGATCGGAAAAGTGGAAGTGCCAAAGGAAGCCTTCATGAAACTCTTCAACGAAAAGTAACCGGCGGGTCCTGCCAGAGATTTCTTCCCGCCAGTGCTCATTTGTGTAATCAACACGATCTGAATATTTGAAAGGTCTCAGGTCAGTACAAATTCCAGAGTCAACGTCGTCTTAGGGGCATTGCGCGCTGTCGGGAGCCCTTCATCTCTGGAACCCTCCTTAATTACAAAGCCAATCCGAGGAGGATGAGTACAAACGGTATGAGTACTGCAATCGCTGGATTCATACCCGGAGGCTGATCCTCGACTTCCAGTTTGGTCACCGGTGTAGATGTGGGAGGAGGAGGTACGGATGTAAATGTCGGTGTCGGCGGAATAGGTGTCGGAGTAGGAGGCACCGGAGTCGGGGTCGGTGTAAATGACGGTGAAGGTGTCGGTGAATGGGTCGGTGACGGGCTCGGAGTTTCAGAAGGAGAAGGTGACGGTGAAGGTGTCGGTGTATCTTCCGCCGGCTGTGTCGGTGTCGGAGTAGACTGCGGACAGGTTTGTGTTGCAGGATCGTATCCCGTACTGTTTTCAGAGATGGCAAAAGCATAACCGCCCGGCCACATTTCACCCGGAGGTACTGTGTTGGATGATTGCACGTTATGACATTCTATCGATTCTACCCCGTTGTTTTCAGTTCTGACATCCATCTGGGCAGTCTTACAGGGGGTTTGTTCATACTCAAATGTCATGGATTGTCCAGGCTGCAGGACAATATTCCGCTTTGGCTGGCTGAAGTTTCCGTCCCATTCTCCCACGAAACAGCTTGCAGCTCCGTCTGCACAGGCGTTGTCACCGCCTTCACAGCGATAACTGCCGCGATATTGTTCTTTTCTTCCCGGAACATATGTACAGCGGAATAAATCAACTTCAATTTTATCGATAGGTTGTTCCGTACCGTTTTTAATCGTAATTCTGTTTGAGTTGTAGGGATCAGGTCCCGAATCACATTCCAGGACTCCTGAACGGTTATCATCATCATCGTCATCGCCACCTCCGTCAGGAATAGTCATAGTAGGAGGTACAAGTACGATTGATTCATAGGGCTGAAAAGCAATTTGCCTTTGGGCATCAATGAGCGTGGTTGCTCCCCGAATATTCGAATAGGTTTTATAACCTGCATAATTATGTTCAGGCAGACGTACAGTCGGAGTTTCGTCTGACACATTGAGGAGCATACCCATATATTCACCGTTCTTTTCAGTAAGGGTACCCATGATCGGTTTAAAGTTGTACTCAGATACAAACGGATTATCCCAAGGATCACCGTTTCCGCGAAATGCATCAGGCCATACAACGTGGGGACTGACAGCAAGCTGCTTTGCCACCAGTGACATTGTTGTTTTTTCAGCAACATTCATCGTATCAAATACACCGCCGTTTACGAACTTTATCGGTGCTTTTTCAGGCTCTGTCTGTACATGTGTCACCATTGCAGAGACGAGTAATGAAAACCGCTTGATCTGATTCTGTACGATACTGCTCGGCATAGTAATCTCGGATAGTGAGAGCATTGAGTTCGGGGGATATACGATTTTTGTACTAGAATCCCCGCTTATCGATTTTGAAGCATCATACATAGTGTCAAACATTGTTTTGACATAACCCCAAATATCTTCATCGCGATTCTCGAATTTGATGCTGATAGCATTGATAATCGGCGGCGGTGCTCTTTGAAGTAAATCCTTGACTTGTTCTCTTGGCCAGAAGGTAGCGACACCTGCATGAAACAGAATTTTATCTGGTTTCAATGCCTTTATTTCGTTTGTCTTCGCCACATCAAATGCATTGTAATCCATAAGCTCAACTACTATTTGATCCTGATATTTCGCATAATAAGCCTGAACAACCGGAGTCATATTCTCGTAATTTGAGAAAGAAAGATACCATTTAAAACCCGCTGTCTGTAATGATTCAAATTGGGTGCTTTGTATCATGGCCGCGGTCGGGTTCTTTATTTTGATGTAGATATTGCCGCCTGAGAAGTATTTTTTAAGCTCCTGCACGGTCGTGTCATTGGTAATATCATTTACCATAACCCCGAATTTTTGATCGATAGGTCCTCGTTTATCATAAAATTTGAGAGAGATAGTATCACCCGCCGCTCTAGAACTTGTCAGCACGCGGTACTGCTGTATTGCAAGTGAAAAGAAGATAACCCCCAGTATAAAGAATGCAATTGTAAACAACAGATACGCTCGACGGTGCATATCATAAGTCTAGCATAGACAGAAAGTAAATGTAATGAATGATTACATTGCAAGACCAAGTAGTACGAGGGCAAACGGAATTAAAATAGTGAGAATCGGATTGAATCCCGGAGGCTGATCTTTGACTTCCAGCTTGGTCACCGGCGTAGCTGTCGGTACTTCAGCAATTACAATCGGTGTCGGTGTGTTCTCAACTACAACGGTGGGGACTGGAGTATTACTCGGTACAGGCGTATCGGTCGGTACAGGGGTGTCCGTCGGAACTGGTGTTTCAGTGGGTGTGGGTGTCGGAGTGTCAGACGGAGTCGGAGTAGGTGTGTTCGTTGGTGTTGGGGTCGGTGAATTTGACGGTGTTGGTGTTGGGGAATTTGTGGGTGTTAGAGTACTGGCAGGTGTGGTTGGTGTTGGGGTATTGGCTGGCGTGGTTGGTGTTGGGGTATTAGCTGGAGTGGTTGGTGTTGGTTGATCTGGGGGGGTGGTGGGTGTCGGTTCGTTTGGAGGAGTCGTCGGCGTAGGTCCTTCGCAGCTTGTATCAAAACTAAACGTTTTTCCGGCATGGCTCACTCCAGGTGCATTTATCTGGACATCTACTTGGACACGTCCACATCTCGTCCAATTTGGGATATTAAATGACCATGTCAATGAATTGTTGGTAACATTGGGGTTCGAGTCACTGAGGGCAGGTAATGAAGCTACACTGGAGGTGTTGTGCTGGTTTCCCTTCAGATCACTGCTGTGCTCAGTACAACTTGACCCTTCTGGTCCTGAACACCAAAACCATGAGGTATCATCAATTTGATACACGCCGGAAGGACAATTACCCGGTTCACAAATAAGCTGACAACCGAATGTTGCCGTCGCATTTCCACTACCATCAACTGAAAGCGCTTTCATGTCACAGCTTCCGCATGGTTTATTGGAACCGTCTGCATTACATTGATTGAACGTCCCTCCTTCAGCGCGAGAGCTGGTTAATAATTGATATTGAGTGATTGCCAGTGAAAAGAATATCACACCGATCCCGAACAATATCGAGGAGATAATGATGTAAATAGTATTCTTTTGCAGTTTCATATGGCAAGTTGCGTGAGTTAGGGTGACATAAAGAACTGTACATAGAGCCAGAAACTTAAGCCACTCAGACAGAATACAACGGAAACGATCGTAATCAAGATATATTTATCAAATTTGAGAAAGGAGACAGACGGCTTGTAAACGATTGTCGCCACATGGGGATTGTTAGCATCATTTTTTTCCTTATTGTCCTGTTTTTTGATTTCTTTTGAAGGCGATTTTTCTTCTTTCTTTTCCTTTTTTTCGGTTTCCTTTTCCAGTTTCTTAACATCGAGCGGAGTACTGTGCTCTTTTTCAGGATTATCTTCAACTTTTTTTACAAAGGGTAGCGTGAATGCCATATTTTTTTATTATTTCATCTTTTGTTGAGAAAAGCAATATAGAGATTGCTTTTCTATACCTTCTCCCACCTGATGTGTTGATCTTTTTTCATCAATGTCAGCTGTCGTTTGGCGTATTGCATTTCCTTCGAGATCCATCGTTTTTTCATTGTCTCTATGTCTGTACTTCCTTCCAAGTATTCGATAACTTGTGCGTAACCGATCGTTTTCAGTCCCGGATCCTTCGCTTGGAAGCCGCATTTAAGCAGTTGTCTGACTTCATCAAGAGCACCCTGCTGCAGTCTTTTCTCTACTCTTTCAGCAATCCGTACTCTGAGATCTTCTCTCTTTGCGTATATAAACCCGACTAAGGAAAAGTCATTTTCATGCCAAGGTTCATTTTGATTTCCTCCCGATCCGTCTTTCATATGTGTCTCAATCTCGATTTTTCTGATGAGCCGTTGAGGATTATGTTTTTCGCTGTTGTTTAGAGACAAAAACAGTTCCGGATTTTTTTCGTTGAGAAGCTTTTGCAGTTCATGAACCGGTTTGTCTTCAAGTTCTGTACGCAGCGCCTGATCAGGTTCTACCTGA
Source organism: uncultured Gammaproteobacteria bacterium (assembly GCA_964504235.1). Lineage (GTDB taxonomy): Bacteria > Patescibacteriota > Microgenomatia > UBA1406 > GWC2-37-13 > UBA1450. The sequence continues at coordinate 10,641 of CAZDDM010000028.1, forward strand.
AACTCGGAAGTCCCGTAAAGAAGCTGTTGAATATAGAAAAAAGTACCGCCGACAATAATGGGTGTCTTGCCGCGTACTTGGATATCTTCAATGACCTGGGTTGCAAGTCCGACATAGTCAAAAGCAGAAAACGGTTTATTCGGAGAAAGAATATCATACAACCAGATCTTTGAACCCGTTTTAAATTGATAGTATCCGATATCTGAACCGTTGTGCTGTTTATGCATGATAAAGGTTCCGTCGGTCAGATCCAGATCTTTCCCTGTGATAATGTCAAGTCCCTTGTATATTTGCCTTGAGTCGGCATTGATGAGTTCACCGTCAAGTTTGCGGGCGAGCTCTAATGCATAGGCAGTTTTCCCGGTCGCGGTTTGTCCCGTTATAATATGGATCATATCTTGGCTGCTTCAATGACGTTCTTAAAAAGATACAGAACATCAAGCGGACCGAGTCCCCCCGGTGTCTGGGTATAATACGACGCAATATCCCGTATTTCCTCTTCATCATAGTCCCCTTTCAGCTTCCCGTTTTCTTTTCTCAGTCCGACATTCAAAAGGATGACTCCTTCACTGAGATCAGAGGGTGTGACAATCTTCCTTCCGGTAGCGGTGATAATGATGTCTGCGGATTTGTATACTTCCTGCGGATCAGGTGTTTGAGAATGAACGACGGAAAATGAAACGCCGATATCTTCCAGTGCTTTTGCAATAGGGGCACCTCCTGTGATACCACGTCCGGCAATGACAATATTCTTATTCTGCAAAAATCGGTGAAAGGATTCCTTATCGTCTGAAAAATTGACCATCACCTGATGCGGATTATTCTTCCCTGCTTCTCTTGCGATAATGTATTTCAGACCGCTCAAAACTGCTATGCTGAGCGGAAAGTGGAAAGTCGAATCAGGATGATGTCCTTCAATTTCCTTATGAGGAGGGATAAGACTATAAATCTCTTCCGTGTTATAGCTTTCGGGAAATGGATGCTGGATAATAATCCCCGTTGTTTTCGGATCCCGTGCTTTTCCGGATACGATAAGCTTAAAATCTTCGAATGATGGTTCTTCGGCAAGGTGGACAAGTTCAAAGTCTACACCGATTTTCTCGCCGGTTCGTTTTTTTATATTAACAAATGAGAGTTGTTCAGGTTCAGACCCGACAAGGATCGTGACAAGTTTGGGAGATATGCCGGAATTTTTTAAAGACTGTACTTTGTCGACAAGCTTTTCCTGAAGGTGTTGAGCGATTTCACGACAGGGTATATTCATTTGCTTATTATACAGAAACTCTTGGGGTGTCGGGCGGGCGCTTTTGTAAGCGCCCGCCAACGGTAGCACCTACTTCCACCACTCGAAGCCGAGTTTCTTTGCTGCTTCTTCGCGAGAGATGAACTCGATGTAATTCCCAAATAGGACTTCATCGAAAGTCGAATCGATCTCAGCCGCGTTGGCGATATAGTACTGAATCTGATCCAGTTTCGCGAGGATGTCTCCTTTTGCTGCTTTGGCAAGCTCGTGGAAGAGCTGTACCGGCAAATGGCAGTAACCTCTCCATGGATCCGGATCGTCAGCTATGCCGTCTCCTCGCTCAATGACGAACAGGACTTTCTGATCGGTCATTCTTACGGCTGCAATGTCTCCGTCCTCAGCTTGAACAACAGCATCTGCTTTTTTCAAAGCATTAAGAAGCTGCTCAAAATCCTCAGTGCTCTTGATTTGGTCGATCATGGTTGGCCTTTCTATTGAAGCTAGATACTACTTATTGTTGTCTGTACACCAGTATAGTCCGGCAAATGGATTGCTGTGATGCACAGGAAGTATTATATCCTATTTACAAGGAGATATCAATATTATAGGGTAATATTGAATTCGACTCTGAACTGCAATGCTAAATGAATGTTGCACTGACTACCTTATCATTCGGTTTTGAAAATCTCATCAGAATGACTCCTTTTGCCGATCGTGAATATGACGGGATAGACTTTATGTCAGTCTTTACTACCTGCCCGTGCTGGCTGGTGATGATGATCGTGCTGTCTTCGGGTTCGATGATCTGAGCAAACGCAATCTGCCCCATTTTCGTATCGGCAGGAGCAATCTTTACTCCTTTTCCGCCTCGATGCTGGTCTTTGAAGTGTTTCATTTGCACTCTTTTCCCGATACCTTTTTCACCCATAACGAGAATTGATTTCTTCAGATCTTCATTCGTAAAGACGTCAGCTGCGACTACCGTGTCGCCTTTCCCGAGATCAATACCTTTCACGCCGCGTGAAGCACGTCCTGTTTCACGGACTTCTTTTTCTTTGAAGAGAATCGCCTTTCCGCCACGGCTGACAAGCATGACATTCATATTCCCATCAGTCAGTTTGGAAGTGAGAAGCTCGTCATCGTCATTAAGAGTTATTGCAATAAGTCCGTTGCTTCGGATATTTGAGTATTTATCAAATTCCGTCTTTTTGACGAGTCCCTGTTTGGTCAGCATCAGAATGTTGGTCGATTCTTTCTTCTTCTGTAACTCTACTTCATTGAATGAAAGGACAGATGTCACATTCTCATTCGGTCGAAGCGTAAGAAGGTTTACAATGGCTTTTCCTTTGGAAGTACGGGATCCCTGCGGGATTTCCCATACGCGGTTTTTGAATACCCGTCCCTGATTGGTGAAAAACAGCATAAAATCATGAGTCATAGCTGTCGTGATATAGAAGATATCATCGCTTTCTTTCGTTGTCATGCCGGATACACCTTTTCCGCCGCGTTTCTGTACTTTGAATGTTTCCCTCGGTACTTGTTTGATATATCCTTCTTTTGTGAGGACAACGATGACTTCTTTGTTTGCAATCAACATGTCTTCGGTGATCTCTCCGGGTTTATTTTTCTGTACTCTGGTACGTCTTGCATCACCGAACTTTTCTCTCAGCTCTTTCAGTTCATCTTTAATGACACCGAGTATCTTGAATACGTCTTTCAGAAGTTCTTCAAGATAATTGATGAGTTCGCGTAGTTTGGCGAGTTCTTCTTCGATTTTATCTCTCTCAAGTCCGGTCAGTCTTTTGAGCTGCATGTCCAGGATAGCCTGAGATTGGATTTCAGAAAGACCGAATTTTTTCATCAAGCTTTGGCGTGCTGTCGGCTCATCTTTTGATTTTCTGATAATCTCAATTACTTCATCAATATTGTCGAGAGCGATGATATAACCTTCAAGAATGTGTGCCCGGTGTTTTGCCTGAGCGAGTTCATATTCTGATCTTCTGCGGATGATATCAATACGGTGTCGGATGTAAAGTTCAAGAATAGTTTTGAGCGACAGAGTTTGCGGGACGCCTTCCACCAATACGACCATATTTACCGGAAAGGTTGTCTGAAGCTCCGTATGCTTATAGAGATTATTGAGAACCTTTTTGTAAACGGCATCCCTTTTGAGTTCGATGACAACACGGATACCGTCTCGATCAGATTCATCACGCAGATCCGAAATTCCGTTAATCTTTTTATCAATGACGAGTCGTGCAATTTTGGAGACAAGATTTGCTTTGTTTACCTGATACGGAAGTTCGGAAACGACAATTGCCATTTTCCCTTTTCCGAGATCTTCCTCCTCAACGATTCCCCGTACCAAAATCTTTCCTCTCCCTGTCTGATATGCCTGTTTAATATCCTTTGAGCCGTATATGATGCCTCCAGTCGGGAAATCGGGTCCCTGAATGTACTCCATAATCTGATCAAGATCAGCATCAAACATCAGTTTGTGATCTGTGGGTTTTGAAATCGCCGGTTCCGCTTTTACCGGATCGGATGCTTCTGTCGTTCCTTGCGTCACCGGGGCCGGAACTTCTGCAATCTCAACAGTTTCAGGTGTGAATTTTGCATTGTCAATAAGATGCACCACTGCATCGATCACCTCAGTAAGATTATGAGTCGGAATTTTGGTCGCCATACCGACTGCGATTCCCTCAGCTCCCATCAGAAGAAGGTTCGGAAGCTTTGCCGGTACATAATGCGGTTCTTTTAGCGTTCCGTCAAAATTGTCGGTCCAGGTAATCGTTTCTTTATCGATGTCAAACATCATCTCTTCCGCGATTTTAGTAAGTTTTACTTCCGTATAACGCATGGCAGCCGGCGGATCACCATCGATTGAACCGAAGTTTCCCTGGCCGTTAACCAGAGGATACCGCATCGAAAAATCCTGTGCGAGACGGACAAGTGCATCATAAACGGAGGCATCACCGTGTGGATGATACTTCCCCAAAACCTCTCCGACTACTTTTGCTGATTTTGAATATCGTCCTCCTGCAGAGAGTCCCATCTTGTACATAGCGTACAGAATGCGGCGATGGACCGGCTTAAGTCCGTCACGGACATCCGGCAGGGCACGTGAGACGATAACTGACATAGCGTAATCAAGATACGCTTTTTTCATTTCTTCCGTAATCGGTGCGAGGTTGATGT
>CAZDDM010000029.1:0-15020 GCA_964504235.1 uncultured Gammaproteobacteria bacterium
AAACATTACAACGATTGAAGATCCTGTTGAGTACCGCATCGAAGGCGTCAATCAGATTCAGGTAAATAAAAAAGCAAATCTCACCTTTGCAAGCGGACTGAGATCTATTTTGCGGCAGGATCCGAACATCATCCTCGTCGGAGAAATCCGGGATTCGGAAACCGCAAGTATAGCCGTCAATGCAGCTCTGACAGGTCACTTGGTGGTATCTACACTTCACACGAATGATGCGGCAACGGCACTGCCCCGCCTGATGGATATGAAAATTGAGCCTTTTTTGGTAGCTTCAACTGTCAATGTCATCATTGCTCAGCGTCTGGTCAGAAAAATCTGCGAAATGTGCAAGACAAAAGTAGATGTCTCTTATGATGATTTCAGTAAAAACATACCGCCCGAGCTCATCAAACAACATTTCGGAACGAAAAAAGATATTCATATCTACAAAGGTGCCGGTTGTGATATCTGTCATTCGACAGGATACATGGGACGACTGGCCGTGTTTGAAGTGCTGGAAGTTACAAAGCCGGTACGTGAACTGATTTTGAAGAAGGCTGATTCCGATGTCATTATGCAGCAGGCTAAAAAAGACGGCATGCTCACCATGCTTGATGACGGTCTTGCTAAAGTCGCTGAAGGACGGACGACAATTGAAGAAGTACTTCGCGTCACCAAAATCGAAGCAATGTAACCTATGGAAACTAAAAAATTATCACTCCAGACAAAGGATAAAATCGCACTGTTTGATAATCTATCCACTATGCTGGCTGCAGGAATTTCAATCCTGGAGGCAGTTGACTCACTTTTGGAGGATTCCAAAGGAAATCAGAAGAAATTGTTGTCTGAACTCCGTCAGGATTTAACTCAGGGAAAACAAGTGTATGCATCCTTCGCCCGTTTCCCGAATACCTTCGACAAAGTAACGGTCAACATCATCCGTGCTTCTGAGGAAGCCGGGACTCTTGATGTCGCTTTAAAAGACATCAAGAAGCATGTCCAGAATGAGATGGAATTTTTGGATAAAATCCGCTCGGCAATGATTTACCCGATTGTAATCATGGTAGTATTCTTTCTTGTGATGCTTCTTATTCTGATTTTTGTTATGCCGAAACTGGCATCTGTATTCGGACGAATGGATGTGGAGCTTCCTCTTCCGACGAAGATACTTATGTTCATGTCCGATCTGATTATCCACAACACGCTTGCCCTGATTGCGGGAGTGATATTACTCATTTTTGGATTTATCGTACTTTATATCAAGAAACGGGCATTTGTATTACGGATATTTTTCTCATTTCCTCTTATCTCTGGCCTCATCAAGCAGATTGATATTGCACGTTTTACAAGAAGTATGGCATTGCTGCTTTCTTCGGGACTGACCATAACAAACGCATTGGAGCTGTGTGAAGAAATAGTCTGGAGACGGGATATGCAAAAACTGGTTGCGCATACGCAGAAATCTGTACTTGCCGGCAAAAGATTTGCAGACGGTATCCGGGACGGCAAGGGATTAGTTCCTATGATCGTTATTAAATTGGTAGAAGCAGGAGAAAAAACCGGATCACTCGACAAGGCAATGCAGGATGTTTCGGAACATATGGATTACGAAGTGCAAAGATCCTTAAATACGCTTACTACTCTTCTTGAGCCAGTCATGCTGCTTTTCATCGGGGTAGTCGTCGGAGGAATGATGCTCTCCATTATTGCCCCTATCTACAGCCTGATCGGACAAGTAGGTGCACGTTAATTATGAATAAACACCGGAAACAACAAGGCTTCACCCTGATAGAACTGGGCATCGTCCTGGCAATCATGGCAATAATGCTTACTCTGGCAGTCGTCAGTCTTTCCGGTGTGCAACAACAGGCATATTCCGGCAAATCACTCGAAATACTGATTTCAGATATCAAACTTCAACAGACAAAAGCGATGAACGGTGCATCGGATGACGGGAACACATATCGGTACGGAATCCATTTTGAGACTGATACCTACACCTTATTTCAGGGTGACACATATACGCCTTCAGACAGCAGAAATTTTACCGTGACACTCGACGGTCAGCTTACATTCAGTAGTGTGACATTCCCGAACTCTCAAATTGTTTTTGAAAAAGGGAGCGGAGAGATAGTGGGATTCACTGCAGGAAACAACACCTTCGGGTTTTCAGACGGTACAACAATCGGATTAAATGCGTTGGGAGTTTTCACACAGTTACCGTAACATGCAAAAAGGACAATCACTTATAGAGATACTTATCGTAATGGCTCTCATGGCCATGCTCCTTCCCGTATTGATCGGCTCCCTTATAACTTCACGTGAAGGCAGACCGCAGCAGCAAAAAAGGGCAATTGCGGCACAGAAATTGCAGGAAACAAAAGAGGCGCTCAGAAGTATCCGCGAATCAGGATGGAGCAATATTCAGGACAACGGGACCTACCACACCGTATCGGACGGCACCGGTTGGTCCTTAGCGCCTGATCCGATTACTGAAAACGGCATAACGACACAAGTTGAGATTACTTCGGTGCTTCGCGATTCTTCAAGTACAATCGTGAGCTCCGGAGGGACAGTTGATCCGTCTACCAAACGGGTAGCAATTTCCATTTCCTGGAATGAGCCGATTCCGACTTCTTTTGACACGACTATGTACATGACCCGATATCTTGATAATGCGACATATATCCAGACGACTGAAGCTGATTTTAATACAGGAGAGCACAACGGAACAGTCGTCACCAACACAAGCGGAGGAGAAGTAATTCTCGGACTGGGAGGACGCGGTGACTGGTGCCAGCCGGGAACATCAATTGTCAATGAACTTGATCTTCCGGGAAGCGGCAATGCAAAAGACGTAAAAGCCTATGAGGGAAAGGCATTTACCGGAACCCATCAGGGAAGCGGCGGATCTTTTGTGGAAGTTGCAATTGACAACAACTATCCTCCGAATGCTTCGATTGAGTCTATACTCACCGGCTATGAGACAAACGATGTATTTATTGACGGTAACTACGCGTACGCGGCAACCGGGGATGTGAGCCGGGATGTCATAATTATTGATCTGACAACGATGCAGGAAGTCGGATACTTCAATGATACTGCCTGGTTCGGCACCGCGCAGGGTGTATATGTTAAAGATAATGTGGGATATGTAACAATTGGCTTTAACCTTCACACCTTTGACTTATCCAGCAAGACCGGTGTTCGCCCCGAGCTTGACCGTGTGATGTTGGCTTTCTTTGCAACGGGATACCGGCTTGCTGTCGTGAACGGATACGCATATGTTGCTCTTGATTACGGCTCTTCAGAACTCCGTGTCGTTGATGTCAGGAATCCGAGCAATATCCGGAATGTGGCATACGCAAACGTAAACGGACAACGCGGACAGGAAGTATGGGTAAACGAAACGGGAACCCGGGCATATCTTGCGACAAACAGCTCCTCAAGTCAAGACGAACTTTTTATCATAAATACCAGTAATAAAAGCGGGTCCATGCCTGTCATCAGTTCATATAATGCAAGCGGCATGAGCCCAACAGGAGTTGCTATGGGAACAGGCAACAAAATTATTTTGGTCGGGACAGGAGGAGAAGAGTATCAGGTTATTGACGTAACAAATGAAAACAGTCCTACAAAGTGCGGCAGCGCTCAAGTTGACAGCGGGATTTACGGAGTATCCACCGTACTTGAAAGTGATGGGGATGCGTATTCGTACATCGTTACCCGTGATCCTGCCGCGGAGTTTAAAACTATTGTCGGCGGACCCGGATTCAGCTATGCATCATCAGGGATATACGAATCCGCGACGTTTGACGTCGGATATTCGACTGCGTTTAATCGGTTTATCCCCCAGAATGCGTTGCCGCCAAATACCAACATTCAGTATCAGGTGGCAATTACTGACGGTGTAAGCGGAAGCTGCGGCGGTGCGGTATTTGATTTCGTGGGTCCCGACGGAACACCCAGTACATTTTATACTTCTGACGATTTGATACCTTTTGATGATGACGGTGCGGGATTTGAGAACCCGGGCAGATGCTTCAGGTACCGTTCGTATCTTGAAACATCCGACTCATCATCCACACCCGTTTTTGAAGAAGCAGTAGTCAACTATTCACCATAATATGAAATCACTTTATTATCAAATACAAAAAAAAGAAGGGTTTACTCTTGTTGAACTTTTGATTTTTATGACATTATTTTCCGTAGTTCTTGTCGTTTTATCATCCTTGTTTGCCGCTACCGTGCAGCAGCAGCTGGAAAATCAGGGGATCTCAGCTACGGAATCTGACTCAACTTTTATTATTTCCCGAATGCAGTACGATTTTGACCGTGCGTCTGCTGTTATTGAGCCGGCAAATCCTGGCGACACATCCAATACACTCATCCTTGAAATCGGCGGACAGGAGTATGTATATGTGTTGGCAGGTGAACGTCTGACTTTGACTACGCCGACTGAAACTTACGAGATGATCAGTCCGCGATCACAAATCAATGCGTTCTCATTCACGAAGATCGGCAACATTGACGGTAATCCTACCGTTCAGGTACAAATAGATGTGACCAGTGTAGCAGAAAATGCAACCGGAGCGGAAACGGCAACTATTAATACCATTTTCGGAATCAGATAACTTATGAACCTTCAGCGAATATTAAGAAAGCAGGAAGGACAGACATTGGTGACTCTTCTTGTATTTTCTGTCATGGCAATCTCTGTCGCTGCGGCTTCTGTTGCTATTATGATCAATACTTCACGAGCCACACATATAACCGAATCACGAGTACGTGTCATGGGAGCGGCCGAAAGCGGAATTGAAAACGCAATTCTCAGACTTATCAGAAATCCAAGCTACTCTGGTGAGACACTCATCCTTGATGACAACACCATAACTATCACCGTCACGGGCACTGATACCAAAACAATTCAAGCGACAGCAGCTAACGGTTTGTTCCGACACACCATTGAGGCAACAGCTTCTTATATTGATAACCGGTTGACAGTTACCTCCTGGAACACGGTATACTGATAGTATGCGTGCTATTGTTTTCGTCGACCGAAAAGGTTTGTATTACTTTGGTGGGGATGCAAAAAATGCTTTATCCCTTACCTTCCCTCCGACATCAGTCCAGGACATGGAGGTCATAAATGCAGAAGAGCTGGCCAAAGTAATCAGTGATTTTGTGAAAGCCAATAAGCTCAAACCGGCTGATATTCTCTTCTGTTTTTCATCTCAGTGCTACTTTGAAAAAGTGGTACCGGAAAAAACTTCTCCGGAAGAAATTGAAACACTCCGTGCAGAATTTGCCGAGAATGTTCCTTTTAACAAAGTCCTTAGTAAACCGTATACTCAGGGAAAGATCACCCTGATCGTCGCCTTAAATAAAGATTTCGCGTACGCCATAAAAAGAGTATTTGAAGCGGCCGGTTTTACGGCACAGGCAATAGTTCCCACTTTTGCACTGTACGGACAGCAGTCGGTCACGTTCAGCGGGCAAGTCGGTGGTCAGCTTATGAAACACTTCAATTCACTTCAGCAGGTCTCATTTCCGATAATTGATGAAGAGCCGAAAAATGTTGACCGTGATGAAAAAGAATTCTCGACACCGAAAAAACAGAGCAATAACAGACTTTATGTACTGTTGGGAGTTTTTGCTGTACTGATAATAATTCTTGTTGCTTTTTATTTTTATATGCAGCAAAAACGGGCACCGAAACAAATTTCAGGACAGCCTATCGATGTCACCGCACCGACCACGGTACCGATACTTCCCTCCGCAACACCGACAACTGCGTCACCCACCGCGACTCTTAAGCCGGATGTCCCGAAAGAGGATATCGAAATCCGTGTACTGAACGGTTCAGGCATTGCAGGTGAAGCAGACAGGGTACAGGATCGTCTGGCTGAAGCCGATTTTACGAATGTCACGACAGGAAATGCCCCGACCCTTGACTCTGAAAAAACATCAATCGTCTTCAAGCCATCGGTTCCGCGATCCTATAAAGACGAAATTACAACGATGATAAAATCACTCGGCTATGAAGTCACGACCCGTGACAATGATGAGCTCACGACTGATGTCCTTATCACAACTTACAGACAGGATGAAGAAGAGTGATGTATTCCTTCTGCATTGATAACACAGCAAATACTCTTGACATGCCCTTAAAATTTCACTATTCTGAAAATATATTATTAATTTCTATGTACTATGTTAAAACTTAGAAACAATAAAGGATTCACGCTTATCGAGCTTTTGGTCGTAATCGGTATCCTTGCCGTTCTTTTGGCTATTACTCTTATTGCTGTCAATCCAGGTCAACAGCTTCAGCAGGCAGATGACACAAAACGAAGAAGTGATATCAATGCCATTTTGAATGCTGTTAATCAATATATGGTCGCCAACAACGGACAAGTCCCGGGTACTATGGCTGCAACACCCGCGGCAATCAGTAACGGAGCCGTTGATCTTTGTACCCTTCTTGTCCCGACATATATCGCTGCACTTCCGCAGGATCCTGCCAGTAACCAGGGAGCAGACATCACTGACTGTACAGCTTATGACACAGGATACGAAGCATCAGCTGAAAACAATCGTGTAACCATCTATGCACCGGATGCAAATGGCGGCACAATCCAAGTCACTCGCTAAGTAATTAACCTTAAAACCCTCCGATGATTATCGGAGGGTTTTTTTATGATATACTGGTGGGCATATGGCTCAAAAAAAGATTCTTCTTATCGAAGACGATCAGTTTCTTCATCAGCTTTATTCCGACCTTCTTAAGAACGAACAGTATGATGTCACCGGGACCGTTGACGGCAAGAAGGCTTTTGAAATGATTAAAAAAAATACCTGGGATCTCATATTGCTGGATGTGATGCTTCCCGGTATGGATGGGTTTGAGATTTTGGATGCGTTAATTAAAGATCAGATAAAGCTAAAATGCCCGGTGATTTTTTTGACCAATCTTGATGCCAGTGACAACGATAAAAAGAGACTGGCAAAAGCGGCTGACCACTGGATAAAAAGCGATATGTCGCCGCCTCAATTTGTAGAGAAAGTAAACGCTCTTTTGAAGTGATTTTTACCCTCCTCTTACAGCTTAAATATCCCGATACGTTGATTTCCTGTATAATTATTTTATGGATCAAGCATTATTTGACGGTGTCATCAGCCGGCTCATTTTCTTCGGCTTTGTAGTCATCGGCGCAATCATTGCGTCGCTTCTTACTATTGGTTTCACATATCTCCTAGTGATCTATATCCGATTGAAAAAACGGGAACAAATGGCATATGAAATGATCACCCTTCAGGTGATAGTCCCGAAAGACAATGAGATCAAGGTTGATGCGGCTGAACAGATGTTTGCATCCTTCTCTTCTCTTAAAAAGAGCAGCGGCTGGCTGAGTTTTTTGGATGTTAGTGATGCCATGGCATTTGAGATTGTGGGGACAAAATCAGATATCCGGTTTTATGTCTCTGCTCCAAGCAAGATTGTTGATTTGGTTGAGAAAACCATCTACGGATACTATCCCTCCGCGGATATCAAAAAAGTGGATGAACCGAATATCTTCACAGAACACGGAAAAGTAGCATTTCAGGCAATGAAAGCAAGCAAGGAGACATACATGCCATTGAAAACATACCGCGATATCCCGAACGACACGATGGCAGCAATTACTTCTGCCCTTTCAAAGATGGACGATGATGAAGGCGCAATTATCCAGATTTTGATTCGCGGAGCGGATTCAAGCTGGAAATCAGAAGGAAGATCATTCATTTCCAGTACCAAAAAGAAGGAAGCTGACCCGAATGAAGCGACATTTGAGACTTCACAGAAAACTCTGGAAAAAATTGATGAAAAAACGTCTAAACCTGCCTTTGAGACTATGATACGCATTGTTGTATCGGCCAAAAACAGTGACACTGCCGACGCTCATCTACGAAATATCACCAACGCTTTTACCCAATTTGATTCCGATCACAATGAACTGTCGAGTCCGAAAATATGGTTTAAGTCAGGATTTATGATGAACTTTATCTACAAGTTCTTTCCCGCATTTGAGATGCCCGGTACGAAACTTACTTCGATTATGACCGTGGATGAACTGGCATCAATGTTCCATTTCCCGAACAAAACCGTTGAAACACCTAATATTCATTGGCTGAAAGCAAAATCAGCTTCGGTAGCAGCTGAGGTTCCGATGACCGGAGGAACACATATCGGCTACGGGTATTATCGCGGTGTCCGACGACCGGTCAATATTCACCTCAAAGACCGAATGCGCCATATGTATATTATCGGGAAAACCGGTGTAGGAAAATCAGAACTTTTGAAAGAGATGATAAAACAGGATATCAATGACGGGAAAGGCGTCTGCGTCATCGATCCCCACGGAGATTTGATTGATGATACTCTGAGATATATCCCGCCGGAACGTGCCGAAGATGTCATTCTGTTTGATCCCTCAGAAACCGAGCGTCCGATGGGGCTGAATCTTCTTGAAGCACAAACTGAGGAACAGAAGCACTTCATCACCGGAGCTATCATCAACCTGATGTACAAACTATACGATCCTCAAAGGACCGGTATTATCGGTCCGAGATTCGAACATGCTGTCCGTAATGCCATGCTGACCATTATGTCCGAAGAAGGCTCGACCTTTATCGAAATCGTACGTATTATGACCGATCAGAAATTTGTCCAGGAACTTTTGCCGAAAGTGAAAGACCCGATTGTCCGCAGGTACTGGACTGATCAGATAGCACAGACTTCAGACTTTCATAAATCCGAAGTGCTGGATTATATCGTTTCCAAGTTCGGACGTTTCGTTACGAACAAAATGATGAGGAATATTATCGGACAGTCAAAATCTTCTTTTGACTTCAGAAATGTGATGGATGACGGGAAAATTCTCTTGATCAATTTATCCAAAGGAAAACTGGGAGAAGAGAACTCGACCTTCCTGGGACTTCTTATCATTCCGAAGATCCTGGCTGCTGCAATGAGCCGGGTCGATACTCCCGAAGAAGACCGTCGTGATTTTTTCCTGTATGTAGACGAGTTCCAGAACTTCGCAACACCTGACTTTGCCGTCATTCTTTCAGAGGCACGAAAATACCATCTCAGTCTGACTGTGGCAAACCAGTTCATCGGACAGATGGATGAAGAAGTGAAAAATGCCGTATTCGGAAATGTCGGTACTCTCATGTCATTCCGTGTCGGCGTGACGGATGCTTCTTACCTGGCACGTGAGTTCCAGCCCCGTTTCAATGAAAGTGACTTGATCAATATCGAACGCTTCCATGGGTACATGAAAACGATTGTAAACAATGAACCTGTCGAACCTTTCTCGGTCGATATGACAAAAGATATGGACGAACTGAAGAAAGCCCGCAATGAGAAGATTGCCCAGGCTATCATACAGCTTTCAAAACTCAAGTACGGGAAACCTGTCGAGCTTGTTGAAGCGGCAATCTCTCAGCGTGCCCGCCTTTAATTTTAGGAATAATTCAGGTCGGCTATGGTATCATGTACTATTCAGTTATCAGTAGCCCACCATATCAAACATGCTTATCACCTATCAGGCAACTTTACTTGAAAAAACAGAAATCGCTCCCGAAATTTATCTTTTGAAGTTTTCGTATCCTGATCAGGCTGACTGGACATACAAAGCCGGTCAATACATGATTTTTCATATTCCTAAGGAGGAAAAAGGACATCCAGCACGAAGACTTTACTCGATTGCATCTTCTCCGCTTGAGAAATATCATATCGATTTTGTCATCGAAATTATTCCGAACGGTTTGGGAAGTATGTTTTTAAAAGAGCTTCCGGTCGGTCAAAAAGCGACATTACAGGGACCCGCAGGATTATTTACCTACAAAGAATCAGATAAAGACAGCGTTTTCCTGGCAACTGGTACGGGTATAGCACCGATTTACAGTATGGTTAAAACACTGCTTGAAACCGATTCTGTAAGCGGAAAACAGCTGAAACTCTTTTGGGGAATGAAATACAAAAAAGATCTGTATCTCATGAATGAACTACAGGAATTGGCAGAGAAGTATGAAAACTTCTCTCTGAAGATTTGTCTTTCCCGGGAGGAACAGTCCGATAATCCTCACTGTATGATCGGACGGGTGACTCACGGTCTGGAAGCCATGGAAGCAGGAACTCTGAATAATTACGACTATTATATCTGCGGCGGTCCGAACGTGGTGGAGTCTTTGAAAGAATATCTTGCTTCAAAAAATATTCCCCGAGATCAGGTACATTTCGAGAAATTCACCTGATTTTTAGAATGTCGTCACGAAAAATTCTGCCGGAATTTGGGGAAGAGACTGAAAGATAGTAACGATTTTTGACGGTCCGGATGTTGTGTATGCTTCTGATCTGATAAGCTTTCCCTGCGGTTCCAGATTTGTCCCGGTAAATCCGAAACGGGCCGATCCGAATATCGGGCGGATGATAATGACTCTCATATCTGCCATTCCGGACGTTGCGGGATTGATTACAGTTCGGTGTTCAAAGTTAGTTGCTGCAACTACATACAATCCGGGATTTGCGGCAGTAAACGAATTTCCCGATATAGCTTGAGGACCCGTACAAGGTTCCACAAGCATACGGCGGACCAGATTGGCTGTCGGGCCATATATATAAGTCAATTCATACGCAGGCTGAGTCCGCGGAGCACCGCATGAATTACCTGACTCCGAACGGAAATTGATCGCAATATTTGAAGCATAATTGGGAGCTGCCGGATCATTATAGTCTTTGACATAAAATGTAAACTGGCCGTCTTTTGGTATAACTGGAGATACGAAATCACTGCTGGTATCTGTAATAAGAACTCTGCTTCTTGTTGAATCAACACCAGCAAGGCTCAAACTCAAATCCGCAAAAGTATACGTTTGCGCCGGTAAATTATTCGCGCGCTGCAACCCCACTTCAATTCCGGCATCGGCTGCAGCCAGCGCACGTACGGAATCTTCCTGCGCTTTTGTCGTTTGCGTTTCTGTGGTCAGTCGATATGAAGTTGCACTGACAATAGCAAGGATAATTGAGATCATAAGCACAAGAACAATAAGAGCTTGTCCTCTTTGCCCGGCTTTAGATGTATTGTGCATAAATGAATGTTCCATATTATAGTTCTGATTTCGGTCCGTCGTCTGTCAGATAACCGCCGACTTCTTTCACCAGTTCTTCAGGTGTATAGTCACTCTTAACCATATATCCTCTCACTCCTAAGTCGATTGCCTTTGCAACAACGAGCTCCTGTCCGAGATTGGACAGCAGGACGACATTTTTGTTGACGGAATGTCCCTCATTTTTCAGCTTATCTACTACCTGAAGACCGTCCATTTTCGGAAGGATGACATCCAGAATCACAAGGTCATAATCTTTTTGAGACATTTTCTGGTAGGCTTCTTCACCGTTTACGGCGACTTCAACATTGTATCCTTCCTGCTTCAGTATCTGGACATACAGATCACGTAAGTACTCTTCATCTTCGACGACTAAAATGGTTTTAGACCTATCTGTGTCTGTTGACATAGTTACTTTTCATTTTCACCGCCTTTCCCTTTATAAAGAGGTAATAATACGGTAAAGGTGCTTCCCACACCTACTTCTGATTGTACTTTAATATCGCCGTTGTGTAAAGAAACAATCTGTTTGGAGATATATAAACCGAGACCCGTCCCGGGCTGGCTGCTGTGTTTAGAGTAAGAATACTCAATTTTACTGAATTTTTTGAAGAGATTCGGCAGTTCTTCTTTGGGGATTCCTGATGCCGTATCGGTGACAGAAAGATGGACAAGATTCCCCTTTTCTTCTGCTCTTATGGTGATCGTACCTTTATCAGGTGTAAATTTCAGTGCGTTACCGACAATATTCTGAATGACTTCCCGCAGCTTATCTTTATCTCCGTCTACAATCAGTTTCTTTTTGGGATGTTCAAAAACAAAGGTAATATTTTTTTCATCAGCCGTTATTTTCAGCTCATTATGTACAAGCTCCGCAACCTCAATAATATCAATTGGCGCCTTCTTAAGCTCGATTTTGTTTCTTTCTATCCGCGACACCGTCAGCATATCATTTACGAGCCGAATCAGACGTTCTGTGGAGTTGTAAGAAATATCAAGATAGTTCTTAAGAGGATTCTTGATGCTCTGCTGCGGCTGATGTATCGCCATCCACAGATAGCTTTTTATGGCCGTCATGGGGGTTCTGAGCTCATGAGAAGCGATTGATACGAATTCATCTTTCAAGTGGTCTAATTCCTTCAATCTGTGGTTTGCAGCACGGAGTCGTTTTGTAGCACGGTCAACCTCATTTTCAAGAGTAATATTGAATTTTTTAATTTCTTCATAAGAGAGGGCGTTCCTGACAGCTACGGCGATTTCCGGAGCCAGGATTTTCAGAACCTCGACATCTTCGGATGAATATATTTCTCCGGAGGATTTTTGACCCAACATCAAGCCGCCGATCAGTTCATGTCTGACTGTCAGAGGAATAATCACTGTGAGGTCCTGTTTCCTCAAAAGCTTTTTGATTTTCCCTTCAGGAAGTTCCTCAAAAATAAAGATATGCTCGTTGTGTTTTGTGGTGTGATAGGAATCATAAACCAGAGTATATGCCCCGGCATTATCAAACGGATGCTTCGAGACTTCTCCTGCACTTTCAACCCAAAAAATGGATTTATTTTTTACCAGAACTATAGCGCCGTAATTAATTTTCATTTGCTCAAGGAGTTTATCCAATATCTGTTTCGCCAAATCTGACAACAAAAGTGTCGATGCCATAATACGGCTCAGGCTCCAAAGCAAATCATTTGCATCATAATGGTCTCTATAGAATACTTTGTCGGTGAGTTTTTCAGTTATTTTTTTAATCCACGAAAAAGATAGTGCAATAAAAAGACAAAGTAAGCTAAAGAGTATAAGATATCTCGCAGGAATTGACTCATGAAAAAATAACGTAACAACACCATATGTCGTTAACGTATAAAAAGAAGCAATTAATATTAATAAAATTGTATAAGTTACAGCTTTTGCAACCAGTCCGCGTACCTCAAGAAGGCGATGCTTTACAATCGCATATGCTGTGAAAGTTAAGAAAAGTAATGCATACATTGGTGCAAATGCCACAAAAAAGATGCTGCCGTAAACAATTAGTGGAAAGATTATCGTTCCAATAATTAGTCCCAGCATCAATTCTAAGCCTAACAAGACATATCCTAATTGATTTTTTGTATTTCCCTTCGACCGAATAAATCTTCTAACTAGAATCGTAATCGCAAGAATAGAGATTAATGTAACAGTAATTGCAAATATCGGCATTGCCATTCCTACAACTGGAGTATAGCCTGTTGGAGTTAGGACTACATTACTAAATACCCACGGAGACAACGTTAAGAGCATGGTAAACGATGATATAGATAAGAGAAGGAATAGTTGAGTTTTACTGACAAGACGTTTATCAAACGGTAAATTCTGTACTAATAGATATACTAAAACAGCTTGTGGAACAGCAAAAAAAGTTGTAAGTCTCATCCATAATAATGCTGTTGCTTCGTTGGTAGCCTGTAATGATAGATTATTAATAATTGCCCAAACGAAAATTGTAGCGTTAAGAATAACAAATAAACGATTGGTAAAGCTATTAGGATTACTATGAATAACGAAAAGACTTAGTACAATGCTTATTATTAAGACAATAAAAAGAACGAATAGCTCCATAGAAAAAGTATACTATTCTTTATAGAAGATATCATCAAGCCTTAACACCTTTCGCCCTTGTATCTGATCATTTCCTAATAAAATTTCTCGTACCATATAAGTGGCTATCCCGCTTGACACTGAAATTGTACTAATAAGTTGTGGCCTTCCTACAAGTGTTTTTCCAATTTCTTTAACAGACTTTAGGGCTTTATCAGGAATAAGCTCTTTACCGACCATAGCGACTGCAAGAATATTAGGATCAGTATTTGGTTCTCTAATAATCTGTTCTGGAAGATTTCCTAGCAACCCATTAAAGAAGGATAGATTCGAAGAAAGATCATATCTCTCAACATCGATAATAATGTTATCAGCTACATTGGAGAGCATTATAACGGGTATTCTATACTTTCGTGCAAGACATCTCAAATGTACTTTCATTTTAAAGTCATCAATGACTTCCACTATCACATTTGGCCTAGGTGAATTCCCCAAAAACATATGGAGATTTTCCTCTGTAAGCTTGCCAAACGAAACCACCTTGTTATAAGGATTTAATTCATAGATTTTTTCTTGTACACTTACAGTTTTGTCTTTACTAACATCAATTAAACTACCTCTAATTCTATTCAAATTTGTTGTATCGATAGAATCATCGTCTGCAATTTTGATCGTTTTACTAATCCCTTGTTGACATAGATTTACGGCGATATGACTGCCTATCGATAACCCTAAAACGCCTACTGTACTTCTATATATTCTCTTCTGCTCCTGAGTGGAAACCAGCAGTTGGTTACGATTTGTTCTTAGCTCAAAGTAGTCATCACTATTAAGTGTGTGGATCAAATGTCCATTCCATGGGAAATATACCCAATTTCCACGGATATCAGCATTTGGACTGAGCTTATCATTAAAAAATTTTTTTTTATTTGTAGAATTTTGAAGCTTCCTTGCAGGATAATTAATTTCATAAAGCTCTGCTAGTTGAGCACAATATAAGTCTTTCCTTTCTGTGATAGGATGTTCTTTAGACAATTTTTGAATGTCTTCTAAAGAATATTTAAACTCATCTAAAATTATTGGTTTCATTATTTTTCACTAAGCACCCATTTTTGCTTTACTCCAGGTGTAAAATATTTTGAACTTTCATACTCCCATAAAACTATATGTGGCCTTTGCCTAAGGGGACTTTCTTTATAGTTTGAACGGAATTCTGAATTTTCTTTTAACAATCTCTTTGTTATCTCATCAGTTAACAGCTTTATAAGTACTTTAGTTTGTTTTACTCCTTTCTTCAT
>CAZDDM010000030.1:0-14599 GCA_964504235.1 uncultured Gammaproteobacteria bacterium
CCCTGCAATCCGCTTACAATATTTTTACATGATCTTCATGGAACATTGACATCTTTTGAAAGGGTTGGTATATTTTTGGCTCACACTTTTAAAAACAATCTGCTTGCATCTTTCATTTACTTTTTGCCAAATCTTTGGAACTAAAAAACCCACTCAAGTTTTCTTATCGTTATGAAGTGGGAGAAGTTTTGAAATTTGTAAATGAATGAGTGATTGTTAATTTTTTTTCTTTATGAAAAACAAAATATCTGAAAGCATGAACTATATCGGACTCGGAGTAGCATGGGCGATATTTATGTTTGCCATTTTCTTCCAGCCGATACAGAAGAATGTTATTTCTCCCATTGCTTCTTCTATTTTTCCTCTTCATTCATTATCAGATGATGAGCTGAAAAATACTCATTATGAAGTGTTCGGATTCCTACCGTTTTGGAATTTCCACAATGCGGACAACATTGACTTCGACACACTCACAACTCTTGCATACTTTGATGTGAAGCTGTCTCCGGAAGGAAACCTTATCAAAGACGATGCCGGTTATCAGTCGTTTATCAGCGAAGAAGCCACCCGGATTTTCAAAAAAGCACATGACAACGGTACCCGCGTTGTGCTGACCCTGACTCTTATGAACAATACCGGGATTGAAGCATTTCTGGACGATGATGAAGCCCAGGAGAGAGCAATTTCTCAATCGGTGCGCCTGGTGGAACAGCGCGGTATTGACGGGATAAACATTGATATTGAGTATGACGGAGATGCCGGGGATCATTATCGGGATCGGTTCACCATCTTCGCAGACAAAATGACCCGTGCGATGCATAAGGAGGTCGCTTCATCTCAGGTGACGGTTTCGGTATATGCATCCGGTGCGAAGTACCCGAAAGTACAGGATATCGGCGATGTGGCCCGTGTCACTGATGGATTGTTCATGATGGGCTATGATTTCGCAATCACATCCTCTGATGTCGCTATGCCGACCGCTCCTTTGGGAGGTCACAAAGAAGGAGAATATTGGTATGACATTTCTACGGCAGTTGATGACTTCCTGGCAGTCATGCCGGCAGATAAACTCATTCTGGGGACACCGTGGTACGGTCTGAACTTCGAAGTCTATGAACCGAACTTTAAAGCGGAGACGGTGTATTCATACTGGTACGGTAGACGCGGGAAAATCGCAACATATGATGATGTCAAGAACACGGCTGCGGATATGAGCGGCTGGGACTCTCTGGGAAAAGTCTCCTGGAAAGCCTATTACAACGAGGCAAGCGGCACATGGCGCATGATGTTTATCGATGACGTGCGATCCATGGGAGCCAAGTACGATCTTGCGAAAGATAAACAGCTTCTGGGAGTCGGCATCTGGGCACTCGGATATGAAGGAAACAACCGTGAAACTTGGGACCTCATTGAGGCCAAATTCGGCAATAAAATTGCCGACATTAGAATTTTAGAAAAACCAATCTATGAACTTCTCTAATATCAAACTTTCTTTCAACGTTGATCAGGAAAGTTTCCTTAAACTGAATTACCGTCCCTTTATTTTCGGTATGATCGCCGTCGTCGTTATGAAACTGATATCTCTTGCTGGATTTCAACCGACTGTTTTTCAAAATGAAACGCATGAAACAGTTTCAGTATTCGATACCTTGAGACCGAAACTTGAACAGAAAGTCAATTCATTCAAGCTGAAAAAAAATACCTCTCTGATTCCCCAGGCAGTTGCGGCTGCAGATTATGATAATGCCAATGCTTACGCAGTTGTCGATCTGGATACGGGGGAAATTATCACCGAAAAAGACGGGGATATCCCTCACTCCATTGCCTCCATCACGAAGGTAATGACGGCCGTTGTTGCTTTGGATCTTGCCTCACCTGACGAATCGTTTGTCGTTTCTCAAAAAGCAGCTGATATTGAACCTACCAAAATCGGGGTTGTTGCAGGACAGACAATGACAGTAAATGAGCTTCTTCATGCTTCACTTCTCACCTCAGCAAACGATGCTACTGAAGTTATCAAAGAAGGAATTGATGCAAAATACGGTGAAGATGTTTTTATTGATGCTATGAACAGTAAAGCGGCATTTATCGGAATGGAGAATACCCGCTTTGCAAATACCCAGGGATTTGACGACCCGAATCACTATAGTACCGCTCATGATCTTGCACTTCTGGCACACTATGCAATGAATAATTATCCTTTAATCCGGGAAATCGTCGCGAAGGATTATGAATTTTTAGCTGAAAATGAACAGCACAAACAGTTCGATCTTTATAACTGGAACGGACTTCTGGATGTGTACCCGAAAACATACGGGATCAAAATCGGCAATAC
The DNA here is from genome assembly GCA_964504235.1 of uncultured Gammaproteobacteria bacterium. Taxonomy (GTDB): domain Bacteria; phylum Patescibacteriota; class Microgenomatia; order UBA1406; family GWC2-37-13; genus UBA1450. The sequence continues at coordinate 2,336 of CAZDDM010000030.1, forward strand.
CGGAGATGCGGGAGTGACCACCATGGTTGCATCGGAACGGGGCGGTAAAAATATCGCGGTGATCTTACTGGGTGCATCCGATGTATTGGAACGGGATTTGTGGGCAGCACAGCTTTTGGATGTCGGATATGAACAAACAATCGGACTTGATCCGATTGTCGTGACGGAAGAAGAGCTGCGGGCAAAGTATGCCACATGGAAATATTTTAATTGATATCTGCTTGTTTCTGCCTCACACGTGTGGTTTATTCCGCACGTGTGGGGCTTTTTCAGTTTATTGAGTAAAAGGTGCTAGAATAGAGGTATGGAATACACGAATAAAGATTTGCAAAAACATCTTCAGGAAGAACATAAAATGTCCCCGTTCTCTCAATATCTGAAAGAAATTGTGTACGGCGGTGTCGACGGCATTGTCACAACATTTGCTGTAGTGGCCGGATTTGCCGGGGCAAATGCCGGTGTGCATGTCGGCGGGTTGGGTGCCATGACTGTTCTTCTTTTCGGACTGGCAAATCTGTTTGCAGATGCCTCTTCGATGGCACTAGGGAACTTTCTTTCGATTCGGTCTGAGCAGGACAGGTATTCACAGGAAGAAGCGAAGGAACGTCACGAAATTGAGAACAATCCCCGGATGGAAATGGCTGAGTCTATTGAAATACTGAAACAGCAGGGTTTCAGTGAACCTGATGCAGTGCAGCTTGTGGAGATCTATGCTACCAATCCGGAGTACTGGGTTAATTTTATGATGAAATATGAGCTTGAGATGGAGGATTTGCGTCAGGAAAATCCCTTTTTTACCGGTCTGGCTACATTTATGTCGTTTGCGTTTTTCGGAGCTATTCCGCTCCTGCCGTACATCATCAATCCCACCTACCCCTATGCATTTTTACTTGCCGTCATAGCAACGGGGATTGCTCTTCTTCTTCTCGGTATTCTCAAACTGCAGGTTACCAAACTGAACCCCATCCGCTCTATAGGGGAGATAGTGCTTATTGGGAGTGTTTCAGCTGTGATAGCATATTTGGTAGGTACGTTCTTCAGAGTATAAATCAAGGTGTACGGGAGATTTCATACGGCCGGTCGCCTGCCAGATCCCCATCGGGTACTATTACTGTTAGGAATGTCAATGCTCCCATCACGGTAAGCAGCATTACGATAAGAAGATGTACGTCATGCTTGCTGCGATATTGCGTGTTATGAATTTGTAATCGTCTTTCCATAGTAATTATTTTGCCGGTGAATTTATCATTCGTCCAAACCAGATCAGTACGATAGCTCCGAGCGTTGCGACTGAAATATTGTAAATATTAAAACCGATTATTCCCGGCTGACCGATCAGATTGAGCAGTAAACCTCCGACGACGGCACCGACCGTCCCTAAAATAATATCGGTTACCAAACCCTGTGTGGCATGAGTGCCCAGAATGATTGATGCAAGCCATCCTGCGGTTATTCCTAAGAGTATCCATAGCATGAGTTCCATAAGTAAAAAAGTTAAACTGATATGAGTTTATGTTCTCATAATATATTTGAAGCATTGGAACGGTATAAGAGAGCAATAAGGGATTTGTAAGAAGGGATTTACACCATTTTGATCAACCACAGATATTCCGTTCATAATCGGCATCTAGTATATGAGAGTTGTCAATTTATTTTTTCTTCTATGTTGAATATCATCGAAAACTCATCCGTGAAAACGGTTTTGTTTGCAGAACAAAAACGTGAGCAAATTACCCGTGATGCCCATCCCTTCCGTCCTGAAATAAGGGAGCGCAAGAAACTGAGGGAGAAACGGAGATTTGTTTCTCCGCCCGTCGGCGATATCATACAATCCCGTTTCTTATTCTGATTCCTCAACACTGGGTTCTTTTATCATGTATCCGAATCCGCGTACTGAGTGAATGAGTTTCTGATCAAAGCCTTTATCAATTTTTTTCCTGAGATAACCGATATAGACATCTACGATACGGGTTTCAATATCTACTGCAGAAAGCCAAAGACGGTTCAGGATCATATCTCTGGTGAGTATCCTGCCTTTGTTCTGCATCATGTACTGCAGCAGTTTGAGTTCCTGAGGAGTGAGGGGGATCTTCTTCTCTCCCCGTCGTACTTCAAGAGTTTTGGTATCCAATTCCAGATCGCCGATTTTCAGTTTTGAGTCATCTCCGGTTTTTCTGCGGAGCCGTGCATGAATGCGGGCAAGAAGGATATCCGCAACAAACGGTTTGGTCAGGTAATCATCGGCACCCAGATTCAGTCCTTGAATGATATCATGCGGCGTATCTTTTGCGGTTAGAATGATGACGCGAAGATCATCAAACTCTTTTCGTATTTGCTGACAGACACTTTCACCGCTCATATCGGGGAGTCCGAGATCCAGAAGCACCAGGTCCGGTACGGATTTTTTAATAATTTTCAGTCCGGTAATTCCGTCTTCTGCTGTCAGCACGTTGAATCCGTTATCAAGAAGGAGCTCTTTGAGATATGTGCGAATTCCTTCATCATCTTCGATAATCAGTATTGAGTAGATCATTGACATAGGTGTTTATTCTCTTACAAATTGTTAATAAGATATTTCCACAATCCTTAAAGGTGTAATTTATTATGGTTATAACTTATAAATTTGCCTTAATAAAAATGGTTGCATTTAAACATTCTTTATCGCACCTTACATACCGCTTATATTCTAACAAAGCAATTGTAAGAAACGGGAAAGAGTGTAAGAAATTACCGCCGGAGACGCTCAGGATACTTCCGTATCTGATAGAAAAATATGACTAACGTCAAGGGGACGACGTGTAGTAAAAAGCCCAAGGAGAAGACCTTGGGTTTTTTTATGCATTCACGATCTCGCCGCCATTCGGGTGAATGACCTGTCCCGTGATGTAGGTTGCGTCATCTGACGCAAGGAAGGCAAAGGCAGGAGCTACTTCTTCAGGTTGTCCGGCACGACCGAGCGGGACGTCAGTCCCAAACGTTTTTACCTGTTCTGCCGGGAATGTGGAAGGGATAAACGGTGTCCAGATCGGTCCGGGAGCTACGGCATTTACCCGTATTTTTTTCGGGGCAAGATTGAGAGCAAGAGATCGGGTAAAGGAAACGATAGCTCCTTTTGTTGAGGAATAATCCACGAGATGTGAACTTCCCCGATAGGCCGTCACAGAGGTAGTATTGATGATCGAATCACCGGCTTTCAGGTGGGGTACGGCGGCATGTGTGAGATAGTAATAGGCATATATATTTGTTTCAAACGTTTTCTTCCACTGTTCCGGAGTGATATTCAAAAAATCTTTTTGCTCTTCCTGATATGCTGCATTATTTACCAGAATATCAATACTTCCGAATTCCTCCAAAACTTTTTTTACAATCGTTTTGCTAAGTGATTGCTCTGTCAGGTCCCCTTTGATCAGAAGACATTGTTTTCCTTCCTGCTGTACTTGTTTCCGGGTTTCTTCGGCATCGGTATCCTCTTCAAGATATGCGATTACGACATTGGCACCCTCCTGAGCAAACCGAACTGCCACGGCACGTCCGATTCCGCTGTCACCGCCGGTAATAATTGCCGTTTTGCCTTCGAGACGGCGGCAGTGTACGTCTTCTTTTTCAAAATCCGGAGCGGGTGACATTTTGTATTCTCTTCCGGGTTTTTGCTTCTGATGCTGGGCCGGAAATTGGTTCTTTTTGGCCATAGGAAATTGAAATTTTCGATAGATAGAGGATATCTCAAAGAAATGAAGACGCCGTAACAGACGCTTTAGAATAAGGTAAGATCAGGACAACTGCGATCTCAGAATCCCTGTGATTTTGCGATTGAAGTCAAAGCCCACAGAATGACGATAACGGCAGCAATAAATGCCATTTCTCCCGTGTGTCGTACAATACGCGCTTTTTGTTGTTTTGTTAATGCCATACTTCATAATACCTAGAAAGAAAAACAGTTGTCAAGGAGTGCTTATCAGGGATTTGATTTTACGGAAATCATCGGCAAAAAAATCCCGGTACTTATTCGGGAAACGGAGCACGGCAGCAGGGTGAAGTGTGATCAAAATCCGGCGTTGATTTGTTTCTATGACAGTTCCGTGCTGTTTCAAAATGGGAATATCTTTCCCGAGGACGGCTGAAACGGCAGTTTTTCCCAGAAGAACCATGATGTAAGGGTCAATGATGTCTACTTGTTCCATGAACGTGTGGCGGGAATGGTCGATCTGCCTCTTACTCGGCGTACCCCTCTTAGGGAGATACTTTACGGGACTGGTGATATATACGTTTTGTTCTTTAAGTCCGATACTGCGGATCATGGAGCGCAAAAGTTTGCCCGAGCGTCCTATAAAGGGCCTTCCGCTTACCGCTTCCTGCTTCCCCGGAGCCTCTCCCACAAACATGACATCTGCATCGGGATTGCCTTCTCCGAAAACAAGCTTTCCGACGGTATCCTTTTTACATTCACTGCATTGTTCGATCCGCTTTGCCAGTTCATCAAGCCGTTGCTGTTTTGATTTTGCAGTATTCATGGTATTGATATTGTAGCATCCGCTTTTTTTGATGCGGTTTGATAATAATCTGGTAATATTATGAAATGCATATCGCTATCATCGGTGCAGGCTTCACCGGCCTTTCAGCAGCCTACGAACTGCAAAAAGAGAATATTGATATTACGGTTTATGAAAAAGAATCCGAACCGGGAGGTCTTGCTATCGGATACAAAAAAGAAGAATGGGATTGGGCGCTTGAAAAGCACTACCATCATATATTTACATCAGACAAGGCTATCAGGGATCTTGCAAAACAGATCGGAGTAGAGTTTCAATTCTATCGTCCGAATACTTCATCTTTTGTTGACGGGCGTATTTATCAGCTGGATTCTCCTCTCAAAGTGATGGAGTTTCCGAAACTGAGTATTGCTGAAAGGATTCGTATGGGCGCTGTTCTTGGGTATTTGCGGTATGTGGCCGATTGGAAGGAAATTGAACAATTCAAAGCTCATGAATGGCTATTGAAAAGTATGGGTGAGAGAGCTTACAGGATGTTGTGGGAACCACTGATGGTGTCCAAGTTCGGCCCGTTTTATAAAGATATTTCACTTGCATGGTTTTGGGCACGGGTGAAAGCCCGGTCTCCGCAGCTCGGGTATCCTGAAGGCGGTTTCCAGAACATGGTGGAGGTCCTGGCCGAAAAGATTGAAGAACGCGGCGGGGTGATCAGATACAATACTCCGACACACAAACTGGCTCAGAAAGACGGCAAGACGGTCGTAAAGATTAACGGTGCTACTTATGAATATGATGCCGTGATTGTCACGGTCCCGAATATTCTGTTTTCGAAGATGACTCCTGACCTTCCTGATGAATATCATGAAAAGCTGCTGTCATTCGAAGGGATCGGTGCCGTCAATATGGTTTTGGAGATGGACAAACCGTTTTTTGATACGGATGTCTACTGGCTCAGTATCTGCGAAAAAGAGTATCCGTTTCTGGCGGTTGTGGAGCATACCAATCTTATTGAAAAAGAACACTACAATAACAGGCATATCGTGTACGTGGGGAATTACCTGCCGCATGATCATGAATATTTCTCAAAATCACCGGAAGAATTGCTTGAGATCTATGATCCGTACCTCAAAAAGCTAAATTCTAAATACCGCTCGGCACTCAAAGATATAACCGTTTTTAAAGTACCGTTCGCACAGCCGATAGTAACCCCGAATTTCTCCGAAAAAGTCCTGCCTTTTGATACTCCTATAGAAAATATGTATCTGGCAAACATCCAACAGGTGTATCCCTGGGATCGCGGAACGAACTTCGCAGTCGACATGGGGCGCCAGGTAGCAGGTCATATAGTAAACAAATACAAGTCAAAATAGTGTGTAGTAAATGTGTACTTTCCTTGACAGAACCGACATGATTGTTTAGTATCTTCATTACTAAACTTTTCCATGTTTACTTTACAGTCTTCTTACTACAATTTGCTTCATCAGAAAGGGGGTGCGTACATAAAATGAAAAAAATTCTTGCAAGTATCATGACAATTGCTCTAGTTGCGACTTCAGCAATAGGTGCAACACAAGCATATTTTGTCGATACTGAAACCAGTACTGGAAATACCTTTGCAGCCGGAACACTCGACTTAAATGTTGATGGCGATAATGAAAATGTCGTTAAGTTTACTGTTAGCAATATGAAACCAGGAAGTCAATCAATTGGCACTTGGGCTGTCAAAAACGTTGGAACAGTAAATGGATTCCTCGATCTCGAGGGCATCAACCTTACACAAACAGGCGGAACCTTCACTGATCCTGAAAGTGAGGCCGGGGATACGGGTAACAATGGGAATCTAGGAGATCTACTGACGGTTTCGCTCTTTGTGGACGTGAACGGCAATGGATGGTTTGGTGTAGAGGATACAGCAATCTACAATGGAACTCTTGCTGGTATGGCGTCCAGTAATTTGAATTTACCATTAGCCGCTGATGCGAGTAGTAATATTACGCTACAGGTAAATTGGCAGAACCATTCAGGTACTACTGACAATTTAGGTCAAGGAGATACAGCTGAGTTGGACATGACTTTCGAATTAAGTCAAACACCTGCTCAATAAAGTTGAACTTTGTCACAGGAGAGGAGATGCATCTCCTCTCCAAGAGAGAATTTAACTATTAAATGAATAATTTAAAGAAAATATCAAAAATTATTTACAACTTTGTAGTTGTACTGCTTATCGTGATAGCTGTCTTCTCTGCTGCGTCAGTACTTGATATTCCTGGTGGGGTGAAGATGTATGTTGTTGAGTCGGGTTCAATGGAACCAGTAATCATGACAAAAAGTGTGGTTTTTGTTCGACAATTCGAAAAATATCAAAAGGAAGACATAATTACATTTGCTGATGCGAACAACGAGACAGTAACTCATAGAATTATCGGTATTAATACTGATCAGGAAACGACTTTTACAACCAAGGGAGATGCTAATGACGTACCAGATGGAGTTGAAGTGCCTTCAGGGTCAGTAAAAGGGAAAGTTATACTCTCAGTTCCATATCTTGGTTATCCGATTGGATTTGCCAAAACTCAAACAGGCCTCATTACCCTCGTCGTTATTCCAGCAACTATCATCATTTACAGTGAGCTGATGACGATCAAGAATGAGGCGATACGACTTCTCAGGGAAAGAAAAAAGAGAAAACTGTCGCTCATAGAAAATGCAGAAGTGACCGTGGGTATGGAGGTGATGGACGTACAGGAGGAGATAAAATCTACAGAAGAAAAAATCGAACGAACACTGTTTAGGAAAAAAAACAACAAGAAAAAATGAAAACCCATGTACTCAAGTTTCTCGTACTTATAATACTATTATCTCTTCCCCGAATACCGGGGACCAGTTCTTCGTATATAGATACCGAATCCGCAAGCATTTCCATGGCAGCCGGTGTTTGGGAAGTCGAAGAGGAAGAGCCTGATGTTGCGGGCACTGTCGTCATCAATGAAATCATGTGGATGGGGTCGAGTGCTCATGATAATGATGAATGGATCGGACTGAGAAATATGACGGATGAGACGGTAAATTTGTCAGGATGGTATTTTACAGGAGCGGGCGCAGGATCAAGCATTATCTCGCTGACAGGAAGCATCGCACCGAACGGATACTACCTCATCAGTAATTTTAATTCTAATAGTCCTCAATCAGCCCTTCATAATAGTATCGTTCTTGATCAGCCGACGGCAAATCTTTCGTTCCTTCAGACAGGGGAAGTGATTTCTCTGTATGACAGTACAAATGCTTTAGTCGATCAGACTCCTTCAGGCAATTGGGCCGCGGGCGTTGACGGACCGCCACTTTTCCAATCGATGGAAAGAAACAGTGATCCGACAACAGGCTGGCACACCTGTATATCCGACGGTTGCAATAATGTCGGATTTTGGGATGTTGAAGGAAGCAATTACGGCACGCCACGTGCAGAGAATCTTTCTGAAAACGATCCGTCACTTCGTATTGCATCGGCATTTTCCGAAGCAGTTATTTTACCCCCGGAAATAAATTATTTTGCGAAAGGAGAAGACGGTAAAACCGTGTCGTTCAGCGTTTCAAATATCAGTGCGTTTACACAGATGGAGTATACCCTTACGTATCTTGCCTATGATAAGGAGCAAGGGATCGGTCCGAGTTTAGTAGATGTATCGGGACAAAATAATTATCAGAGCACTGACATTGATCTTGCCACCTGCTCATCAGGAATATGCACCTATGATGAAAATACCAATCATTTTCTCATTGAAGTCAAGTTGACTAATGCTCAGGGAGACGTAAGAACATTAACAAGTTCATTCTAATAATGCAGAATTTTGTTAGGGGAATTCTCTTATTCTTTTTTTTGTTTGTTGTGGCATCGAAAGTCGATGCAGTAACAAAGACTTCTGCAAATATTACGGTCACACTTGATGAACCTCTCTTTTCTTCATCCATAATCTGGTATCCAACCCGTTCAGAAACTAAGACAGTGACAGTTACAAATACAAGCGGGGAGCTGCAGTATCTCGGACAGGCCGCCCGGAATGTCTCTACTTCACCCGGTGCGAATATTGCAGCGGTTCTTGATCTTGAAGTCACCCGTCAATCTGACGGAAGTGTATTATGGACAGGCACTCTTCAGGAGTTATATGACGGCGGCGAGATTGGGTTGGGGACGATTCTTCCCGGTGAGACGATAACATATGTCTACACGATTACAATGAGAGATGTCGGGAATGACTATCAGGGGAAAAGCACGGGTTTTGATCTTGATATCGGATATATCGGACAGGCACCTACCAATACGCCCACCCCGACAAACACACCCACTCCACAGACGGGATCTTCCAACTCGGGAGGAGGGGGAACCTCATCACAAAGTACATCCAATCCGGTCGGAGGCACAGGACAGATTTTGGGAACGGCAACGCAATCCAACCCGTTTCGGTCCCTCGTAAGAAGCGTGAGATCGGCGTTCGGAATCCAGGCAGGAGATGAAAATATTGAAGCGGGCAGGCCCACACCGACTCCCGAAGAACCTTCCGAAAATATTCTCGGCGAACAGGATGATATCTGTCAGAATGCTTCGTGGTGGTGGCTCGTCATACTGATATACGGAGCAATAGGAGTCTTATTCTATGGCTTTGGGAAAAGAATAAAACGACTTGTAAGAATACTCCTTCACGGATTTCTTACTGTTGTTGCAATTGTCTTGCTTGTATATGCATTGTGCAACTGGATATTTGCCGTCATTCTGACTGCGGTCATCGGTCTTATCACCCAGCTACTTGTCGAATCGCACGCTCAAGAATGATTAAATCCGCCGTGAATTGGTGGTACAATAAGACATGCCAAAACTCCACAAAAACCTTCAACTTGCAATATTCATTGCAGTACTGATCGGATTGATCGATGCAAGCTATCTCACTTACAAACATTTTTATGAACCGCTGGCAACCTGTCATATCGGGTTTTTGGGAGACTGCGGAACCGTACTTCGGAGTGAGTACTCAGTCATGTTCGGTATTCCTCTTGCGATCTGGGGTATCATTCAGTATGCCGCGATAGGTTATTTTGCATGGCTGTCATTTACTTCTGAAAGTGCTTTTTACAAGCGTCTACTTTTTTTTCAAACTGCACTCGGTTTCATTTTTTCACTGTATTTTGTATATATTCAGGTGGGGATCATCGGAGCCTTGTGTCAATATTGCTTATTGTCGGCTTTGACCAGTACGTTCCTGTATATCGTCGTCCGCATGAGATTTCAGAAAGAGTATCGATCCTTCGTGCTTGCCAAAATAGAATTTTTGTATAAACTTGCCGTAAAGCCCTTTTTCTTTCTGCTTCCCGCTGAATTTGTCCATGAGCGGGCGATGTTCTGGGGGCCGATATTCGGCAATGTACCCTTGATACGACGCGTCTTTGCACATTTTTTCAAATATCAAAATCCAAAACTTCATGTAAAAATCGGAAAAATAAAGTTTGATAATCCGGTCGGTCTTGCCGCCGGATATGATTACAACGCCGTATTTACCGGTATTCTTCCGGCTGTTGGATTCGGTTTTCAGACGGTGGGAACCATCAGCAACAAACCCTGTGAAGGAAATGCGTCGCCTCGCCTCGGCAGACTTCCGAAATCGCAGTCACTTCTCGTCAACAAAGGATTCCGTAATCCGGGTGCTGACCATATCATTGAAAAATTTGAAGGAAAAAAATTTGAGTTTCCCGTGGGGATAAGTGTCGGAAGAACAAATACGGAAGAGACAAACACTCTTGAAAAAGCCGTTGATGACATCGTTCAGGCATTCAGAAAATTCGAAAAATCAAAACTGAAAAACAGTTATTATGAACTCAACATTAGTTGTCCCAATCTGAAAGGGAATCTGAGTCTTTATCCGCCTGAAAATTTGAAGAAACTTCTAAAGGCAGTCGAAAAGGTCAAGCTAAGCAAGCCGGTATTTGTCAAAATGCCGATTGAAAAGAACGATGAAGAGGTACGGGGGATGCTGAAAGCAATTTCATCGTTCAAATATGTAACCGGCGTCATTTTTGGGAATCTTCAGAAAGACAGAAAAGACGGATCCTTTCATAAAGATGAGATTGCACAAGCCGGAAAAGGAAATTTCAGCGGAAAGCCGACCTTCATACGCTCGAACGAACTGATAAAACTGGCGTACCGTGAATTCGGAGAAAGGTTTGTCATCATAGGCTGCGGCGGAGTATTCACACCGGAAGATGCCTACCGCAAGATCAGATACGGTGCGACTCTCGTTCAGATGATCACCGGCATGATTTATGAAGGGCCGCAGCGGATATCACAAATCAATCACGGTCTTGTCGACATGATGAAAGAAGACGGTTTTGAGAACATATCCGAAGCAGTCGGAGTTGATGCCTAACATTATGAAACGAATTCTAAGTTGCCTTACCGTTTTTTTCTTCCTTTGGAATATTTTTTTACCGGGCTTCGTGCATGCGCAAAATCAGGATCCGATTCGGGCGACGATTACCGAATTGTCAAACGGGAATATTGTGGTGGAGATCAGTGAAGGTGATCGTGCCGGACAGGAGCTGCAGGTCTTGCAGTTTGATGAAAAGCAGATTGAGAGTCAGGGTCTGCACAAAGGAGATCAGGTGCTTGTCAATTTTATTCAGGGCCCGGGAGGTCGGGAACAGGTGATAATTGTCGATCAGTTCAGATTGTGGCCGCTTGCCGGTTTGTTTATTCTCTTCTTGGGAGTCGTTGTACTGATAGGGCGCCGCAAAGGGTTTTTCTCGTTTCTCGGGATGGCATTTTCGTTTCTGATAATCGCCCAGATGATTGTTCCTCAAATTCTTTTAGGGAATAATCCCATCCTGATTTCACTGTTTGCCGCACTTCTTATCATTCCGATCACCTTTTATATTTCGCACGGTATAAAATGGAAAACGACCATTGCCGTCATAAGTACTTTTCTGGCCTTGGTTTTTACGGCCGTTCTTGCCGTTATCTTTGTTAACCTTGCAAAACTGACAGGATATGCGGCAGAGGAAGCGACTTTCATATCTGTCCAGCAGGGTGACACCGTCAACATTCAGGCACTACTTCTTGCCGGGATCATCATCGGCGCAATGGGAGTTCTGGACGATATTACGATCTCACAGACGTCGATTGTCTCAAAACTGAGGAAAGCCAATCCGAAGTTTACAAAGTGGGAGTTATTCCGTGAATCAATGGATGTCGGTCACGATCATATCGCTTCACTGGTCAATACGCTCGTTCTGGTATATGCCGGGGCTTCTCTGCCTCTTTTTGTTTTATTCTCAAGCTCTCAGTTCGGGACACTTTCCGATGTCATGAACATGGAGATAGTTGCGACCGAAATTGTAAGGACACTGGTCAGCAGCATCGGGATCGTCTCCGCAGTTCCTCTGACGACACTTCTTGCCGTGTGGTATATGAAAGATTAGTTACAGGTTCCCCACAGTCCCTTACTTTCAGATTGAGCTTCCTGCTGAGCCTGAAGAAGCAGCTGATGATATTTCACATCCGGAGGATAGGTGATCACCTGAGCAAAGCCCTGCTCAATCAGAAGTTCGTTTACGAAAATGGCCTCATCGGTCGCTTCAGGATTGGGGAGATAAATGTATCGCAACAATCTGCCGTACCGGTCAGTTTCCGAGACATCTTTTTCAAGAAGGATTTCCTTCCCTTCGACAAGTTCCTTGTTTTTTTGTGCGGCTTCCCTGCCGAAACACTGCACAGGCTTGTTAGGATGCTTTG
>CAZDDM010000031.1:0-14493 GCA_964504235.1 uncultured Gammaproteobacteria bacterium
ACTGAAAGTTCATATCCTGTTTGTGTGATATTTGTCATATTTTTACAGAATACCCCGATTTTGTATGTAATTCAACATCAATAATATCCGTTATGTCTCGGTTTGGCCATAAAATCCTCGAATTTTTCATTGAGGATACCGACCAGCTGTTCACAAACTTCAGTATCGCGGAAAGTCCGGTGTGCATGAACCTGACCCATACGCCGTACATCTTCAAACTCGTGCGGGAACATAGCGGCTCTGAATACCTGTTCATAATGATGTGATTGTCTCGGATCAAACATCAAAGCTGTATCAGGTCCGTTGGTGTCGCGATGTGCAATGATATCCGAAACTGCGACCAGATTCCCCGCGGCCCGCGCCTGTTTTTCGGAAATATTAAAGGTTTCCGAAAATGACGGGTATACCTGCATGCCGAATCCGTGCACCACTTCATGGTGCGGAGCCGGAGTAAGCGGCAGTAAAATGTAGTGTTGAAGTTCAGGAGGTAGGGAGCGGATATTTTCAAGTGTACGCTGATGACGATCCATAATTCCCGGCTTGTTGGCAAGTCCTCCGAATGCCACAAAGGTCGGCGGTTTTATACTTCCGAATCGGGCATCGTGCAAAAATTCTGCGTATGCATCAATAAAATCCCAGATACCTTTTTCGTGGTCAAAGCGTCCGATATAGCCGAATAATTGTTCGTCTTCTCCGACTGCCGTGCGCGGCAGATGTGTCACACCGTTTTGATGTGCGCGTTGAAGATGCATATTGATATTTGCGACATGTTCCCTTCGTTTACTGCCGTTTGTGTCAGGCTCGAACTGTGAGAGGTTTAATGGAATAGGCAATGTCACAAAACGGTTTTCAGCATCTTCACCTGTCATAAGACCGAATTGTTCGACTGCTTCAACACTTTTTTTACGTTCTGTTTCGGTCGAAAAAACAACAAGATCCATGTCCTGAAGAGTCTCTGCCTGGGCTTCCCACAATTCTTCACCGTATTTCCCAGGATACATTGTTTTATATGAATCAGGATCAGTGAGGAGGGTTGTGGCAAGAAGCGGTGAATGGAACCGTGCCACAATCCGTGTATCGTCCCGTGTTCCCGCTTCGCGCTGAATGATCGGTTCCAGATTGGTACTGACGGTGTGATGCGCAAATACGATATGTTTTCCCGGCTTTTGCCGGTCGGCAACATGCTGTTCCATCCATTGTTCGTCACGCTGATATGCCTCGATCATCTCATCCTGTGTCATGACTTCTCCGTCCTCCCGGACGGGTCTGTCATATGCCAGGATGTCATAAGGGAGTTCAGGGTATTCGGTAAATCCGTTTACAGGGTGCGGACTGTCAAGATTGTATGTTTTCCAGTCAAGCTGGGCATTCACCCTGCTTTCCGTCTCAACAGCAGGTGCCGTGCCTCCCGTGATCCCGCCCATGCCTGACTTTGCAAAATCGATCACGTCAGAACGAGCAGATATTGCTCCCTCGTGCATGAGAGAACTGGTACCGTGTATTGTACGTAATGTGGCTTCTTTTCCCATGGTTTTCATATAGTATCATACTTATAAAAAACTGCAAGTATTTCATACATTCCGTGCTATACTGTCAGCCAAATGAGTAATAATGAATTTTTCCACACCCAGCCGATTCTCCCCCAAGATTTTGATGTCAGAAATTCATTTGCATTTCAGACATCCGAGCAGGCACGTGATTACTATGAACAATGTTTGGTGGAAATTGAAGAAACTCCGGCAAATATTGAAAATGACGGAGCGGATACTCCCCTTGTCGAAATCCCGGGATTCGGTGAATTCTCAATACGGACGTATTGTACCGCTGAATTACAAAGACCTGTCGAAGGACATGTCTCACAGAAAGTGCTTCTTGCTTCTCCGCACTGTGATGACGAAATTATTGCAACTGGTGCTTTTGCAGTTGCAGCTGCTGCCAGAGGAGACTATGTCCGTGCACTTGAGTTTACGGTCGGGTCAGCAGGACGCATGGATCACGGATTTGATGAAGAAAAAGGGAGCATTGTGCGGCTTGCCGAAACGTTAAGAGGTGCGAAACTCGTGGGTATCAACAGTGTGGATGTTCTGGTAAAACCAGACGGGACACCCGGAATGCCTGAGTGGTTTTGGGATAATAACGAAATATTGCGGCCACTCGGTGTAGCGATCGGAAGATTGTATGATGCAGATATTGTTGCTTATCCTTTCAATGATCCGGCAGTTGATGCCCATATTGACCACAATGCGACTGCGCGGGTCATGGATTTTGCTACCGGCTGGGGTCAGGATCCGGCTTTTCATCCGAATATTCCGTTCAGATATGAGAAAAGAGGCACGCCGCTGCATAAGTTACTTTATAGTGTCTGGTCAGGCGGAAAAAATATTGAACCCAATCTTTACGTCCCATATGATGTGAACGGACCGATTGCTAAGATCCTTTCAAAAGCAATAACTCTTCATAAAACACAATCGGTACCTTCAGTCGGTGTAGCAGGAAGGTTCGGCTCCAATTATGCTGCTGCCAAAATACTGCGTGATTATCAGGCGGGACTTTGGAGAGATATCAACAATCCCTATGTCATGGCACGCGAGATGTATACTGCAGAACCCCTGTTCCAATTAGAACAGGCGTTTTCCGTAAGTGATGAGGTACTGGCACGGATTGCAGCCAGAATGGACTGATTAGCCAACCAGTTTTGCTGCTCCGAAAAGATCACTGTGGAGCACATTTTCATACGATGCTTTGTATTCTGGGCAGAGCTGTGTGACAAGCTGCTCTACTGTTTCTTTGTACTGATTGCCTTTCCAGTACAAGCTTCCCTGCATGATGAATACGAGATCGCGCTTTGAGAACTCAAGAATTCCTGCAATTTGAGCTGCTACAAGCTCCGCCGAGTGTCTCAAGATTTCGCGTGCAAGACCTGAAATATCGGGATTTGCATCTCTGATCAAAGCATCCAGTTCTTTAGTAGACTCGATTTCCCTAACATTGAGACCTCTCTTTTTTGCTTCGAAGTTGAAGTGTCTGTAGAGATATGCACCTGAAATTTCTTTCTCGTACAAAGCATCTCCCGGAGCGGCTGATTGCTGATCAATTTCTTTTCCGGCTTCTGATTGAGGAAAATTACTGAATGCTGCAGATTCTAGGTTCACAGTCGTGTGTTCATCAAGGAATATGGCAAAGTTTAAACCAGTACCGACAATTCCCGCTGAGATGGCATCCCATTCATGATGAATCAAACCGGAAAGAAGAAGACAAATAGTGTCATTGGCCGCCGAAACCCGGATCGTGCGATCATGTTTTTCCGCCATGTATTTTTCAATTTCTTCTCCGACATTCTGTCCGACCAGTCCTTCAAACGTATTTTCCTTGGAACCTGACTGGAGTGTCCCGTCAAGGATTCCGTTACGGGAGACCGGAGTCATAGGATAGGCAAAATTCAAAGCTACTACCATTACCTCAGGATCGATATGTCCTTCGATGAATGTCAGAAGATCCTGTTTGGAAAGGAACGGGGGTTGAGGGCCCTGGTCATGTTCAATAATCTGGATATTTCCGTTTATCTTTTTCATTTTGGCCTTTTGATAAAAGCTTCCGCCGATGACAAGCGTCTGAAAGATGCCGTTGGGTTCGACTATGGAAGCTGTAGCGAGCTGATGTCTGATAAAAGGAAGCGAGCTTCCTCCATTGTCTCTTCCCTTTTCCAGTTCCGTGACAAAGTTATTTTTGATTTGGGTTAGCTCTTGAATATTCATAGTGAAATGAAAAATTATTAGATTTCCGTATAGTATACCTTACGGGGTTATACGAGTCTGATACCGAACTGATGACTTGTGCTTTTATCGGGTTCTAAAGTGATAAGTCCGAGTCCGTTGTTGAATGCATCAGGGGCGCAGCTCATAGGTTCAACTGCGATAGACAGGCGTTCTTCAGGTGTGTAGCTCTGAAAATACTGCATGCTCTCCTCCATCCAAAGTTCGATATTTTCAAACTTCACGGTGTGATCAACAAGGTCGGTAAAACAGGTATCAAGCTGAGTTGCTCCGATTGTTTTCAGTTCCGGTCCGAACTCATTTTCCAGCAGTTTTCCGGTCGGGATAAGCTCTTTATCCGTCCGAACTTCCATGATTTTTTTGGCCGGAATCCTCAGTTTGCAGTCATCGATTTTTTTTCCTGCAGCCAGATACGGATGCCAGCCGATCCCGTAAGGAGCATTAGTTGTTCCGGTATTTTTTGCCGTTATTTCAATATCGAGTGCGGTTTCTTTCAATGTAAATTTCAAGGTCATCTCCAGATCAAACGGATATCCCTGAAACTCTCCTTTGATAAACGAAGTGCGGAATACGGCAACAGTATTATCCTCTCCTTCGTCCTGTGACACGAGTTCACATTCTTTTTTCATCAGAAAACCGTGCAGTGCATGTCCTCGTGCCGTTTCATTGGGATATAGTTGGTACGTCTCCCCTTCAAATGTATATATCCCGTCACAGATTCTGTTCGGGAACGGCGCCAAAAAATCTCCCTTGCATATATAGTCTTCTTGTAAAAGTTCTTCCGTTTCGTTTCCGTCGAGTACTTTTCGGCCATTGAGAATGAGGATATTGGGATTGCAGCCGTATTTTGGTGCAAGCTGAAGTTTGGAGTTTTTGTATGTTACTACATGAAAATCATCCATGAAGATCATTTTATCATATCTGATATGAAATCTTTTGACTATTCATTTTTTTTGTCGTATAGTTTTAGCAGTTTATTCTCAAATATGGTTGATTCTCCCGAAGGTATAATTGTGCGTCCTGACAGTAAAATTATTGTCCCTCGTGTTGTTGCAGAACAGGATTATTTTGGTCTTCTCAATAAATGTAAAGCTTCAGGATTTGCTGACGTGAATATGGGAAGTATCTCCAAGGATCCGTTCACTCCAGCTCTCACATTCGGTGCAAATCCTTGTTTTGCCGGTGTCACATACACGAAAGACGGAAAAGGAATGTATGTATTTCATTCCGATGAACGGATTTTCCCGCCGGAACTGGAAGATCTTATAAAAAAAGGGATAGTTCATGGAGGGATTGTCGGAGGGTCTCCTGCAAGTTATAAACGTTCTGAGAATATGGAACTGCTCCAGCAGATTGCCGTTCAGCTTGTCCCCCCGCCTGAAGATGATTTTCAGGCATCATTTGCTGTGGCAGCAAACCCTGCAGAGAATACCGTTTACTATTCTTATAATTCGAGACTATACAGACTGCAGAATACCCAAAAGTGATTGTCATATCAATATTTAACAATTATTTCACTCTATGAATAACGTTGATCAGGCAAAACAAACATTTAAGACTCTCTACGGCAAAGACCCGGAAGTCATCTCTCAGGCACCGGGACGGGCGGAAATTATCGGTAATCACACGGATTACAACAGCGGATATGCCCTTTCTGCTGCAATCGCGAGAAAAACTGTTACGATGCTTGCCAGACGGGATGACCGTATGATCCGTGTCGCATCTACAGGATATGCCGAAGAACCGGCTGAGTTTTTACTTGATGATATGCAAAAGGGAGAACACGGGAACTGGCTTAACTACATAAAAGGTGTACTTCTTGAAATAATGAAAGTGAAATCAGATATTCCCGGTATGGATATTCTGATTGACAGTGATGTTCCGAGTTCAGGCGGTGTTTCAAGTTCCGCCGCACTTGAGCTGTCTCTTGCAACAGGCATAATGCAACTGACAGGCATCGAGATGGATCCGGTGAAGAAAGCTCATATGTGTCAGAAAGCAGAAAACGGTGATCTCATCGGAATTCCCTGCGGTTTTTTGGATCAGGCATCCTCGGGATTATGTCAGAAAGATCATTTATTATTTCTGGACTTTCAACCGAAAGGAGATATGCCGATTTCGGATATGAAACAAATCCCAGCAGACTTGTCTGCCTACGACATGACATTTGTCGTAATCGTTGATAAGGATGTAAAACGCAATCTCGGTACCAGCGGATATCCCGCGCGTCGTGCACAGTGTGAAAAAAGCGTACCGATTCTTGCGGAAATGCTCAAAAAAGAAGTCAGTTCACTCCGTGATGTAAGTGTCCAGGAGTTCGAGAGCTGCAAAAATAAGCTAGAGGAAACCGATCCTGAGATGAGGATGCGTGTCGAGCATATTGTGTATGAAAATCAGCGGGTACTTGATGCCGTACATGCTTTGGAAAACGGCGAAATGGAGCGGTTCGGTGAGATCCTGACAGCGTCAGGAAAAAGTGCACTGGAGTTGTATGAACTCGATGCTGAGACTCCTGAATTGACAAAACTCGTGACTCAGGGACGTATGATTGAAGGAGTCATAGGTATGCGCAATATGGGAGGCGGATTTTCAGCCATTGCACTGGCTCTTGTGAAGAACACTCACATGAATTCATTTCAACAAAAACTAAACGAAGCATACGGCCCGGGACTCGAATACATCCCGTTCCTTCCGTCGGAAGGCGCAGGAATTGTCGTTTGAGTTATTCCAGCACAAAATCAAGATATACTCCGTTGGTCCAACCGAAACCGCGTCTTCGCGGAGTTTTGGAGATCACGTCTGATTTAATATCGGCAACGTTATATTTCTCATAAAAACAGCCGTCTTTCACAAACCAATAGTCACATAATGCAACCCATTTGCTTTTTGCAGTTTCCGCTTCTTTGTCGAATCCGTACTTTTTCATGCCGTGGTATGCGACAAACATGAGAGGAGCCCAGCCGTTCGGATAATCCCACTGATTGATATACGAGGCTTTCGCATCTACTTTCTGAGTGATTGCCAGACCTCCTTCTGCGTCAAGGGTTTTCAGAAGTTTCCTCACTGTCCTTTCGGCCTGTTCTTCCGTCGCAATTCCGGCATAGAGCGGATAAAAAGAAGCGGATGACAGGAATCCTGTCTGCTTTTTGTTCTCAACATCATAGTCGTAAAACACCCCGTCTTTCTCATTCCAGCAGTATTCATTGATCAGTTTTTTCCTATGCTGCTTTTTCTTTTTCCATGATTGTGATGCTTTCGTATCCCCTGTCTCCTTGTGATACCACTCAAAAAATTCTTCGTATAGATACAGCTGTGAATTCAGATCAATCGGATTTATGGACATGCAGCGATTCAAAAATCTGCTGGTTGTGTCCCAGCCGGATTCGTATTCTGCAAAAATATGCAGGTCGCCGTGAATATCCCAGTGTCGTGAAAGACCAGTTTCTGTACGGTAATTGGCGTTTCGGATATCATTTGAGGTCCACATTTCAGTATATTCCTTCTCAGCTGCGTGTACGGCTTTTTGTATCCACGGAGCTTTGATATCCTTCGGATACATCCGTAAGCATTCTTTGATGGTGAGTGCAAAATACGGTGATTGCGAGCGGGATAGTGAATAGTATGCGTTGTTGTTCGGAATACGACCGAAACGCTCTATTTCATAGGTGAAATTTTGAATAATTCCTTTCGCAATCTTTTTTCCTTCTTTAAATTTCAGAAGTCCGACAACCATAAAAAACGTGTCCCAGTAGAAAAATTCCGTAAAAAAATCACAGTCAGGGACAAGGTAAGGATGCGGTAACCCGAACTGCAGGCCGTGATCTTTTTTGTTGGACAGAATGCTTTTCCCGTAATATTTCCGGATATACTCAATCTGTTTTTGTTTGTCTTTCGGGACTGATTTCCGGTTGATCAGGTTCAGAGTGATTTGTTTCATTTTTGTTTTGATCGTTCAACTTCTACTAATGTATCAATAGCCGTGCCGTAGAACGTATCTTTACACAATGTATCATAATATCCCTTGAGTTGTGCAGTCATTGCATCGCGCAAATTCGAGTTACCGTTCCTGAGCACCATAGCCTGCTCATACGCATTGACAAATGCATTGATGAATCCGTCCGGACGGTTCATATCGGAAATGACATGTGTGTTCTCAAGCCCTTGTTCAGTCGCTTTTTCGGCAAAACCGACGCGGTCGGAAACCACAGTCACCCCCGGAGTTCCCATACCGAAAGTTTTCGTGAGAACGCCTTCCTGGATAGTTTGGCAAAGACCTTCCTGTCCGACCTGGAACGTGATATCCGAGAACGGATACACTTCCGTTTTCAATTTGTCATGCTGATATCCGCTCAAATTTCCCGCTGCATCGCGGTGTACGAGAATGAAATCATCTTCAGTCTGCATGACTTCTCTAAATAAAGCGTTTACTCTATCGAGCCGAGCAGAAATACCACCGGTATATGCATCGTAAATGTCTTTGGATTTCCATCCGTCAGGGAAACGGGCCGGCCGTCCGATCCATCCGATACGAAGATTTTCCAATACTTCTCTTCCCTGTTCATGTCCGGCAAGTTCACGGATCATTGCTTCAAAATGGGAAAGAGCGGTATAGTCATCTTTTATCGGATCAAGCCGTTCCACAACCTGTGCGATCACTTTTCCGTCATGAACTGCTTTTTCCAAAAAAGGAGCAGGTGTCTTGCCGAGCTCTTCAGTCGGACGGAATTCAATAAAGCTCGGAGGCATGAGATATCGTTTATACATCACGGCCCGTCGGTCTTCAGGGATATATAAGTGGTCTGCGATCTCCAGAATATTTCGTATGTCCCGATCAGTATGAAGACCCAGGACGGAGTTTCCCGTCAGCATGTTTCCGAAGAGTCTGAACTGATATTCCTGTAATTTCGGATGCATTCCCTGTATCGCTTTCAATGACGGGACAATTCCGTGATTGTCCCCGATGTCTGCAAGCACCATGTTTCCTTTCAGATCACGATGGACGTTTGCAGGAGGCCAATCATCGCGTACCAGCAAATCCTGAGGTTTGATATTGTTGATAAGCCATGATCCCACAGCCGCATCAACAAATGCCGCAGCCTCCAAATCAGTTTCATCGACCTGTGCCGCAAGAAACTCATCAGGGTCAGCTATTCCCATATGCCGGAGAGATGATCGTGTAGCTTCATCGTGGGAGTTGAGATATGCCATAATATGGACCGTATCACCATGACGTTTCATAAGTTCTTCCGTCGTCATTCCGACAAGAAGCGGATGTGCATCTTTTGCTTGTTCGAAGCCCGGAGTTCGTTCCAGTACTCTATTCAAAGTGATATTCATAGCCTGTCTATCGGCAGTATATTCTTCAGCCTGTGCAGAAGGATCGGAATGATCCGCCATACTGACAGCAACATTCGGCATATCCAAAGCTGAGGCTTTCGCAAATGCAGCAAACAAAGGATCAATACCCGGACGGGTTGCTCCTTCTTTCGGTGCGCTGTGTGACAAATGGAACAGTTTCACGGGAAGAGGCATACCGACATCAGGGTTTCTGATGCTATGTAATTGCTCAATTCCGGACTTTATGTCATGCAAAGTTGTCGGGGCACGATAGCCTATGTGTTCTGTCATAGAGAAAATAAATTTGTATTTATGAGATTTTGAAGGGATTACTCATATTCTCAGCATTCTCAATCATGGTCAAGACCAGGACGTTCCAGCTGACGAAATTCGGCGCTGCCAACGGTTCTCCCGTTTCTGCGTCATAATTTTCGTGCATACCGCCTGTTTTCGCGATATCAGCTAAAACCAGCTTTGAGATGCGTTTGCCGAGTTCCAATGCTTCTTCCTGATGACCGTAATTAATGAGGCCAAACATATAAATATTGTTTGCAATCGGCCAGACCGGTCCCTGCCAGTTGGAGTGAGGCTTGAGCATGTTTACATTGTTGTAATGAGTATCAGCTTTTGAAAGAGTTCGTGCTCCGTATTTCGAGAGCATGTGTTTCGGGTTCATCAGATATCTGCGGATCATGGCATCTGCCTGTTTTTGGGATGTGATACCGGCAAACATCGGATGGAAAGATGAAAAACTGATGTGTTTGATCTGTTCTCCCGTTTTTGTATTCAGACTGTAGTAGATTTCATCCTCTTTGTTCCAGAGATATTTTTCAATGTTTTTTTTGAGTGTTTTTGCTTTTTCCGCAAATATCTCAGCATCTTTCTTTTTGCCGATCTTTTTTGCGATAAGACTCATCGCCTTATATTCAAGGTATGTATAGGAATTGACGTCCGGGAAAGCGATTGTGCCTTTCGGATAGTCTTGGACATTTTCTTTTATAAATCCTCCCCGTTCTTTTCTCAAAGCATCATATTTTGTACCGAGCTCCTTTTCCATGCCTTTGAGACTCTCTGCCCGGTGTCCTGCAACGTTGTTGTCGGCACCTGATTCCATACTGTCATGCCACATGGCAAGTCCTCTCTTTTTATCCCACAGGTGTTTTTCGCGGTACATGACGACTTTCTTCATCGAGGACCAGTTCGGTTTCAGCCATGAGAAATCTTCAAGATTTTTGGCTGCGATATATGCACCCTGTGCAAGAAACGGTTTCATATGATTGAGCCTCGGATCATCGCCGTCTTTGGTAATACATCCTGCTACCTTTCCGTCTTTGTGGGCGTTGAGGATATAATTCAATGCCCAATTCTTCAGGTAAATTGCTTCGGACGGGATTTCAGATGTGAGAGCTACACCCATGAAAAAAGCATCCCAGTCCCATTGTTCTTCATAAACTCCTCCTGGGACAAGATAATCGTATTTGAGAGCACCGTTGGCACGGCGTTTGATGGCACCTTTTGTGTAGGCCATATTTTTTTTGACGTCAAGTTTGAGTTGGGATAGATCTTGTTTCATATGATAGATAGTATAAGCAAAAATTAGTTTAGTTGCTTTGCATAAGTTCCTGACGGAGACCTTCGATGTCGAATACACCAAGCTCAATAAGCTGATTGATACTCGGCATCATGACTCCGCGAGCGACGCGTTGAAGAGTATTCGGCTGATTTACTATTTCACCTTTTGTCATGACATTATCTCCGAAATTTCCGTATTCTTTGTTGTAGCGTGCAACATCTTCGACAGTCCACTGGTGAGGCATACGGCCTGTATCTTCAAACATTTCGTAGTAGGTTCTCAGTGATTTTTCACATCCGTAAATCATTCCCCATTCACGCGGGTCCGTGCTGACACGATTTTCTTCTTTTTGGGTAGGATTGGCAACCTGCATCAAACGCTGTTCACCCGCTTCGGCATTCAAACCGGCAAGCGTAAAGTCAATCATCGTTTCGATATTCATATCGACAGGCCACGGCATATTTGCAATGACATCACCTTTGACTATGCGTTCTCCCGTAAGAGGCCACATAATCGGTGCGAAATTGTGAGCGATTCGTCGTACTTCCGCAGGTTTACGTTTACTTAAATTGTGCATATTTTCACCTTGCAGTGATTCGTTGTTTCTTCCGGCACCGGTACGTCCGATATAGACTCCGTTCATCTCACCGACGGGGAATGCAAAAGGAATTCCGAGGTAATCAAGTGCGGCATAGTCCTCCGAATTCACGATATCAGTATCATGGTATGCCACATATCCTCCCAGTTTTCCCAGGGCAGCAAGAGCATAATTTCCGGCAAGCATAGTCAGACCTTTTGAACCTTTGAGTTTGTCGATGTGGGGAATCACTCCCATGTCCATAAGTTTTTGAAGATCCACATATTTGAGGATATTCTGTTGATTTAATACATTGGCACCTGTTTCTCTTGCGAGTTCTCCTGACTCGGCATGGATGCCTGCATCTACAGGATGCACTCTGTCCATTCCGACGCGTGATGACAAGTATCCTATCACTCCCTGAATAGATTCCGGTTCTTCAGCAAACGGAGCGATTACTTCAATAGGTGCGGTTCGGAGCGCTTCAAGTGAAGCCTGACGGATGGCCGCGGCTTCCGGGTCCTCGATTGCGACATTGTATCCTTTGCCGTCTTCTCCGACAGGAGTATTGTATACACCCGTTCTCATAATAAGTTCTGCTACTTCTTCTTCGAATCTGGAAAACTTCCCGTTGTATGACAGTCTCTCCCCGTTCCCGACATTAGTATCAACAAGAGCCGTATCATCAGTCACTTCTCCCGGAAACATGAATTGCTGAATGGCAACACCATGCACACGCGGGTCATACTGTGTGGGTACGAAATTCGGGTGGCGTTCCAAAAAAGCCTCTACATCAAGAGGCTGGGGAACTTCATATTCAGGATGATATCCGTTATGGTTTCCGTTGGTTCCCGCAGTTATTTCCTGGGGAGTTATTGTTCTGATTTCTGTCATATGTTATATGAAATAACAACAAATTTCATACACTATCATACACTTTTAGTACTCATATGTCAATCGGAAATTGCTGTTTTTTAATGAGCTTAAAAATAAGCAAAGAGCTTTTGTGACAGTCTAGATTATCAATTGTAAGAAAAAAATAGCCTCAAAATAAGATATCTTATAGTATTTTTTTGTAAATTATCCTTTTCTATCAATACTTACTGCCTGCTTCTCATCCCTCCTACTTTGACAGGATAAAAAAATACACTATTCACAAATGTTATTTCATATAGTATCATACTTTCAATCTTAAGTTTTTTATATCTTATGTCAACAGCACTTCACGAACAAGATATGCAGATCGCTTCAGAATTGGCTCCTCATGACAGGTCATATTTTAACGGACTTGATGTCCAAAGACGTGACCCACAGCATAAACACGTGACGATCGGTGAAAACTTTATCCCCTCCTCTCTTATGACTGAATCCGAGCGTGGGCAGGTACTTGGAGTTGTCCCGTATGAACAGATAAAAGGACAGGCTTACTTTCTGCAGGCAGCTCAGGGCGTGCATGTACGATTCCATCCGATGGATGCGGGTTTAGGATCAAGCGTCATTCGTGATGATTATTTACAGGAGATGTCAGATGTTGTTGACAGAAAAGCTCTTCACGGGAAAAAAGGTTCAAAATCTACTGATTTATATTTGCCTTACATGCAACCGGATGGCAGTATCGGACATATGAGTATTGCCGAAGTGAAAATCAATCGCATTATCGCGGAAGCCGGTCGTTATGGGGGAATTTCTCTGACACCGATTGTCAATGACGACAGTCACCCTGCCATGGCAGCAGTATATGATCAGTACGAACCGTATTTTCAGGAGCACAACATCCTGAACGGACGCTGGCTCAAGCAGGGAGATCTGCCTTCATGGGATGTGGCAGAGGGACGTTTTTCAACGGAACATGTTGCTCCCGGAGGGCACGGGCAGGCAGGTGTCATGCTGCTGCATGAAATCATGTCAGCTGATGATCAGGGAGTACCTACGGTTCGGGCAATTTTTAACGGTGACGGACCGAACAATTTTGTCACACCCGAAATGGTTGCATACACGGCAGAGGAAGCCGGTATTGTCATGATTACCACAACGAGAACACCTGCTGACGTGAAAGGCGGTATTATCGGCGGAAAAGTACATGGAGACGGATCAATGACTCCTGATATCTGCGAACTTGCTCAGGCAAAGAAAGCAGGTCAGACAGATCTCTTTATGCAGCTGGGACTTGCACAGGATATCCAAGGTGAAACTATTCCTTCGGATAGGACCCATGCTTCAGGTGAACAATATTTCAATACCAATACGGCACTCATGAATGAAACGGTTCTTCGTCCGTTCCTTCATGCATTACGTGATCAAATGACTGCGGAAGCGTTTGATGCCTTACTCACTCCCGAACTCATGCTGAATACCAAGGAGAAAAACGGGAAAAAGTTTGATCAGCTGGAAGGCGCTCTCGGTTCTCTTATCCTGAGACTGAATGAAGCGATTCAGAATGATGAATTTGTCGGCGGAGTGTGGAAGGAAGTATCAGGCGGGAAAGCGTTTCTTAAGATTATCAATACCAATCCGGAAGATCGTGATGAGACATTTACGCCGAATAAGTTCCCGGTGGATTTCATGGTTCAGAGCAGTTCTGACCATTTCATGCTGAATACCGCGACATGGATGCTCGAAAATCAAAAACCTGGTCATATCCCGCGGATGGAGGGAGATCTGGTTCAAAAAGGATATTATGCGGATGTTCAAAATGTCCGACGAACTTTCGGAACGGCATCAGTTCGCGATCTTGATATGCTGCACATGGAAGGTGCATTTGTTTGTCCTGATGCAGTCTGGCGCGGAGATGTCAGATTGAAATCGCATCGGAATGAGCCTGTGAACCTTGCCTCTGCCGATTTCAGAGCGTTCATGGGTCAAAACGGACAGGGTCCGCTCGTCCTTGAGAATATCGATCTTGAGGTGTTTGAAAACGGACGCGTATTGATGCGAAATCAGCAAAAACAGACAGGACAAAAGCAGGATTAACTTGCTATAATAGTTCCATTATTGAATTTATAACGTTATATGGCAAAATCAGCACTTATTACAGGAATACTCGGACAGGACGGTCCGTACTTAGCAAAATTATTGCTTGAAAAAGGGTATAAAGTATACGGTCTCATCAGACGGTACTCCAATCCTTCATTCGAGAATCTTGACTACGTCGGCGTCACCAAAGATGTCAATTTTGTCGAGGGTGATCTGACTGATGAATCCTCCCTTATCAATGTCATAAAAAATATCCGTCC
>CAZDDM010000032.1:0-14263 GCA_964504235.1 uncultured Gammaproteobacteria bacterium
TAGTTCGCAAATACGCATGTCTGGCAGGATGCAATCTATATCTATTTCTAACTGACAAATCAAGTAGAGAAATTTCTATTAACTTATTAAAGAAACTCTGAATGCTCTTCTTGCTAATATTCGTTATTACTGACACATGCTCTATATCAAAGTCTTGACCTTCAAAGACAGCACATGCTACTAATACTTTTTTTTCATCTAATTGTAACCTTCGAAACACTAGATCAATAGTTACAGATAAACTCTTATGGTCATAAATTAGTGTGTCTAGCTTTAAGTTGGAATTATCAAATTTTGAAGATATGCTTTTAATTTCAGTAGGATATAAATAGACCTGTTTTATTGTAAGTAGTGAAGAAATAGGCAAATATCCAATTTTCTTCCCGATATCTTCAATATCAAGCTTATTAGTTAGAAGGTATGGTTTCCCCAATATTTTTTCACTTAACTTCATAAACTCTTCTACAGAAAAAGGATGAACTTTATATGTAGAAAATTCCGATGATAATTTCCTCACAGAAGAAGCTAATATCGGGATACGTAGTGCTTTAATATCAAATCTTTTTGTAAACAGATCATTATCAATATTATCTAGAATAATTAAAATATCTCTATTCTTAAGAGCTGAATTTAGCTTCTCCAATTTCACTTCTTCGCTTGACCCTAGCGAAACATTTAAGCCAAAACTACTCAATAACTCATCCACAATATCATCATAACTCTTGATATCAGCGCGAAACCAAAAAATGCCATCGGAAAAGAAATTTTTCAACTGGTGTGCTAAATATATTGCAATATATGTCTTACCCACTCCTGGCATTCCGTATAGCAACACTTTCTTTTTATTAATAAGTTCCCAAGATAAATCCTTTAATAATTCATCCCTGCCGACAAAAAGGTATGGCTTTACCGGTAATGTTTTAGTATTTGAGGTTTGAATAAATTCAGAGAGAGCTGAAGATTCTTCATGTGTTAAATCTTTCTGATTGACAGATTGGACGACAGTATTTGCTTCTTCTATACTCACAATTCCGCCTCTTTTGGCGAATACTCGTAATATTGCAAGAAGCACCCGTCTTTCTTTTGGCTCGCGGTCTCCTTTTTGCCAACGGGTGAAAAGACTTGTTTCATACACAAACCCTTCCTCTGCAAGAAGATCGCCGAATTCTGCGAGGGTTTCAATTTCCGAAAGAAGCCGGTATTTTTTGAATAGTTGGGCAAAGCCTGTCCCCATTGAGAGCTTTGTCATGATGTAATTATATTACATTTCCAGTCAGTTTTCCTGACAAAGCAGTCATTCATAAATATATAAGTCCTTCATAGAATTATATCGTTCTGAGTACCTGTGAAATTTTTCACAAAAGCTGTGAGAAAGTTTTGATGGTATCTTAGTACAACTCAACAATCTGTGACGCATCAAGTGAAAGGGACTCGAACATGCGTCGGCAACTCACGTTTGTAGTGGTGGTGCTTGCATTGGTTGTGAGCATGGTCAGTATCATGCCATCTCACCAAGTCATGGCTGGAAGTAATGGGCAGCAACTTTTGTTCCAGAAGGCATCCGGTTCAGGGGCACAAGGTATCGCCTGGATCCGAGTCTATGGGACAAATCACAATGGGCAGTCGGTTTCTTGGTACAGGGAGTTTAATCCCCTTGTCAATGAGTATCGCCTCTCAAATTGGTGGTGGAAAGGAAGTTTGTATGTGGACTACGGAGTCCGCTACCCCGATGGCCGTCGTGTTTACAATGGCTGTTCTTTAAGCATCCCGACAAGTATGTCTGGTGACTGGGTTCGGATTCTCATCGATGTCCGATCATCATGGCCTGGCTGCACGAAGGGTTAGTCAACCGTCTGTTGAGTAGTTTCTTTCCTCCCTATCAATCGATAGGGAGGTAAATCCATTTCCCTTATTGCATAATTGAAATATGAAAAAGCAAACAGTATTTACCATTATACTTTTCTTACTAGTTTCCATAACGGCCTTTTTCTTTGGAACTCGCTGGACTACTATACTATACGGCATCAGTTCTA
The DNA here is from genome assembly GCA_964504235.1 of uncultured Gammaproteobacteria bacterium. GTDB lineage: Bacteria > Patescibacteriota > Microgenomatia > UBA1406 > GWC2-37-13 > UBA1450. The sequence goes on from CAZDDM010000032.1 coordinate 2,034, forward strand.
TTCCTCGAGATAAGCTTACTTGTTTTAGTCAGAGTAACTTTTGGGAAGATTATCAAACAAATTGTTTTCTTCCGGATAGGATAAATACTTTTACCTTTAGAGAAAAGCTCAAATGTACTGCATACACAAATCAACAATTCAGTGAAAGTCTTTATAGCCTCAAAGAGGGAAACAGGACAACAGCCATGATGATAAAAAGTGAATCAATACGCTTTAGTCTCACATTTCAAAATGACAAGATCATTCGATCTCGTGATACAGGATCTATGGATCCTTTGGAAGACTACACAATTATTAAAGATGAACATAATATTATTCAAGCAGTACGCCCTGTGAATAAAGAGAATTATAATCAAGTTTATAGCTATGAATTCCTTACCTTTTCAAAAAAATCAGGGAGAGGGATGGAAGTTTGGCAAAATATTACTAAAAATAATGAACGTTGGACGGATGATAGTATCGGTTCTTACTTCTTCCAATGTGAATGATTTAAATGTTAAGAGTCGCCTCTCTCCTCACTTTACCCATTAGGGATCCGCAGATCGGGCTTTCGACAATTTCGTTTTTCAGGATTGAAAAAAGAGTGTCATGATGAAAAAGAGATTTATCAATCCCAAGAAATTCGATCTGTTCACGGGCACGGTGATAGCTTTCTTTAGCAAGTCCTATCTGCCCAGAGTATTCGAAACACAAGGCCAGCCCGATATATCCCATGACTGAGATCTCCGAGTATTCATTAATTTTTTTACAATATTCCAAGCCGCCGACAAAACTTCTCTGAGCTTCATCCCAATCTTTCTTCAATAATTTCAATCCGCCGATATAGAAAAGAACTTCTGCCAGACATATGTTTTTCATGGATATATCCTGAATGCTCCGGCTGTACTGATAAGCTTCGTAAAAATGTGCAAGAGCAGTCTCCAAATGCCCTTTTCTCAACTCCGTTTCTCCGATATTTGTGATAGTTATCGCAAGCTGGATCTGGTCGTGAATGCTTAAGAAATATGCCTTTGCTTCCTCAAGTAAATGCTCAGATTCTTCAAATTTACTCGTATTCATCAGCACACGCCCCAAGCGCTGCTTTCCCAGCATCACCAGATACCGGTCATTTATCTTTTCCGCTAAACTCAATCCTTCCCTGATATACCGTTCAGAACGTTTTAGTTTGTTTTTCCAGTAATACACCAGACTGAGGGACAGTAAACAGACACGGATTTTGGCAGCATAATCTTTGTGCTTACCGCTCAGTTTATAAATGTGTTTACTATATCTTTTCAAATCGTCCCATCGCCCCGCATTCCATAGATAATCGGACAGATACTCCCAAATCTCGGAAACGGAACTCCATACTTCTGAAGAAAGCGTTTTATCAAGAAGCGGCAGTATGTTATCCAGTTCCCGACGGACAAAAAGGAAATATGTTTTCCGTTTCATTTTGATCGTTTTCAGGTAGTACCGGACTGCCCGGACATACACGTCCTGTTTCACGTGAGAAAGAGCAAATATGCGGATAAAGGGGTGCATGCGATATCTGCTGTGATTTGATTGGTCAATCAATGAAAAACCGTACAAGGATTCAAGTTGTCTCTGTGCGTCCGCGACAGTCATCCGGTTAATATATGCCACCGCCTGAACGGAAAAATCACGACCGGCAAATACGGCCAGAGAAGAAAATACTTCCTTCTGCTTCGGCTTCAATTTCTCATAACAGATCTGCAGAACAGATGAAATACTCTTATTTTCATATGCATAATCCGATAAATTTGTCCTGGTGTTTTCTATATGAGAAATCAACTCCTGCAATGACTTTTTGAAATGCAGTACCTGTTTGGCCGCCACATGCAATGCAAGAGGAAGTCCCTCGACAAGAGAGTAGAGCTTCAATATATCCCGTGTATGGAGCTGAGCATACGTTTCCCCCAGTATTTCATGAAACAAATACAGTGCCTCGTTCTTCGTAAACGGCTGCACCTGAATCCTTTCGTCAATGCCTCTTGCATGTATACACGGATGGATCGAAGTGAAAAGCACTCCGCATGAACGGGTGTTCGGAAGGAGAAAATCAATATCATCTTCATGTTCCAGATTATCAAAAACAAAAAGGGCTTTCGTATTTACCAAAAGGGATCTCACAACCGAAGCCCGGATTGTTAGGTCCTCGATATTGCGAACATTGTGTCCGAATATTTCTGCGATCGAAGCCAGAATATCCATTACTGTTGATGATTGGAGCTGATACCAATACACTCCGTCAGGAAAGTGATGGGCAACGTCATGTCCTATCCCTCCTGCAATAACTGTTTTCCCGATCCCGGGCTGACCGTACAGAAGCACTGTTTTTCCTTCTGTCAGGGCATTCGTTGCCTTTGTAATATATAGTTGCCTGCCGATATAGTATGCGATTTTCCTGGGTGCCTGGAAAGAAAATTGTCGGTGAAGTGCAGGGATATCTGAGATCTCACTCTCCGTCATGTATCCCTGTCCGGCCGCTTCAAGAAGTGCGTTCGCTTCACGAATCAGCCGTATTCCGCCCCGCTTATTGCATATTCGGATTATCGTAAGAAGTAAGCGGCGGTCCCTGGGGGTCCTGTATCCGCTTTGCCATTTAGTAAACAAACTTGTTTCGTAGACCATCCCCTCTTCAGCAAGGATATCTCCGAACTCTGATAGTGTCTCTATCTCCGAACGAAGTCTGTATTTTTTGAAAAGCGATGCAAAGCCTGTCCCCGCTGAGAGCTTTGTCATACACATATTATACTCAATGAACTGTCAGCTTTCTGGACAGTTTTGTCATGTGTTTCATCATCAGGTCTCCATATACTGCTCAGCGTATGAAACCTGAATACTTCAACGCCCTGAATTATCAGTTTGCTATTGAAGATATGAATATCCAACACATGAGACAAGCTCTTGCGAATATCCCGATGTCAAAACGGGGTGAGCTGCGGACCAAACTTGTTCCTTGGATTTATACAAATGATTTGGGATTTGCCGATTCCCTTGATACGATCGGCCAAAACATATCAAGGCAGAAACGCAACGGGAAACCCCGGGTCGGAATCATTTCCGGAGTTGGAGCACTTCTCACCGTCACTCCCTATCTTGATGTTGACTGCCTTGTGAGTATTGACCGTAACGGTTTTGTCCTCGATCAGGTGTTCAAAATGGTAGATACCATCAGAAACGCCGAGACGAAAGAGGAATACCTGGAACTGGCTCAGCTTGACGAGCTTTTCGGCTTGATGAAGCTTGAACAGGTCGATGCAGAATCTTACTACCATGTTGAGCGGGAATCTTTCGGAGACAAACATTTTCTCGCAAGCGATGCTGCATATCAGAAATCCAGAAAAGCATTACGTGATACAAAAGTACTCTTTTCCCAGGGAAATTTTACCCACAGACCTTATGTCCGGGCACTCGGAGAATCCCTTTCGGACGGTGAAATCGTTTATGCCAATTTCACCGATCTCGGGGAGTGGTATCCGGAATTTTTTTCGGTTATTGCGGATTTCCCTCTCACTCCTGATTCCGTCATCAACTGGTCAACCAATAAAACCCGAGAAGGGACACCGCAATCAATGGTTTCCACAGGACTCGAGGAGTATTTGGAACAGGCACAACAGGCAATGGCACAAATTGATGTCAGTTATTTTAAGCAACACGTATGAAAGAACTGGAAGGGGGTACAGTAAACTCATTATTCCGGACAAACGGCACCATAACAAAACATTTTAATACAGGAAACGGGATCGGCACTCCGCCCGAGCAAAGGAGGAGAGCCGAATATATCTCTATGAAAAAGATAGGTGTTGCCCCAGAATTTCGGGGATTTACGACAGGCGGAATTGCAATGTCTTATGTCGAGGGTGAAAAATATCTGGACAGTGAAATTGACAGCTATCCTGAAGCGGTCAGAATGCATATCTACAGACAAGCCGGAGAAACGCTCGCACATATCCATCAACAGCTTAGATATCCGGTCGTTCCGGGATTTCACGATGCTCACATGCAGCGGATATTCAAACTCGTTCATAAAGCTGATTCCTATTTGAGAGATCTGAAAATCGAACCGTTTGCACTTCTTGAAGGATTGACGGAGACATACAAACAGGATGAAATTGAAAAAAGGGGCCTATCCTGGATACACGGGGATTACTGGCTTTCTAACTATATCGGAAGACGGGTGAATGAACATTTCGAACTTTCTTCGGTTATTGATTGGGAAACTGCACATGTCGCATCCCCCTATGAAGATTTTGCAGTCGTCCTTATGTCCGTCGAACACGCTCATCCTGAATCTTCAACACCTTTTTGGTCCAGTTATGGGATTTCTCCTGACACATCAGTCCAAAAGCATTTCGCTGTACTCAAAACGCTGGAATGGATGCCTTCTGATGAAGAAGGTCAGGAAACCCGATTTACAACGCCGTTTTACCAGCCTAAAATTGAAATGATACGCTCTATCTTATGAACAATGAACTATACATGCTGAGAGTAGAAGGAGAACATGCTCATGCCAAATCGCGATATGAAGTAACTCAGGTGGAGGATTACATAAACCTTGTCAGAGATTTTCTGTTGACACAACAGGGTCGACTTCTTTCTCTAAATGTCCATCTGCCTTTTGAGATCCAGCACCCTGAGATTTACCCAGATTTGGATCGCGGGTTACACTTTATCCGTTACGGGGAAGGTTTAAAAAAAATATTCGGAGTTCCCCTGTACTGGGAGAATTCACCGGAGATTGTGTACGGATCATGGGAACTCAAACACGGTCAAACAGACTGGACACATGTCCCCCGTGATATTGAACTGACGCTTGATACCGGACACGCCATGTTGGGTGCCAGGGACAAAGATGATGCTCAGACGCGCATACGGGCAATCCTTCAGGAATGGGGTCCGCAAATCAAACACCTGCATCTCCATGAAAATGATCTTCGCGGAGATGAGCATTGGCCAGTAGGGAAAATTCTTACTCCTGATTTCATCACTGAAATAACAGCAGGACGAACCTTCATTTTTGAGCAAGGAGAAGATACCTCTAGCTCAACTTCATAGTCAGTTTTCCTGACAATACTGTCATTCAGTTCCATTTCTTCAGTCGATACACTTTTGACATACCAATTAATAAGTAAATGAATAAATTTCAAAACACATTACTTATCGGCTGGATTATCGGAGTCATAGTATTCCTTATGTTTTATATCCCGATCGGGATTATAGCAAAGCTTATTAAAAATAAATCAGTCTAGTCTATTACCATTTTAGATTTTCGTCATGAAAAAAATTTTATTTGTTGTTTGTACCCATGGAGATGAGTTGGCCGGTCACAAACTTTTCCAGGATTATCCGTACGGAGAGACAGATCAGGTCAGTTGGAAAGTCATTATCGGTAATCCTGAAGCTGTACCCCTGAATACCAGATACATTGAAACCGATCTAAACAGATCTTTTAATGTATCAAATCCGCAAACATACGAAGAAAAACGAGCTCATATTCTGAAACAATATTTCCGGAACTTCGATGAAATATACGATATCCATACCACCCGTTCCATTCACCCGTCTTCATGGGATGACTGCATATTTGTAAATAGTACCCGACCAGAAATACTGAACGCCTGTTCATATGTGACGGCTCCTCATATCATTTGGGACCGGGATGAAGAATATTCAAAACAATATCTTACTTATCATCATCCTCTGGCTCTCACTCTTGAATACCAAAAAACGTATGATGTTTATAGTGACTATGAACGCATTCTTGTTGATTTTGAAAATATTATCCATCAGGAAAAGCCCCGACGGGAACAGAAAATACTCTATGAAGCCTCCCGGGGAATAACACAAGAAGAACAGGAACGAGACCAGCTGGAGTTTGAGGATTTTAAACCGTTGAAAACTATGGAGAAAAAACAGTTGGGATTGCCGTCAGATGAGGTATATGTCCCCGTGTTTGTAAATCCTAAGGAAGTGGATTCAAATTATTATTGTTTTCTCAACAAAAGGATAAAAACGATCGGAAAATGATTATTCTTCTAAATCATTTACCTTGTTTTCACGCATGTGGTTCACAATCATGTCGCGGAGAAGTTTGGATTTGGTGATACCGCGTTCTTTACTTGCGTCTTCAATGTAATTGAGGAGTTTCGGACTGAGGAAGAAATTAAATCTCTTGTCTCTCTTCTCTCTGGCATTCTCCAGTGCATCTTTGAGGACTTTTTTATAGTTGTCTTCGGTGTAACTTGCTTTGATCAGTTTCTCGTCTTCCGTTCCTGACAGGAAATAAACAAGATTATCTTTGTAGTACAGAACGATTGTCGGTTTCGAATAATCAAGTGATCTTTGGATGAGAAAACCGACGGCAAGACTCGGGGAACTTGCTTCAAAAATACAGATGTCAGCCGCCTGGATATCCCGGATCATCTCGTTGTAAAAAGCAATGTGCTTATCTCTTCCTTCCTTCATCTGATCCTGAAAGTCCTTGGTAGCTTTCAGCGTAAAGTCACTGAGATGAGAATACCCCAGATTTTTGATTTCATTGTACAAAAACTCATAGTTTTTTAAGAGTTTTTCTTCACTGCGATTTGTACCGACAAAAAAGACTTTCATACCCGTAATTATACCTGATCAGTAGTCTGTTGACAACATTCAAGTTGAGGCGGAAATAATTGAAGATACTCTTCCCAATCAGGGCCGGGAGTATATACTTCACAAGTGCTATCGGCCATCCGTATCGGATTGATCCATCTTCCTCCGGTTCTTTGTCCGTTAAGAGCAAGCCCGTACGATCCTTTACTCCGATCCTTCGTAAACACAAGTTCACCGTTTCGGACAACAATTCTATCCGCTACACCTACCAATCCCATAGGAGTATCTGTGGAATCGAAAGCATAATCTAAAGCCAACGTCCGCTGTTCTTTCGTAAGTTCATAAAGCGTAGATGAAAAGTTGATATAATCAAGCGCACCTCTTTTAAAATGCGGCTGAGTCATATCTCCCTGGAAAAAATCTACGTTCCGTGCTTTCCTATAAAGCTCCATTCGTGCTCTTTTTGCAGCAAGATAGGGTTCATTCATGTTCTTTATGTAGTCATTTACTAAAAACCAATTCTCCTGCTCAGGTGAACTATGCATGTTAGAAATATCAAAACCAACTCCCCAAAAATCGACCCGTTCATTTGCGTAATGTCGAATAAGGCCGTTTACTCCATGGGCAGCTGTTGTATCGCTTTGAAAAAGATAAGGAGTATCGGCTCCATACCCGTTATATGCCAATTTACCTAATATCCCGTTTCCTGAAGCACCTGCATCACAGACTTTTACCTTCTGACCGGGAAACGCCGTATGAAACAAAAACGGTAAATGTGCACCACGATTCGGAATATTTGTATTTGCATGCTTTTCAACAAGCAGTCGTAAGTATTCATCTGCGTAAGGTCCCTGTAGAAGTGCATATACTTTCTCTTTCCAAGTTGCGGCGTCAGTTAATCCCAATGCAGAGGGATAATTCTGTATTCCTTCACCGAATGTCATAATGTAATTTACAGCATGAACCGTAGCTAAATTTGCCATTTCAGTACTTGAAGAAGGCCCTTTTAGTCTTTGTGCCTCAGAAAATAGCTCCAGAAATGAAGGATCCTCTTCTAAAGCCAATAAAAGACCACTACAGGAATCGCTTGCAAATTTGTCGCCTCCTAATGGTTGACGGACACCTTGTTCAAGCTTACGTTTAAACTTCTCTTTAAATATCGCCGGCTCATAAGAGAGGTTCTGTTCCAATTCACGTTCTTCAAGACTAAGCATAATTGCATGCCAAAATTCTATGGAATTTTGAAATTATTCAAAAGAATATTATACCACAAAATATCTTATAGTGTTTTCAGAACTCGCTTGTTTGCGAGCGGGTTTCTTAGAATAAATAAGACAGATGTAGACGAAAGTTATATTTTACACGACAAAACAATAAAAACAAGAAGGTCACTCTTCACGCTCAAAGTATGCTTCCAGTATCTCTTTGGCTACAGGCGATGCTTCATCAGACCCTTGTCCACCTTCTTCAATAAGTACCGTCACTACTATTTCAGGGTCCTTATAGGGAGCAAAAATCGTAAACCAGGCATGCGGTTTCCCTGATTCAGCATGAGATTCGGCTGTTCCGGTCTTGCATCCAACTTCTATTCGGGTGCCTTCCATTGCGAGTTTTGCCTCCTCGGTAGACATTTTAGCGCTTTCTGAAGCTGTTTTTTTGCCGACTCTGAAGTCAAAAAACGGATATGCCGTCCCTCCGGTTTCACAAACAGATTTCATTCCGGCCCGGACAACATCGTAAGTACTTTCTGAAATCGGCACTTTTCGACAGTCACTTTCCTTCTCAGACGACGATTTTAGAAGCCGTGGTTTGCATAAATATCCGTCATTGGCAAATACAGCAGTAGCAGCGGCAACCTGGAGGGGAGTGGAGGTCACATACCCCTGGCCGATAGAAAGATTGTAAGTGTCACCGAGATACCAGCGCTCGCCTAAGACTTCCTCTTTCCAGAATGAGGAAGGGATTATGCCGGCAATTTCATATAATCCGATTCCCGTTTTGTTTTGAAAACCGAATTCTTCCGCCCACTTCTTAATTTTTTCCGGTCCCAGCCTCCCTCCCAACGTATAGTAGTAGATGTCGTTTGAACGCTGCAAAGACTTAATCATGTCTACCGGCCCTTCGGTACGGCCATATTCAAGATAATACCAGTTGTGAAACTTCAACGGACCGGCTTCGAGTACTCCGTTGTCCTCAATTGTTTCTTCCGGAGTGATCACATCTTCTTCAAGTCCGGCAGAAGCAACAAACATTTTGAATGTTGATCCGGGAGGATAATTACCTTCAAGTGCACGGTTGAAAAGGGGCTTATCGGGATCTGTGATAAGTTCCTGCGTTCTCTTTGTGTCGCCGTCCTCAAAAAGCTGCGGATCAAATCCCGGTGCCGACTCTAAAATAAGTACTTCTCCTGTTTTCGGCTTAAGCGCTACGACAGATCCTTTCTGATCTTTTAAGAGTTCATGGGCTTTTTCCTGCAAGTAGGAGTCAAGCGCAAGCTGAATATCTTTCCCGGCGGTAGGAGCCAAAATACTCAACGTTTTGATCTGGTCCCCCATAGCATCAACCTCTACCAGTTTTTTTCCCCGCTGTCCCCGAAGATCACATTCATACAGTTGTTCTATCCCTTTTTTCCCGACCTTATCCCCGATCTTCAACTTATTGAGGCATGCATCTTTTGCAAGATCATTCTTATCCGCAATCTGCCTATATCCTAAAATATGAGAAAAGGCCTCGGCGTTGTAATAAACACGCTTCGATTCGACTCTATCCTGTTCCTCAGTGATATCCGGACCGGTGCTGCCCGCAAGCATGATACCCTTCCGGTCATAAACTTTCCCGCGCGGAGCTTCAATAATAATCTCATGGATACGATTATCTTCGGCAAGCTGAGCATAATAATTTCCTTTTACGATCGTAAGCTGAAAAAGCCGGACAATAATGGTCAAAAAAAAAGCACTTACTCCGACTACGTAGAGCATAAAGAAGAAGCGGGAGGAGTTTCCTCCGCTACCGTGGAAAGACAGCGATCCGGTGCTTCCTTTTTCAAGAAACGGCAAATTTCTGTTCATGACTATAGTGTAGAGTATATAACAAGGAGATACTAACTATACCAGATTTAATAGCTTCTTTTGTATGATATGCTCGCTTCAATGAAGTAATCAAGATCACTCAATAAGGCGCTTTTCTTCATCGGATGCAATGACCTGAAATCCCACATGGGACTGACCGGCGAAAAATAATCCTTCACCAACACCGGCGGAAAGCAAGAAGTGTTTTTCTCCACCCGTCAGATAAAACGTCTTGGTGATTTTATCGACTGCTGCAGTAGACTGTTTGAGAATGATCTGCAGACTTGAGTTTGTTATGATTGCTTTTCCTTCTTCCGTTGCCAAGAAGTCCTCCACGTCCTGAGTAATCGTCGTCATACCAAGTTTATATTTTCTGGCGCGCTTGGCAAAATTGTGAAGATACGCACCGGAATCTTTATTCTTGATCAGATACCACGCCTCATCGACGATGAGTATTCGCCGCTTCGGCTCACCGCGGCGTACCGTATGCCAGATATAATCAAGGACAATATACATTGCAACAGGTCTCAAGTTCTCTTCAAGATCCCGGATACCGAAAACCGTAAAGTTGTTTTTGATATCAAAGTTTGAAAGACTATTAAAAATACCCGTTGCCGATCCTTTGACGAACTTCTCTAAACGGTCAGCCAGTTCTCTTGCCTCTACTGCTTCCATACCGATCAGAATTTTATATAGATCTTCAAGAAGCGGCGGTTCATTTTTGAACGTTTCAGGGTCCTGTGTGATTCCTTTTTCCCGGTAAGTCAATACAAGTGCCCGATCCAACAGAGCGTCCTGAGAGGGAGTTAGCTCTCCCATGATGACTTTCATCAAGGAATGAAGATCAAGAATTTTATTGGAAAGTTCGTCAGGTTCAGGCTGCTCAGCATTCAAATCAAACGGATTGAGTTTGTACTCTGAACTTGCCGAGAAGTCCACAAACTCACCTCCAAGGTTTTTACAAAGTGTCCGATACTCATTTTCCGGGTCAAGGATGATCACGTCAACCTCCATCATAAGAGATCTCAGTGCCTCAAGCTTGACCATAAAACTCTTTCCTCCTCCTGATTTTCCCAAAATGACGGCATTGGCATTTTCCAGAGTGAACCGATCAAAGATGATCAGACTTCCGTCATGCTGATTCAAACCGTACAAAATCCCTTCATTACGTGTCAAAGAAGCAGTCGAAAATGGAAATGTCATCGCTAATGATGTCGTATCCATGTTGCGCCAGACACTGAGTTTATCACGGAAAAGAGGAAGGGTTGATTTGAATCCTTCTTCCTGTTCAAGTGTTGCCTGCTTGGAGACGATAAGGAGAGACGAGAGGGTCGAATCAATCTCTTTTGTGACCGTATCCAGTTCTTCTTCAGAATCAGCGGGAATCGTGACATACAATCCGAACTGAAAAAACCGTTCTGCACCTTTGGCAAGCTCCGCCTGCAAGGCCAGAGCGTCATCAAGTGCCACTTGTACCGTCGGATCAACGACTTTTCCGGCTTTCATGTCGGCCTCAATAGTAGCCTGCATTTCGGCGATCTTCCGTTTTAATTCATTCAAAATTTCTTTTGATTCCGAAGGGTAAATAAACATGGAAACATTGAGAGGATGATCATAGGTGATAAGAGAGTGGAGCCAGTTTGCGGATACATACCTGGGATAGCCGACTACAAATAACGTGCGGTAATACTTCGCATCGACTTTTATATGATTGAAGTCGACTTCAACATATGAGGGTGCAATCAGATCTTTTACTCCTACATCTCCTTTTGCCAATACATCGGCGACTTTTTTTGCTCCGCTCGGCAAAACAGCTTTTCCTTTCGGCTGTTTTGCCTCATCTTTTGTTTTTTTCTTTCCGAATAAACCCATAGTTACTATAAAATTAGCCGTTTGTGACAACCACATCAACATAACTGTCAATCGGAGCCAGCTGCTTTCCGGTTGCTGACGGGTTGTAAAGATTGTAGAACAGTTCCGTCAATTCCTGCTTCTGCAAAACGGTCGGTTTGAGACCTACTTTCGCAAGGAGTCTCAGTAAATGATCACGCTTTGGATACAGCGATGTTTTTGCTCTGTTGAGGATATATTCTCTCCCGTATTTCTGAGCTTTCATTCCCGTCACTCCCATTTCAAGGGGATTGAAAGGAACCGCAAAGAAAAATCTTTTTTCCATGACCGTATTTTTCTTGACAACCATTTTGATAAATTCACGATAATCCTCAAGTCGTGTTCGAATGACCTCATTTTTCTGATTTTCAATCTTTGCCTGCAGATACTCAATGTATGAAGCAATGTTCATCATTTTTGAGATAATGACAATCTCAACCGGAAAGGATAGGGAGTTCAGCAAACTTCCGTATGTATAGATCATAGACATCTGATCTTCAGCGGATAATAGCCAGAAATTGACCGCACCCACTTCAATGATGGTTGCCGCTGAAAAGTCCTTCATCAGAACAATATCATCTTTGATATCCTCAATCTCGATAAAGTCCTGTGTCGTTGATTTTTTTGGTGATGTCGGTTTCGTTTTTGTCATAAGACTTCCTTTGAGTAAAACATGAT
>CAZDDM010000033.1:0-14157 GCA_964504235.1 uncultured Gammaproteobacteria bacterium
TAGTCACGGACGATAGCAAGAAAAACAAATTCTTTCTTTGAATATGGATCGTTATCAATGAGAAGGTAATGAGATGTTACCTTAAATTCTGAAAGATACATGTTGAAATGAACTTTAATTCTGTCTTCATTTTGTACTGTCCAGTGTTTTTGATCAATATCCTTACCTGGTTTTTGTCCGGAAATATGCATATTGGTATTATAGATGATGAAAATGAGAGGGAGAATCACTTCTCCCCCTCAAGTTACCTTGCGACTACTTGATACTATTCACCTCTGAAAGTAGCACCAGGAGGTTTTCTTCCTGCTTTTGTACCACCTTCACTGTGGGTAGACCAATGTGCATCAGTTTGTCCTGGGTTATTCCAGGAAAGATGCCCTTGATCAGGCCAGAATACGGATGTATGACCTTGCATGCTTGTAGTTCCGCTTGGGGCAGGTTGTCCGTCAACCAAAGCATCCAAGTCAAAAACTCGACCACACGGAGCGACATAGATATTGGCCATTACGCCATTCCTTTCTATTCATATACGTCAAAGTTCGGAGCGAAATATCTTACTGGAAATCGCAAGGCAAGAAGTAAGATAATCAGATTTACTGAGGCATGTTACGGTAATCTGATTAGAACTTTATATATCGAACGATCTTGATATTGAATGACAGGTTTGTCAATATTACTGACAGTACTCCCTTTTTAATAACAGTAAGTATATCCTATAATAATTGACTTTTTACCTTTAATTTAATATAATATCCCATTCTGTAGGGCCAAATATGGAATAAGCATTCTGTATGGTATGCCCTATGAACAGTGCAGAGACTTGATTCTCTGTATCTTGCACCTTAACGTTTCGGCTACTATCTGCCGAAAGGCAGTTTATCTATAACCATCTGAATTCAAGAGAGGAGGCTATCGTGGATGATGATCGGGATAAGTCGTGTGGTGAGATGACTGTAGATGCAGTATTAAAGGGTGTTGCCAATGCTGTGGCATTACTCATTGTCATTGGTGTTATGGCCTTATGGGAGTTCGGAATAAACCCGAACAACAACTACAGCGTCTATGCAAACGGCGACACCGTGTATTCGGTCGCCGGGGTCAAATGTGAGGACCAGAGGATCCGGTGGTTTTTCCAGATGGGAGAGATGTGGTACAGCAATGACAAGAACCGTGTCAAACTCCTGGTATGGGTACAGAACACACCGGAAGAGACACCTTCGCGTATTCAGGAAATTGAAGTTGCAGAACGCAGCTCTCTGCATCTTGAAGGCTGTGAAGGCGATCGTGAGGAAGTCGCATACTTTTGGAGCATCGACCGCTCAAAGCGAACGGTGCATCTGCGGGTGCGCAAGTTTGAAATCTCGGAAGCTCGTGACTACAACATCCCCACTACAGAAGGAGAAGGAAAATGAACAACCGTACCGCTTTTTTGATCTTTGCAGTCCTGATGATAATCCTGCTTGTCTGTATAGCTGCGGTCAGTAATCCCGCATGGACCATGGGACTGCTCAGTGTTGCGTTTGTGTTATTGCTGATTCTTGGACCGTTCAAGCTTGCTGAGGATTTTTTCGATCTGATCGATAAGTACATCGACGGATATATCGATCAATCAAAAAATCTTCACTGGAAATGGCACGGGATGTATCTTGTTGTTGTAGGTTTGATTTTTTTCGTCGTGTGGCCGTCGGTGGCGATCTTTCTGATTGACAATGATCACCTGCTGCTGCACGAATGGTATCGGTACTTCCGCCCCGTTGATGAAACTCCTACCTGGCTGTTCGGTTATCCGCGCTATGCGTATGAATTCGGACTGGTCGGATTAGTGACGTCGATCGTCGGCTATGTCGTCGAGGCAATCGGTGTTTTGGTGACCGGCCTTGTCGAGAACCGGTGGAAGCGGGGTGCCTGATGGCCTGGAAGAAGAAGGAAGAAGACGAGGATCTCAACTGGGCAAGCTGTCTGAAAGCGCTTGCGGATCTTGTTCGTATCCTGATTTATCTGGCGATCGGTGTCTGGTGGCTTGTTGAGTTCGTTTTCAACCCCAACCACAACATAAGCACTTACTTCCTGGCAGAGCACACGTACGGCATGTCCGTACAATGCCGGGAAGAATACCAGCGTTGGGAGCTCAGGGTTGATGCGATCGAAGACAACGCCACCGTGACCCGTTGGCAAGTGGACCGCGACGGCAACAGGACAAGTGAAGATTCGATTGAGATCTCCGAAAAGAACGACCTGACGTTCCCCTGCGGCGACGAAGAAGTGGTTGCCGGGCTGGTTTGGTCGATCGATCCGGAAGAAGGAATTCACTTCCGTGCGCCGAGGTCATTCGAGATCTGGGAGGTAGAGAAAGGAAGGTAGCAAACGTTGAATGCAAGATGAGCGTCCGGAAGGTGCCGTAGGGTACCCGAAGGACGCTTTTCTTTTGGGAAAAAGTTACTTACTTACCAACAGTATCCCAAAAGGAGTATTACGTCCCGGTCCGACAATATATTTGCCTGAACTCCACAAGGCCGTTGACCCGCCGCTATCTAAATTGAGAGAACTTGAGATTCCGAGTGTCTGGAGGACATGTGCCATCTCTGCGGCCGATACATTATGTACGACACCGATATACACGGTGCTGCCTGTCGTGCCGATAAAGCTTCTTGATCCTTTTCCTGACCGTTTCGGTTCTCCGTCACCCCCGAAGACGCGGTTGCCGTTCAGTGTCAGAAGAGGTTGGCTTGCAATGACCGAATCGACTCCTGTATCTCTGCCCCATTCCTGTGATGCTCCCACAAACCGTCCGGAATTACCGGAAAAGATAACGGCAGGCACTGTGCTGTATACATTATTGTCCGAGTTGAAGTAATATTTATTTTTATTCATCAAAAGAGTATCAAAAGAATTTGTTTTTCCGGCACAGCTCGGATAGGAAGCAGGGCAGAAATACGGGCCGTTGATCCCTGCAAATGCTCCGCTTCTTGCCGCATAACTTCCCAGTGAATCAACGGGACAGTTGTCCCGGCAGTTACTCTCGGATGCCGTATCAACAATCACTCTTGTGCTGTTCAGATCTGCGGAAATAATATCGACCATATAGGTGCCGACGGAAGTTTCAACGGATTGACGGCTGTATCCTGAAGAAGGCGGGGCATTATTAACCGCCACAGTTGAAGGAATGGTGAAGGAAGAGGCTATCTCTGAGCGTTCCGCTGTGATTGATTTGTTCAGTGATGCCAGATTTGCCTGAGCGGAAGCGTAGTTAAGCTTCGAAAGGAAAGTTAATATCTCAGCATATGATTTTTCGAACTCTGCAATTTTCTTATCGGAACTTTTCGGAGCGGTTTCTTTCAGCTGAACCAGTTCCTCATATGTTTTGACTGCAGCTGAAAAGGTCTCATTTGTTTGTTCAATTTCTTTTTGTAGTTTTTCATTTCGTACATATTGATCCTCATTTTTGATCCGGGTCAACTCCTTACCGACTTTTTCAAGTTGTGTTTCGAGTTCCTGAATTTTTTTATCTTTTGAGACAATTTCGTTTTCGTACTGAGTTATTGAGCGGTAATAATACCAGCTCCCACCGGCAATAAGCCCGCAACTTATTATGATCGCACAAATTACGGCCGCATACTTCGGGATAGGCAAACCTCTGAAAGATAACTGCAATTTTTTCATTATGGTTTGATTATACAAATATCAGAAAAGCAGTCTCAAGTAAGAAAGCACGATGACCTTTAGCTCCTGTGAGCTTTCTGTTATCATGAGTACATGACACTTACTGAAGTCAGCTATTACACAAGAAAATTTGCACCTGTCGGGATCATTACAGGTCTTGTTATTCTGATTTTTGTGTTTGGTTTCAGATTGCTCCTTTTGTATTTAGAAATACAATCAACCGCTCCAAAACCTGTGGCCGATACGACGCCCGTCGCGACCGATCAGATTTTCGGACCTATCAAACGGCCCCAGATCACGGATGCAAAGCCGTCTTCAAACTATACGTGGGTGCTTGATACTCTGGACGGTACTCCGAATGTCGATGAAGCAACATCCGCTGCCAATGTCTATTTCATACCGCAACAAACTGCTACCTTCGGATTTCTAGCAAAAATTTATGCTATGGCAAAAGCTGCCGGAATTGATACCGATATTATTCAGCATCAGCTGCAGGATAAAACGGCAGTATTTGATGACGGAGTCAGGAAGATGTCGATTGATATCAGGACATTCAACTTCACCTATGATTATAAGGTGACTGATGCAGACAATGTCGATACGGTAGTTGACCCGAATCTTGAATCCACCGTAGTCTCCGATGCGACAGCATTTCTGACCAATGTCGGACGGTATCCGACTCCACTTTCCCTCGGAGACAAAAACGTCATTTATATGCGCCTGGATCCCACGACACGAGAGGTCGCAACTCTCAATAATCCCGCAGGATCCAATATGGCAGAGGTCGACTTCTTTCCCGAAGATATCGACGGACTTGCTGTCGTGACTTCCACTTATTACAACAGTCCTAACTATGTTCTGTTTTTGACGGGCGGTGGGGAAAACCGGCCGATTCGGGCAAGAATTTCATACTTTGAAATGTCATCGGATCAGGTCGGATTATATCCCTTGCGAAGTGCACAACAGGCATGGGACGATCTGCAGAAAGGAAAAGGAATGGTGGTCTCGGCAGGAGCAGCCAACGGAGAAGTCAAAATTCAAAAAGTATTTATGGCATATTATGAACCGGATACATATCAGGAGTATGTCCAGCCGGTATATGTCTTCTTAGGAGAAAACCGTGTTGTAGCATATGTTACAGCGGTGGCTGATGAAGCTCTTCAGTAGGTTGTAAGCGGAGGATCAATATACGTCACATTATTTTTTATCCAGTCAACCAGAACTCTCGTATCAAGGAACCGGTCATCACTTTTCATAACGACAATAATATAGTCATGATCGTTGTGCCGATAAAAGCTGACCAGGTTTTCTCCAGCAGCTTCCGTATATCCTGTTTTCAACCCTCCCAGTCCCTGAATCTCACCCAATAGCTTATTGACGTTCGTCAGTGTATGGAAAGTATTGTAATCTACATCTGAGATGATGATTTCCTTCGTTCCGACCATTTTGCGGAGATACGGGTTTTTCAGGAGTTCACGTGCGGCAATACTCAAATCAAACGGAGTTGTTTTTTGCTGGATGTTATCAAGTCCTGCAGGATTGGTAAAGTGGGAGTTTTTCATGCCGAGTGTCTGTGCCTTGTTATTCATTTCTTCTACGAAAAAGCGGAAGCCTTTTCCGTCAGCCAGGGCATAGGCGGCATCATTTCCGGAATGAACGAGTGCACCGTATAGCAGATTTTCAACAGTAATTTTTTCTCCCGGAACAAGCCCCATGACCTGGCCTTCGATATGCGGCTGATTTACCGTTACAACGTCTTGAGAGCTATAAAGGTCATTAGCTACAAGGGCGGTAATGATTTTTGTAGTTGATGCCGGGAAAAATTCAGCGTGTTCATTCTTTTTATAAATAGGGGTAAAAGAATCATATTCGACGATGTAAACGCCCGCCGCTGTCACATAGGGAGGGAAGGATTGGTTGACTTGGGGTATGGGATGAATGGTATATTGTTCCGTTGTTTTCAGTTCGGCAAACGTTTCTCTGTTGTATGCCAAAAGCTGAAAATACGGATAGTCTCCCGGATAAAAAAGGGTCAGAAATGTGACAAACAGGAAGAAAAAATAGAATCGAAATGGCACGATTACACGGTTAAAAGTTAATAATGGTGAGATAACGGATATCTCGTTATTCTTTATTGTCCACTGAAATACCCAGTTCTGCAAGCTGTTTTTCGTCAACGACCGAAGGCGCGTCCATTACTGCCGTTTTGCCGCTCGAACTCATGGGGAATGCAATTGCTTCCTTCAGAGATCTCTCGTTTTTCAAAACCATGACATGACGGTCGATACCGAGGGCGATTCCGCCGTGGGGAGGTGTACCGTATCTGAAGGCTTCAAGCATGTGTCCGACACTTGCTTCAGTTTCCTCTTTTGAGTAGCCCATTGTTTTGTATGTTGCTTCAAGTATCTCAGCCTTATGAGCGCGTATGCTGCCTCCGCCGGCCTCAAAACCGTTACAGACAAGATCATACTGGGTTGTCATAATCTGATCAATATTCTCACCCTTCATATGCCAATCCAGGTGCTCGGGAAGAGGCATACTGAACGGATTATGGGTGAATGTCCATCCGCTTTTACCGTCTGCGACTTCTGCTTTATCTTCGGTGTCAACCTTCTTAAAGAACGGAAAATTTACGACCCAGGCAAATGCCAGAACGCCGTCCTTTTTCTCCTGTTCAGTCCGCAGGTCAAATTTATCTGCTCCGAACTGTTTTATTGCATCAGCGTAGTCAAATACCGGGAAGGTGTCTTTTTGGAGTTTGCCTCCGACTGCTTTGACGGCATGTTTGACGATGCTTTCTACAGTCTGCATGACATCATCGCGGCTGACGAAACTCATCTCAAGATCAAGTTGGGTATGTTCAAATCCGCGGTCAGCTCTCAGATCTTCATCTCTGATACAGCGTGCAAACTGAAAATAGCGCTCGACACCGGCGACCATCAGGAGCTGTTTATATTGTTGTGGTGATTGAGGAAGTGCATAAAATTTTCCCGGCTGCAGTCTTGCGGGGACCAAAAAATCACGGGCGCCTTCTTTAGTGGATTTCGTGAGCATCGGTGTCTCGACTTCGGTAAATTCTTTTTCGTGCAGTGCTTCCCGAAGAGCATAAATATAATCAGATCTCAGCTTTACGGTTTCTCCCATTCGTTTCCTTCTCAGATCCAGATAGCGGTATTTAAGACGAAGTTCTTCATCAATGTCATATCCTTCCGAGTCAAGCGGAATAGGCGGAGTCTGGGCCTTGTTGAGGATTTCAAATCCTTTAACCTCCATTTCAATAGTGCCTGTCGGAATGTTCGGGTTTACCAGCCGTTCGGGCCTTTTTTTGATAAGCCCTTTCAGAAGAATGACGGATTCAGGGGTGAGTTCACGGAGACTTTCGTCACCGACAGCTTGGAGTTTGCCTGTCCTGTCCCGAAGGTCGATAAAAATGACTTTTTTATGGTCACGTT
Organism: uncultured Gammaproteobacteria bacterium; assembly: GCA_964504235.1. GTDB lineage: Bacteria > Patescibacteriota > Microgenomatia > UBA1406 > GWC2-37-13 > UBA1450. The sequence continues at coordinate 7,113 of CAZDDM010000033.1, forward strand.
TGGTATCAACCCAACCATATAGTTCTACTTCTTCATCAATATGGTCAAGAGTATCAATGACTGAGAGTTGTTTCATATGAAGGGATTATACCAAAAAAGAGGTACCAGATGATAGAAAGAGATGTCTTTATTTCTCTTCTTTTTCTCCGGCTTCTGCAGGGGCAGCTCCTTCGCCTTCGGCTCCTTCTTCACCTTCTTTTTCTGTCAGGATTTCAGGAGCTTCTGTTGTGGTCTCGGGTTCAATTTCTTCTTCTACGTGTTCGGTCACTGAAACGATAAGCATTTCAGGATCTTCATCAACTTCGTAGGTGTCAGATTTGGCAAGATCGGAGACACGGATAGCGTCGCCGATTTCTTTCAAAACTGAAATATCAACCTCGATAGCATGGGGAATATTGGTCGGAAGAGCACTGACGACTACTTCTTCTACCTGAGTGAGAAGAACTCCGTTCTTTCGTTCGACAGCTTCGGATTCTCCGATAAAATGAATCGGTACGCGTGCTTCAACTTTCTGTTTCAGGTTGACCTTTCGGAAGTCTACATGAAGAATTTCTTCCGTAACCGGATGATACTGAATATCCGAAACAAGGGTCGGATAATCGTTATCGCCGACTTTGATGTAAATGACTGTCGTTTCACCAGCAGATTTAAAAAGATTATTAAAGACCTTTGCATCAACTGACAATGCAACGGAAGTAAAACTTTTCCCGAAAACATTTGCGGGGATCATTCCTTCTTTGCGAAGTTTGCGTGTTTGTTTGCCGAACGTTTCTCGTGCTTGTGCTTCCAAGACGACTTTCTCAGCTGGTTGTGGTTGAGTCATTATTGGTTTTTAGTAAATTCTATCAGGAAAATCTTATCTGATGAAACTGAGGTATTATAGAGGATTTTATCACTCTCTGCAAGAGGAGAAAGATTATGTCGGGTCACCGAAATGTTTGACGGCACATCAAAAGCAAACTGCAGATCATAATTCGGAGATCCGATCTGTTTCTGCAGTATCAGTTGATATACTCCCGCTCCCTGAATAATGGTTGTCGGCAGACGGTATATGATTTCCACTCTTCGCTTTTCCTGCGGCTCAACAGTCAGAAGGAAACCGACAGTCTTGTAGGTAAAATTGGTTTCATCATATTCTTCGACCGGAGATCCGTCCACAGTTACACTTTGGACAAACGAGTTGGGGGGAAGGAGAACCTGGAAGTAGTTTTTGTAGGTTCCGCCGGGAAACACTCCCGGATTGGAGTCATTGGAATACATAACTGAAAGCGTGTTCACTATCTTTCCGGAGGAATCAATTGCAACCTTCAACGCAGTCGGCCGCTGGATGAAAAAATTTGCCTTATTGACACCGAGATTAGCGTCCATCTGGTAGATGTAATCCGGAATACAGTGATCTGATACGGTACAGTTTGGTGACAGCATACGGCCAGACCAGTATTGTTCCTCAAAAACGGATTGAAGTCCCGGGTCTTTGCTGTACAAAACCAGTTGCTTTTGATTCAGTGAATCTTTGATATTTAAAAAGAGTGATTCCATATCGGCATCTGCCAGATGCAAAAGCATCTGATCCATTACATCGGATAAAAAGCTTTTTTTCTGTATCGATCCGGGAAAAAATTCTTCTTCGGCATATAGCTGTGCCTTCAGATAAAAATTCTCCGCGGTAATGGTATCTCGATAATCGGGAATATACAAACTGTCAACAGTACTCAAAATATTCTTCACTGCCGTTGTCGTGAGAAGTAGGCCTCCGTCAAAATCCGTTTCTCCCACTTCCAGTTCCAAAAATTCCTCTGCCTGATTGAAATTGTCGATAAAGTCACCCGTAAATGCCGAATCACGAAGATACCAGAAGGGTTGCTCCATAAATTTTGATATCGGTTCGGGCGGGGCGATATGTGATGTCAACTGTCCGTCTGCATCGTACACGTCGTAGACCTGTATATCACCGATTGTGTAATTTGAAACATGAACAACAGCATATGATCCGATAAAACCGCCTCCGGGCCGGAGTTCCATATTATTGGCAAATAACAGAAGATATTTTTTTTCTGCATCACGGGCAAGAAGAGTATCCAGATGCGGACCGATCGATTCATAAAATCCGAGCGACTGATCAATCTTCCTGAGCTTTTCCTTTGCGTCAGTCAGCTGTGCATTCCAGGTGGGCATCTTATTTTCCAGCAGGTCGATTTGTTCCCGGACATCAGTAACATTTGTATTCAGCCTTTCTTTTGCTTCTATGAGTTCGGTCACATCCTGATCAGACTTGTTTTTTTCGAAGATACCGTCGGCAAGCATCTGTGCATCCTTTTGAAGGTCAGATGCTTTGGACATAATGACGGATGCAGATGAGTTCAGTTGTATCAGATTCTCAAACGGCAGACCGATTGAAAAGAAATACAGAACGGGTTTGGAAAAACTAAATAAGCCTTCGCCTGCTGCAAGCATTGCACTGCCGCGCTCAAGATGCGGCTCTGCAGCTTCAATATTCCCTTTCATCAGCTGTTTGTAAGCGAAATAATGGGAGACCGTACTGCCGAGAAGCGGGATCATGAAAAGAAATTGTGAAAAAACCAACAATGCTATACCGGATAAGACAAGTTTTCTGGGTGTCAGAAATTGTTTCCAGGAAAACGGTTTTTTTTTCGGTTTCGATTTTTTGACTTGTTCAAAAGGCTGCTGATGAAAAATATGAAGAAAGATATCCTCAGTCCGGGAAAATGAAAACCAGAAAAGAGTATCGATATCTTTGTCATACTGTGACGGACTGGTTTCAAGATTCAGAATTTTTATGTGCTGCAGTTTGTATTCATAAGCAAACGAAGCGTATGTCTGAGCCAGTTCATATTCATTAAACAGTATAAAAATAAACTTTGTATCAGTCAGGCTCTTTATTGACGGCAGGAGAATATCCGTGAATTGTACGAATATGCAGATATCATATTTGGAGTAATCCGTGACAGGAGTTGAAGTGGAAAATACATCAAGATTCATTTCTTTTAGTTTATTTTTGAGCTTTTTGAGAAAAAGCGTGTCATGCGGAGCGACAATTAATGCTTTCTGTGATGTATCCTGTATTTCAGTTTTCAATAACATATGATAGATTAAGACAACGGAATGAGGAGTTGGCTTGTTATAATTGTAATATGAAACAGAACATATGGAAATACGAGAGTGTTCAGAAGTTGCGTGATGAGTGGGACGGCAAGATTTCGGTGTTATGCGGAGGCTGTTTTGATTTGATGCATTACGGACATTTCTCTTTTTTACGCGATGCCAAGGCAAGCGGGGAGATTCTAATTGTCGCTCTTGAATCGGATGAGGCAATAAAAAAACGGAAACACCGTACTCCCATTCATTCCCAATTGCAGCGTGCGGAGATTCTTGCCAGTATGGATGTAGTTGATTATGTCATACTGCTTCCTTTTTTCACTGAGGATAAGGAATACGGTCGGATGGTTGAAGTGATCCGTCCGTCATTGGTTGCGGTTACCAAGGGAGATCCACATATTGAACGGAAACGTCAGCAGACACAGGCTGTCGGAGCCGAAGTCATTGAAGTGAGCCCGTTACTTGAAGCATTTTCGACTTCAAAAATCCTTAATTCGTTGTAACTATTATTAATTATTGATTATTATGCGTTTATTTCTTGCGGCAGCTATTCCTGAAAATGTCGTATCTGAGCTTGATGTTCTGTATGACGGATTGAAACGTGATTATCCTGAATTCAACTGGGTACCTCAAAAAAATTACCACGTGACGATTTCTTTTTTAGGCGAACGAAGTGAAGACAAAATGCCGTATATTATTGAAGCAATCGAACGCTCGACGTTTGATATACAGCCGACAAGGCTTTTTGCACTTGAGACCGGGATGTTTGTTCATCAGGGAATTATTTTACGGCTTGCCTTCAGCCGGAATAAAGATTTTGAAAAGATCCGTGAGAGGACAGTCGACCTTTTCAGTATGGAGAAGGAAAATGATTTGAAAAAGAAATATATTCCGCATATGACATTAGCAAGATACAAATTGCCGTCAAAACAACAATATTTCCATCTGCGGAAAAAACTTCAGAGACTGAACACTACAATCGAATTCCCGGTTACGGAAATTCATTTGTATAAAAGCATAACAAAGCCAACGAACCCAGAGTATGAAATTGTCCATACTTTTGAGCTCGTTGAGTGAGATAGTTATGAAATACTATCCCATGTTTCTTTGCTGACGAATTTGGTCAGTTTAACGCCGTCTTTTTCAGCTTTTACTGCATAACGGATTTGCTTGTCTCCGCTTTTTGTCTCTCTTTCATAAGTTACTTTTTCAACCTGTGAAGAAGGAATAGAAACTTTTCGTCGGTTTTTTACGTCATAAAACTCAATGTCCATACTGTTCACCTCCTTTCCGAAATTAAAATGCTATTAAATTGGTAATATCGATAGCTCCCGAAATTTGCGCTACATATAGAGCGACCTGCACACAGACAATAATCATTGTAATCATCAGTGACTTCAAAAGATCATTGCGAAAATATATGGTATTTTGTTCCTCTTGGGGGAATAGGGGGTTTTTTTCCGGGTACTTTTTTTCGACAGCAGGTAAGGGAGCAGATTCCTTCAGCTCGGTCGGGACGGAAGTCGGTCGGATTACTTCCTGCTTTTTTTGAAGACGGTGCCGTTGTGCCTCGATTTTTTGTTTTTTAGTTTTCTTAGGCATGATGACATTTAATCATATTGACAGTCCATATGCAAGAGGTTACAATGACCTTCGTCTTATGGGAACGGGGAATTGCGAATGACCATGCTAATTAAGGCTTTACAAAGCCTTAATTTTTTTAGTTGAGCAGGGCACAGTTTTTTTCAGGAAACACATAAAAAAATGTATTACAATGTTCATACAGATGTAACTGTAGTCATTATTATTTGAGATATCCTTTACATGAATAAAACAATTATCTTGATTGTCGGTGCGTTAATTTATCTGGTGACCAGTTTCGGATCTTACAAATACTTCAGTGCAAATACAGTTGATACTTCTGAATATGAAGCTCCTGTCGTCGATGCAGACGGCAATGTTGTTGATACGGCCCCCAAGACAGAAGAATGTCCTCTCAACGGTAAAATGTATTCCAAAAATCAGCGTGCAAAATGGGAGAAAAGGAGACCTCTCGGTATTATGGTACAAAACAATACTGAAGCAAGACCACAATCGGGATTGTCGAGCGCTGATATCATCCATGAAGCAGTCGCGGAAGGCGGAATAACCCGTTTTCTTGTTATGTATTACTGCGATGAATCGAAAATTGTCGGATCGGTCCGATCAGCACGTATCTATTTCATAAGACTGTTGCAGGGATACGGCAATAACCCCCTTTACGGTCATGTCGGCGGGGCCAATACCCCGGGACCGGCTGATGCCCTGGGTGAGATCAAGAAACTGGGATGGTTCGGATACAATGATATGGATCAGTTTGCCGTACCGTTTCCGAATTACTGGAGGGATTATGACCGTCTTCCCGGACGGGCAACTGAACACACGGTATATACAAATACATTAAAGCTCTGGGATTATGCCGCGAAGAATCGAGACCTTACAAACGTTGATGAAGATGGTGTAGCATGGGACGAAGACTGGGAACCGTGGAATTTCCAGGATGACGCAAAAGAAGGATCTCGCGGAGATGTGGCAAAGATCAACTATGACTTTTGGGACAACAACCTGGGTTCGGCATATACAGTCCAGTGGAATTATGACGCAACAACCAATAGCTACAAGCGTGTTAACGGCGGAGACCCTCATGTAGATAAAAATACAGAAGAACAATTAGCATCCAAAAATGTTATCGTTGCTTTTGCAGATGAAAGCGTCGCAAATGACGGCTATGAGCACGGAGAACATATGCTGTATGATGTTATCGGTTCGGATGATGCCATTATTTTCCAGAACGGTGAAGCTATAGAAGGTACTTGGAAAAAACCGAAAGCCACCGATATGATGCGTTTTTATGACTCGAAGGGGAAGGAAATTGATCTTGTCCGCGGACAGATCTGGATATCAATCCTTCCTTCAGGCAACAAAGTTACTTTTTAAGCATTATAATTGGACTAATTAATTGAAGCGATTATGTTAGAAAATCTCATACCGTCAAAAGTACGTAGGAAAATACTTGAACTGTACTACCATAATATTGATCAGACGTATTACCTCCGTGAGATTGTAAGATTGACTGATGAAGAGGTGAATGCCGTCAAGCGTGAACTTGATATTCTCCATGAATCCAAAGTCCTGACCCGTGAACGGCGTACCAATAAAGTGTTTTATGCACTTAATAAGAATTTCCCTCTTTTTGATGAGTTTCTGCGAATTTTTACGAAACAGACGACGCTTGCTCAGCTGATTTATAAAAATATCAGCCGTCTCGGGAAGATCAAGTTTATTGCTGTCTCGACAAAATTTTCAAAGAAGATCGCAGTAAAAGAAGATGAAATTTATGTACTTCTCGTTGGGATTGTTGTCATTCCTGAAGTTGAAAGCATAATGCAGGCTGCTAAAAAAGATCTCGGTTGGGATATCAATTATACCGTCATGCAGGAAGATGAACTTCAGTTCAGAAAACGTAATAATGATCCTTTCATTTGGAAATTCCTGAAGCAGCCGAAGATCATGCTTGTCGGCCAGGAAGAGGAACTATTGAAATAATAAGAGCTTATGAAATACATTAAGTACCTTTTTATCGCACTACTTGCCTTGCTTATTTTATGGATAGACCTTCCCCGTCCGATTCCGATCAGATTTAATGCATTCGGCCGTGAAGTAAATACCAGAATCCCGACTCTTGCGTTTACTATGCAGCTTGGAGATCGGATTATCCGAAAAGAATTTAAAACTCAGCTTGGATTGGATTTGAAGGGAGGAAGTCATCTGGTTTTTGAAGCAGATACCTCAAAAGTTTCCTCTGCAGATCTTGAAGAAGCTTTAGCATCATCCCGTGATATTATTGAACGTCGTGTCAATATGTTCGGCGTATCTGAACCGGTTGTCA
>CAZDDM010000034.1:0-12685 GCA_964504235.1 uncultured Gammaproteobacteria bacterium
TATACAAAAGACGACAAGCGTTTTATTGAGGTACTCATTGTTGACGACGGATCAAGCGATAAATCTGTCGAAATTATCAAAGCAAAATACGAAGAATTATTTCCTAAGTTTCGGGTTATTAAAAATGCCCATTTGGGAAAAGCATTTGCGATCATCCGGGGTATTGAAGAGGCAAAAGGAGATACGGTCATGTTCTCGGATATTGATCTGGCAACCCCAATTGAGGAATCCGAAAAATTGATCGAACAGGCTGAAAAAAATTTTGATATCGTTATCGGTTCACGAAGCGGTCATCGCGAAGGTGCCCCTCTCACAAGAAAAATTATGGCTTTGGGAATGATTTTTATCAGAAATTACATAGTCGGCCTGCACGGAATTCGAGATACCCAGTGCGGATTTAAGCTTTTCAATACAAAAGCAGCACGTCATATCATTTCCCATCTTCAGGTTTTTAAGGATAGACAAAAAGCCGAAGGCTCATCAGTATCGGCAGGATTTGATCTGGAATTTCTGTTTCTTGCGGCAAGACTCGGATACACAATCAAAGAAGTTCCTGTAATGTGGCGGCATGTTGAAACAAAAAATGTTACATTTGTTAAATCTTCGCTCGAAGGGTTAAAAGATATACTCTCAATCAAGTGGTATGAGATTCTCAAAAAGTATCCTGTCTAATATCATACTTCCGATTACGCTGCTTATCATATCTGCGGGGATTGTCTTTTACCAATTTCCGTCTCTCCCTCAGAATATCGCCCTGGATGAAGTCGAGTTTATCAAGCTGGCACGATCTCTGGAAAATGCTCCCTATGCCCCGTACAGTCAGCTTGCGACAGGACATGCAACCTTATATTTTTATATGCTTCTGGCATCAATCAGATTATTCGGAGAAACCGTTTTTGCCGTCCGATTCCCGTCTGCTTTGTTCGGAGTGATTGATGTATTACTTTTGTACGGCATCTTCAAGCTTGTATTTGAAGAACGGAAAAAACTGCCTGAAACGGTACGTACGCTGATGCCCTTTTTTCTTGCTTTTACATTCATCACTATGCGGTGGTACTTCAACTTTGCGCGTTTCGGATTTGAAGCCAGTACCGTACTTTTTTTTGAACTCGCCGGAATTTACTCCCTATTTTTGTTCAGAAAAACAAAATCGTTATGGTATGTCTTCTGGACGGGCGTCGCTGCCGGGCTGGCATACAATTCGTACACCCCCGGCAGAATATTTTTTATCCTTCCCTTGATCTTTCTCATCTGGGAATACGGAAGTCTGAAGCAAATCCGCAGAAACTTCGACAAACCGGTACTTCTTTTTATAATACCCTTTCTCTTACTGATCATACCGCTCAATCTGTATTTCACTCAGCATGACGATAACCGTATCTATGAGCTCTTTTATTTGCAAAACGAGCAGCTTTCACTTCAGGAAAAGGCAACCTACACCTGGCAAAATGTGACAAGTCTCACCGGTATGTTTTTTGTGAAAGGAGATATGAACGGTCGCCATAACTATCCGGGAAAACCCATGCTTAATCCGATTCAGGGAATTCTCCTTGTCGGCGGTATTATTGTCAGTTTGTATAACTGGAAAAAATACCATAACTCATTCTTTCTCCTGTATTTTGTGCTTGGCATGCTGCCGCCGATGATGACCTATCCGTGGGAAAATCCGAACGCACTCAGGTCTGTGACGGTACTTCCGTCCGTTGTGTATTTCATCGGACAGGCGTTGGTTTATATCACCCGCTTTCCGCTACCGAAAAAATGGATTTTGTTGGGGATATTTGTTCTTTTGAGTTTTTCCGCAATTTATGAACTGAGAACGTATTTTGTATTTCAGAAACTCGTGTTTCCTGAGGCTTTTGAATTGAATACTAATCTTATCAAGCCCTACCTTGAAGGGAATTATTTTCTTGATCCGAATAAACCGAGACAAGCTTTATGAAAAATCTACATACAATCTTTTCGAAACATTATCCGGTAATAATCTACCTGTTCATTTTTACTGTTTTGTTTTCAGTAAAACTAATACAGAATCCGTTTCCGTTTTTTGATTGGGATGAATCAATATACGCCGAAGTCGGCTATGAAATGGTCCAGCAGATCTCACCTGCCGTACCTTTGTGGCAGGGGCAATACTGGCTGGACAAACCTCCGCTTGTTCCGCTTTTTTACGGCGTCGTGATGCTAGTGACACCGTTTTTACAGCCTGAAATATCCACAAGACTTGCTACATTATTCTTATCCGTTTTTGCACTGAGTCTTCTGTACGCCCTGTACTATCGTGTCCTGAAAGAAACGTGGATTACGACATTGGTCGTGATGATGACATCACTTACCTCGATTTTTCTGCAGCGCGCACAGGTACTGAATGTCGATGTTTTCCTTCTGATCGGATGGCTGGGATATGTTTTGTTTTACAGAAGATTCTGGACTTCCCTGATTTTTCTGTCATTCTCCGTCTACAGTAAATCTCTTATAGGATTTTACCCCGTGGGAATTATGGGATTGTATTTTTTCTTTGAAGTAGTGACGGGGAAAATTTCCTGGAAGGAGTTTGCTAAAGAAGTGGGAAGAATGCTTCTCCAATCAGGTATTCTTCTTATCTGGCACATTGCAATGTTCCTCCGTTTCGGACCTACTTTCTTATATCAGCATTTTTATGAAAGCCATGTCAAACGGGTAACAGCATCAATAGAATCTCATTTCGGTCAAAGAACTTTTTACATCGATCTTCTGACGATCGAGTACGGGAAATATATTTTTATATCTGCATTGGGGTTTGTCATCCTTTTTTTCCAATGGATCAGAAATCAGCTGAACGATAAAAAAGTATTGTATAGTTATCTCTTCTTGCCGTGGTTTGTATTTCTAAATCTCACCAAGACGAAAATATTCTGGTACGGTCACCCCTACCTCGGACAGTTTGCGTTTCTGATGGTATACCCGATTACGTTACTAAAAAAGATTAAACTCTTTTACTTCGGAATAATTATTATAGTAATGAGTCTGATCACACAGCATTATTTTTTCCGAACGAACGTACTGGATGATTTTTATTCATCAAATGATCCGCATCACGAATTGTCAGTGTATGCCAATGATTATTGTCAGGACCTCTATGTTGTCGTGGAACCCGAAGGGAGAGAGGCTTCAAAAACACTGGAAGAGCTCGGACTTTTGATCTCTACAAGCAGATGGTGGGGGAATCATCCTTCAATGGTCTATTACTTCGACGGGAATGTCCGATTTGTTTATACTCTCGAAGAGCTTGAAGAGGAGATCAGAACCCCGCAAAAAGATACCTGCTTTGTTCTGAATAAAAATGACGCAGAAGGTCTGAATTTTGTCGGATCGCTGGATCAGCTGCAGTCATTTGATCCGCTCTTACTCTACCTGTATTCGTACTGAGTTCTGTTGTATACTTTAGATCAGTATGTTCTCACTTGAAGAAATATGGACATTTTTGAAAAAAAATGTCACAAAAAAAGATATTCTTGCAATTATTGCGTTAATTGCTCTCTTTCTCTCAATACGACTTATCAATCTGGATAAATGGCCTCAGTTTTCTGATGAAGGAATTTACATCAACTGGGCAAAAGTCGCCTGGAAAGATGCCTCATGGCGATTCATTTCCGTGACTGACGGCCGGCAGCCGCTCCAGACCTGGGCTACCATTCCTTTTCTGAAGCTCTTTTCTCCGAATGATCTGTTTGCCGGACGAATGTTTGCCGTCGCATCAGGATTTGCCGGTTTTACCGGTATGTTTGCACTTCTCTTTTATCTCTGGGGGAAAAAAGCAGCTTACATCGGATCATTGCTGTATATTTTTCTTCCGTATCTTGTCTTTTACGAAAGAATTGCGCTGGTTGATGCTGCCGTAAATGCCGGTTTTATTTGGATTCTTCTTTTTTCCTTTATTCTTGTCAGGACGAGGAGACTTGATATCGCACTGATCATGGGGTTCATCGGAGGTATGGCACTTCTTGCAAAGTCATCTTCACGTATGTTTTTGGGACTGACAGCTGCCGCACCTGTTTTATATCTCGGCACCAAAACGAAAAAAATTATTTCCCAAAGCATTAATTATTTTTTCCTTCTCGGTATCGTTGCCGCGATCAGTTTGCTTTTTTACAATGTTCAGCGACTTTCTCCTTATTTTCATTATGTCGAGCAAAAAAACACGACCTTTATCCTGACTGCGGAAGAATTTTTCGCGGATCCTTTTGCATATTTTCAGCATAATGTTTTTAATATCCCGTTGTACATCGCCTGGGAATCAGGTTGGTTTATCATTCCTCTTAGCATTGCCGGACTATTCCTACTTTTCCGAAAAGAAAAACTTACCGCCTTATATCTTTCCGTTTTCATTTTTGTACCGTACATCGCAATTGCGCTGTTTGCCCGGGTACTTTTCCCGAGATACGTACTGTTTTACAGTACCCTGATCATTATTACTGCGGTGTACTTCTTTCTGAATATTAAATCTTCCAAGTTGAGAAACGTCACACTTGGAGTACTTCTTTTTAGTATGATGCTTTTCAGTTACCCGTTCCTTTTTGATCCTGCAAAAGCCAGTTTCCCTCCAGTTGATCGGGGACAGTATGTAGAGGGTCTGACATCTGTATGGGGTGCTGAAAAACTGATGGGAACCGTGCAAGACAATGCTCAAAACCGGCAAACACTTGTTCTTGCCGAAGGAGATTTCGGACTGGTAGCGGACGTACTCAGAGTATATGATCAGCCTGATGATAATGTTGAGATTAAAGGTCTCTGGCCGTTGACTGAAGAAAATCTCTACGAGTATCAGCCTGAACTTTCTAAAAGAGATGTGTATGTGGTGTTCTCTCATCAACAGGAATTTCCCGATCACTGGCCGATTGAGCTTGTTGCAAAATATGACAAGCCGGGAAACAAAAAATCACTGTATCTTTTTAAGCTGTTGAAGGTATCTGATGAACCGTCACCATAATCCCATGCTGTCTTCTATTTTGAAAAAATACGGATTTATTGTCATATGTGCCGTACTTGTCTTTCTTTTCGGCCGGAGTCTTAACCCCTTCGACAACAATACATTTCTCGGTCATGACGAAACCCAACCCGCCCGGATTATTGAGTTTGCATTTGACCTCAGAAATGGTCATGTTCCTCCCCGTATCTCCCCGCATATGTCTTTCGGGATGGGATATCCCATTTTTAATTATTATGCACCGACAGCGTATTGGATTACCTCGGGATTATTTTTAGCAGGACTTGATGTGACAGCGGCACTTGAAGTTTCATATCTGTCAGCTTTTGTTTTTGCCTTTGCATCTATGTACTTATTTCTTAAGAAGTATTTTGATGAACTTCCGTCGCTTATCGGCGGGCTCACTTATGTATCTTCTCCTTTTATTGCGGTTGATATTTTTATCAGAGGGAATCTGGCCGAAATGTGGTTTTTTGCTCTTTTTCCTGCAGGATTATGGGTCCTAACGAGAGTCTCAAAGCGAAGTACCGGTATAGCTGCAATAATTCTTGCATTAGTATTCACCTCGCATAATATTTTTTCACTTGTTTCCGTCCCTCTTCTGATTTTATTCTCGCTTATCCGAAAAAATCGGGTATGGGGAGTAATCTCTATCTTTTTAGGAATCCTGTTGAGCAGTTACTTTCTGATCCCGGCATTGTCTGAACTGAAGCTGGTACAGGCATCGGATATTGCCACCATCACCCAGTATCAGGATCACTTCCTGTGCCCGTATCAGATCTGGTACTCACCGTGGGGTTTCGGAGGGTCCTCTGTCGGGTGCATCAATGACGGAATGTCTTTTATGCTCGGAAAAATTCAGATTCTTGCCGGGCTTGCAGGACTAGGATACTTTTTCTATCAACTGAAGAAATCAAAAAAAACGATTTCGTGGCTGACTGCCGGTATGTCCATACTGTTACTCGGAAGTTTTTTCATGACGACAACTTATTCACTGTTTCTCTGGAAAACATTTGAGCCGATACTCTCAGTGTTTCAATTTCCGTGGCGGTTTCTCCTGTTTGTCATTTTCGGTCTTGCGTTTTTCACGGCATATCTTCTCAATACAATCCCGAAGCAATGGAAACATCTTGCAGCCGGTTTGATTTTTATAGGTATCTTCTACCTCAATCCGAAGTTTTTCACCGGAAATATGATGAATGTTCAATCAGTCATGAAAGCTTTTGCTTCTGATTCATATATTTACAACACAGCAGCTTTCAAGGTTGCCGAATATCTGCCGGTAACGGCAGACTATGAATACTGGAGGACGCTTGAAGGAAAGAAAGCCGAAACGACAGACCCGATTGCTTTGCAGCCGGAACAGGAAGTGAAAATACTGAGAAACGAACCCTTTGAAAAAATTGCCGTCGTCCGCAGTCAGCATGATATAGCCCTCAATATCCATTATGCTCCTTATTGGATCATAACCCGTGAAGGGAAAGAAATCATTCCAACAACGTTTGACAAATTAGGTCGCCCCATTGTCGACGTATCAAGCGCAGAATTTGAAACCATAGCAATCAGATATCAGGAAACGCTGATAGAGCATGTCGCAAACGGAATAACTGCCCTAACAAGTATAATAGTACTTATCTATTCATATATACAACTGCGATGGCACAGGAAGAAAATATAAAGAAAAATTCCATAATCAGTCTGTTAAGTCTTTTTTTTCACAGCGGGTATGCCGCTATTCTCGGTTTGATTGCGAATCTCATCCTGACAATCGTTTTGTCACCGAAGATTTACGGAATCTATGTTTTAACACTTGCCGTAATCCCCTTTCTGAACTTTTTTTCTGATATCGGTCTTGCCGCCGCACTTGTTCAGAAAAAGGAAGTCACTGACGACGATATCAAAACGACATTTACTATACAACAAACGCTTGTCATTACAATCCTGTCAATAGCTTTCTTCCTTACGCCGTTCATCCGCAGTTTCTACAACCTTCCGGTTGAAGCAACACATTTATACTGGGCAGTTCTTTTTGCTTTTTTTCTTTCCTCATTAAAAACAATACCTTCCATCAAACTTGAAAGAAGTATTCAGTTTCAGAAAATCGTCCTGGTGCAGATTGTTGAAAGTACGATTTTTTATGCGACCGTGTCAGTACTGGCACTGATGAACTTCGGATTGCAGACATTTACCATAGCCGTACTTGTCAGATCACTGACGGGAACGCTGCTGATGTACTATCTTTCATTCTGGTTTCCCCGCATCGGCGTATCAAAAGCGAGTCTCAAACGGCTCCTTTCCTTCGGTGTACCGTTTCAGACCAATGTATTCCTGGCTCTTATCAAAGATGATCTCATTTTGTTCTATCTCGGGAAAGTAGTCGGACTTGAAGGTCTGGCGTATATCGGTTGGGCAAAACGCTGGGCAGAATCTCCGATCCGGATTATCATGGACAATGTGTCACGCATTCTCTTCCCGATTTTCGCAAAAATTCAAACGGAAAAAGAACGGATCGGGGGACTTATCGAAAAAGTGCTACGATATCAAACACTTATTCTTGCTCCGACATTCGTCGGTATGGCACTTCTTTTGGATGAAGCCGTGCAGCTGATTCCCAAATACAATAAATGGGAACCCGCTATTCCTCTTTTTTATATCATTATTCTTTCGGCGTTTTTCTCGTCTTACTCCACTCCGTTTACGAATCTCTTTAATGCCGTCGGGAAAGTAAAGACTACATTCAAATTTATGCTGTACTGGACGGTCATGTCCTGGATAAGCATTCCGCTTTTTACTCACTTTTTCGGACTGTACGGGTATCCTATCAGCCTGGTGATTCTCTCTCTTACTTTTATTGTGATTGTTCCCATTGCAAGGAAAATTGTTAAGTTTAAGTTTATCCCTCAGATCGTACCGCCGATTGTTTCAAGTCTGATTATGGGTATTGCTGTTTACTTCACTACCTTTTTAGGTGTAAGCTGGATTAGTGTCGGAGTATCAGTTGCAGTCGGATTCCTAACCTATGTCGCATCATTGTATCTTCTGTTCAGAATCAATGTATTGCAGGAAGTTACATCATTTCTGAAATATGAGTAATATCACAACTATTATCGTCGCACTCGGCGAGCCAAAGCATCTTTTTGAGTCAATCACATCGGTACAAACCCTTAGTACTGAGATTGTGATGGTAGA
The DNA here is from genome assembly GCA_964504235.1 of uncultured Gammaproteobacteria bacterium. Taxonomy (GTDB): domain Bacteria; phylum Patescibacteriota; class Microgenomatia; order UBA1406; family GWC2-37-13; genus UBA1450. The sequence continues at coordinate 8,156 of CAZDDM010000034.1, forward strand.
TATCGGTTTAACTTCTTCTTTCCTGGAGAAGCTGAACGGAATTGAGAAGGTACGGGTCATAGCACAAGAACCTGTGTCATATGTCGAACTTATCCGTGAAAAAACAAAACAATTTGCAAAGACAGATTACATTCTATTCCTCGATCCCGATGAAATCATTCCGGAAACATTAGCCTCACAAATTCTTGAGAACTACGAAAAATATGATTACATATCGATGCCACGGATGAATATGATACTCGGAAAGTGGATAGAGAACTCCAGATGGTGGCCTGATTATCAAATAAGAGTTTTCAAAAAAAATGCCGTCATTTGGCCTACGATCATTCATGAACAACCAAAAACTTCAGGTAACGGATACAAACTTCCTGATGAAAAAGAGAACGCGATTCTTCATCACAACTATGAATCTTTGGATGAATACTTGGAGAAAATGATCCGTTACGCCAAATCAGATGCAAAAAGCAGAAAGTCATATTCCCTTCAGGAAGCTCTCTCTGACGGAACCCGTGAATTCATAAGCCGATATTTTGCTGCCGACGGATACAAAGACGGCATGCATGGCTTTACTCTCTCATTTTTACAGCTGATGTATTACGGATTGGTATACTTCTACTTCTGGGAACAACACAAATATGTTTCGGAAGAAAAAGACATTCCGCGCACATCCCAATCCTTTTTTACAGATATTTTTTACCAAACAAATCATTGGGGTATAAAGAAGAATCTGTTTTCTTCACAGGAGTCATTGTGGTATCGGATTATTAACAAACTCCTCAAGCGTTAAGGTATGCTCTGGTCTAAAATCACGGCATTTGCTGCTTTGTTGATTGTCTTCATGCCATTCTATTCTGTTCAAGCCGCCTCAGAGGATGTACCGCAGGTACTTGTTATCAATCAGGTCCGGGGAGAAGAATGCTGCGGAACCGGATCAATCGATGCATTGTCATCGCAAGTTAAGGCTTTTGAACAGAATAATGTCCCCGGTTATTTTGTCCTTCGTTATGACGCTTTAAATAACAAAGAATATATTGACTTTCTGAAAAAAGCTACTGCAAAGGACCCTGATCTCATCAGACTCGGATTGCTTCTTGAAGTTACTCCCGGACTTGCAGAGGACGCAGGAGTTGACTATTCAGCGCCGAAAGACAATTGGTATGAGGCACCGTTCGTTTACAGCGTAGGATACACAGACGAAGAGAATAAAAAAATGATGGACCATCTTTTCAAAAAATTTCATCAGTTATTCGGGTATTATCCGGAAGTTACGTCATCATGGATGATCAAAACGGAGACACTTCAATACATTCATGAAACTTATGACGTACTTGTCCATCAAATCACAAAAGAACAATTCGGCACGGATAGTTATACTCTCTATGGCGGGCCCGCACATTATCCCTACCCCTCATCCCGCAGATGGGCTTTTATTCCCGACTTTACTGACCAATCTGCCCCTGTCATTGTCAGGCAGACCGTGACTGACCCTCTTTTTAATTACGGGAACTTATCTGCCTATACCTCACAACCTAATGATTATGCAGCCGACGGAAAATCTTTACAGTACTTCAAAGTACTGATCAATCAGGCATTGTTCGAGCAGAAACAGCCGGGTTTTGTACTTCTTGGCTTGGAAACTTCAATGGAGGAAAAACACCAACAGGAGTTTATTAACCAGATTAAATATGTCGGTGAACTGCGGAAAAAAAAACAGATTGTGTTCCCCAATGCCCGGGAACTTTCCTCGTACTGGAAGCAACAACACTATACGGTCTATCAGGGAAAGGATCTGATCAAAAAAGATACTGATTCTGCCTACTGGATAACTGCACCGGGATATCGAATAAGAATATTGCGCTCAGATAACAATCTGTATATTACGGATGTAAGGTACTATGATCTTGAGTACCAAGATCCGTATACTTCAGCTGCGGCAAAAAAAGACGGTTTTTGGGTAGTTCCATATCTGATTGACGGATCAGAAACTGATTCGAAAAGTGCAAAAGCGGCATATGCCCGCCGGAATGATACCGAAAAACCAGCATCGTATCTCCGATTGCCCTCTATTGATCGCGAGACTGAGCCGGCTATTTCCCGTGATACGAACGGGATCACCTTTGCTTACACGGATGATACCGGCCGGCAACGAACCATACTCTTTCTTGAAAGAACAATTCAATTTCCGTCATTTTCGTCAAATGAAATCACTGCCGTGCATACCCGTTCATCTGAGTATCCCATTTCTCTTTCTGCGGAAAATGACGGTTTTTTCCTTTCCTGGAAAACTGCAGACAAACCCTTTCTGTCATTGAGGAATCATTGTACGGACGGCGGATGCGCTATCTCGTTTTCTTCCGATTCATCACTTCTAGATACAGCTCGTCAGGATGATTTTATTCATCTGTTCCCTGAACCCGATTACCGGACACTCAGTACCGCCAAAACTGATATTTACTTCAGCAATCAGTTTGCCGTAGCAAAACGGAATCCCGCACGTCTGGTAATTGATCCCAAAGATAAAAACGGTTCTCCGACACAATTACCGATTAAACAGATTCGTATTAAACATGATAATGATGTCTCATACTCTCTTTTGACTCACAACAACCTTTACTTTATAGATTTTGTAAGTGACATACCTCAACAGGACAGGATTAGTATTACTATTTCGGATAACATTACCTTCGAAAATGAGATTTATTTTGCACCAAACTGCAAAGACACACCGGGTGCATGTATCCGAAATCCAGTTCATGGCATGTGGTATTTACGGTCATACGTAGGAGACAAAATGCGTATAATGAGTGATAAGATACAGGAAGTAATTAAACCGAACTAATATATGAAAAAATACGGATCTTTCGTTGCTCTTTTGTTTATTATCCTCGGAGCTTTTGTTCTTCACACCTATAAATTAAGCAGTGTCCCTCCTCTTGATATTGATGAATACGGTATTGCTTACGATGCATACAGTATCGCAACAACCGGACAGGACAGCTGGGGAGTGCAGATGCCGGTTTTTTTCCGGGCATTCGGAGATTACAAGCTGCCTCTTGATATTTATCTGTCCGCTTTCTTTTTTAAGGTCTTTGAACCGTCGGTATTTTGGCTGCGGTTTCCGGCAGTTCTGTTTTCTCTCCTGTACATTCCGACTATGTACATACTTTTGAAATCGATTACAAAAAACGACAATTGGTCTGTAATAGGAGCTGCGTTAACAGCAATATTGCCCTATAATCTGTTTTACTCTCATATCATCTCGGCAAGTATCAGCGCATCATATCTTATTTTTGTATCACTGACTTTTTTTATTCTGGCACTTCAATCAAAACATGCCTTGAAAGATATCGTTATTTCAACGGGACTTCTTTCGCTTTCTCTGTATGCATATCCCCTGAGTTGGATTATTGGTCCTTTGTTGATTGTTACGTATACGATTGCACTACTATTAGTAAAGAAACTGAAGTACGGTTTTGTATTTTTGATTTTTGCCATCAGCTTTATCCCGATCATTTTGCAGTTTTTTGTCGGAGGAAGTTCTGTCAGACTAAGTAATACATCAGCATTTTCATTTGACCGCGGAGGTTTTATCGAAATCGGAGAATTCAGACAGGCAGGGGGAAATGATGTCTTTGCAAAAGCGTTTTACAATAAAGGAACAACTATGGGGTATATTCTTCTCGATAATTATGTAAGACACTTTAACATCCAATATTTAGCTTTCAATCGATCTGACCCCGGAGTACAAACCGCTCCATCATCGCCCCTTTTTATCATTCTTGTCCTGTTTTATTTTATCGGACTATTTCTTGTTGCACGAAAATGGAAAGACCCGGTATTCTTTACTCTTCTGGCTTTCATACTTCTTGCGCCCTTACCTTCCGTCATAACGGAAGGGGCAGTGAATGCCAAACGGTATCTTGCATCAATGGGTATGGAGACCGTACTCATCATACTGGCTATGCAAAAAATTCAGATTCAGAAGTACCGATTATTAACAATGAGCGTTACGGTGATTTTCTTGATTGAGGTTGTTCTTTTTTACAGATTTTTCTTCGGAACATTTTCTGACAAAGCGTTTTTGACGTTCAGTTTAAAACCTCGCATTGTTGAAGAGACGGCAAGACGATACTGGCCTGAGCAAAACATTATGTATACAACTGATGTACTCGGCGAACCGCAGATCTATCCTCTGGTCGGGACTTGGTATCCGACAGACGATTATTTGAAGCAGAGAACTGTTGAAGAACGTGATAACTGGTTTTTTGTCCGGCCTTTTAACGGACTGTTTTACGGACAGGATATGAAAGAAATCACTGAGTATCTTGCGGAAAATCCGGAATATCAGGGAATTGGGGTATTCAGCAGAAAAGAATTGTCAGAACTTCCGAAAACTGTGTGTTTTGATCCTCTTGACAGTACATACCCGTACAAAGGTCATATCTATTTAGTTGTTCAAATCAAACCATGCTTATTGTAATTCTCTGGATGATTGTATCACTCATCTTTATAAGACAACCGCTGTTTTCA
>CAZDDM010000035.1:0-12172 GCA_964504235.1 uncultured Gammaproteobacteria bacterium
TAGTAAAAAGTGAATTTGCATTAGCATTAAACCAAGTCGCTTCTGAGCGCGGAATAAGTGTTGACGATGTTATCGAGTCAATGGAAGCAGCCATTATGGCCGCATTCCGCAAGGAACATCCTGAGTTTTTTTCGGATGATCCTGAAGAGGACAACGGTATATCAGTAAAAATCGATATTAATACGGGTGAGACCCATATCATGCGTGAAGAAGAAGATATTACCCCTCCGGGATTCGGAAGAATCGCCGCCCAGACTGCCCGTCAGGTGATTATTCAAAAAATCCGTGAAGCTGAAAAGAAAACTGTCATTTCTCATTATCAGGATCAGGTTGGTACTATAATCCGCGGTCGTGTAATTCGACGTGATATGAGCAATGTTTATATAGATCTCGGTAAAGCCGAAGGAGTATTGCCGCGGGAAGAACAAATCCGCAACGAAACATATATTGTCAACAACCGATATGTCTTTTATCTGAAAGAAATCGGCACTTCAAAAGCAGGATATTCACGAATTGTCCTTTCAAGAACAGCCCCGGAACTTATTTCCGAACTGTTCAAAAGAGAAGTTCCGGAAATAAACAGCGGCACTGTAGAGATAAAAAGTGTTGTCCGGGAACCGGGTGAACGCGCAAAGATTGCCGTATTCAGCAGTCAGAGCGGTGTCGATCCGGTCGGTGCATGTGTCGGACAAAAAGGAGTACGGGTGCAGACAGTCACTGATGAACTCAACGGGAAAGAAAAAATTGATATTATTCAGTGGAATGAAGATAATAAAGTTTTCATTATCAGCGCCTTATCTCCTGCACAAGTTATCTCAGTCGAAATTGATGAAAAGGAACATCGTGCTAAGGTCACCGTAAATGAAGAACAGGCCCCTCTTGCTATCGGAAAAGGAGGCGTCAACGTAAATCTGGCAGCACGCCTTACCGGTTATGATATTGACATAGTACAAATACCGTCAGAAAAGGACGAAAAGAAAGCCGAAGCAGCTGAAGAAAAACAGCCGGAAGCTTCTGAAAGTGTAGAATCAGAACAGGAAGAGGAAGCAACTGTAGAGCAGTCCGCAGAAACGGAAGCTGCAAATACGGAACATTCTGAAGAAGCTGATGCATCCGAAGAGAAAAGTAAAAAATAATATTTTGCTGTTTCTTCCTTCATAGTTGTAAAACGATACGTTACTAGTTACACATACTTATATGGTACGACCGCCGATTGTCACAATACTCGGACATGTGGATCACGGAAAAACAACACTTCTTGATACCATAAGAAAAAGCCGCATAGCTGCCAAAGAACATGGCGGTATCACGCAACGTATCGGAGGTTATGAAATCCATACCGGTATAAAAGGTTATGAAACGGACAAAATTACTTTCATTGATACCCCCGGACACGAAGCCTTTTCAAAACTGCGTTCCAGAGGTGCAAATGTTGCGGATATTGCAATTCTGATCATTGACTCAACCGATTCCGTCATGCCTCAAACGATCGAATCAATCGCGCATATCAAAAGTGCAGGTATTCCGTATATCATCGCCCTCAATAAATCGGATCTTCCGACTGCAAATCCGAAACGGGTGCAGAGAGATCTTCTGAAACATGAAGTGATTACCGAAGAAATGGGAGGAGATATTGTCGCTTTGCCGATTTCAGCAAAAAGCGGAGACGGCGTTCCGGAGCTTCTGGAATCGATCCTGCTTATTGCATCCGACCTGAAGCTTACCTACAAAAAAGAAAATCCTGCTTCTGCATATATTGTTGAAACAAAAAAAGATCAGCGGGGTGTCGTTGTAAGCGCGATCATCAAAGACGGTATGCTGAAAGTGGGCGACGACGTATACACAAATCAGGGTAAAGTCCGTGTCAGATCACTTATCAATGATCTCGGGAAAACACTGCGTGAAGTCGAGCCTTCTACGCCGTTTGAGCTTTTGGGATTTTCCGAAATGCCTGAGGTCGGGACATTTATCACATCAGAAGAGCAGAAAATCAAGGAACAGGAAAAGCAGGCAACAGGGCCGCAACGCGCCGATTTTGATGCATTTTTAAGCGGTGAAACACCGACAAAAAAGCTTTCAGTCGTGCTGAAAGCGGATTCACAAGGTTCTCTTGAGGCTATCACAAATGCATTGGGTAAGAATGAAAATATTGAAATCAGACTGAATGCAGTCGGAGATATACACAGGTCTGATATATTTCTCGCAAAAACGACCAAATCAATTGTCATCGGGTTCTCAGTACATTCAGACAATGAAGTAAAAGAGCTTGCCAGACAGGAAAAAGTCATCATTAAAACCTACAATATCATTTATGAACTGCTGGAAGAACTTGAAGAAGTAAGTGCCCTTCTGATGGAAAAAGAACAGCAGGAAAAGAATTTGAAAGCACAGGCAAAAGTACTGGCAACATTCATAATTGAAGGGGAGACCATCTTCGGATCTCTTATTACCAAGGGAAAAGTGAATATTGGTGATCCCGCTGAAATCTACCGCGGTGAAAATCTTATAGGAAAAAGCCGCCTTATCTCCCTCAAGATTCGGGCTAAATCCGTCCAGGAGGTCAAGAAAGACCAGGAGTGCGGAATGCAATTTTCACCTGCACTTGACATAAAGGTTGGTGATATGATAAAATTTATCCTATAATATTTTTATACGGATATGATGCCCACCAATCAGCAGCCGGAAGATGCTGCAAAAACAATCGGACAGATAAAGGAAGTCATTGCAAAAAATGACTCAGGTATCATCGTGCTTCCTACAAAACCTACCCCCGACGCCATTGCAGCGGGAACCGCTCTTTATATGGCTCTTACTAAAATGGGGAAGAATGTGACCCTTGTTGCTTCGGCAGTCCCGGAGAGTGATCTGGTCGGAGTTGATAAAATCAAAACTGAGCTGAATACGGGCGGAGACAATCTTGTCATTTCATTCCCGTATGAAGAAGGCGCAATTGATAAAGTTGACTACAATATCAAAAATGAACGGTTCAACCTGGTTATTATCCCCCGTGAAGGACATGAGAAACTTGAACCCAAAGACGTGCAATTCTCTTATAGCGGAGGAAAAATCGAGTTTATTATCACAATAGATACTCCGAATTTGAATGCAATCGGTGATCTGTACCAGAAAAATCAGCGTGATTTTGAAGGACAGACAATCATCAATATTGACCGACATCTGATCAATAATTCATACGGAATGATCAATTATGTCATTAAAACAAGTTCTTCTACATCTGAACTTGTATTGAAAGTAATCGACGGTATAAAAGCACAGCTTGACAAAGATATCGCAACCAATCTGTACGCTGGAGTTGTGGCAGCAACCAACAACTTTACTGCATATTCAGTCAATGCAGATACGTTTGAAGCAGTAGCAACATTGCTTCGTGCAGGAGCAGTAAAGAAACCGATGGTACCGACACAAAATCAATTTACCCGTCCGCAACAGCAGCCGATGCCCATGGTTCCCGGAATGGGACAAAGACAGTCATTCCCTCAAATGAATCCGTTCCAGAATTTCGGACAACAGCAGCCGATGCAGAAACCGGTACAGCCTCAGCAAATGCCGCAAAGACCTGACGAAAAGCAACAGCGTCAGATTGAAGAGGTCGAAAAAGCACCTCAATCGCAGGAAGGTCAAAATAACATTGTCGAGGAAAATGATCTGAAACCGAAAATCTTTCAGGAAAGTGACGGTCTGATCTAACTTCATTCACTTTCTTTCCACTTAAGGCAAGTACTGTATAATGTACTTCATGGATATTCTTCCTTATGCCTTCGTGCTTATTTCAACAGTAATCATTCTTGTAGTTCTTCGTATGTGGTTTAACCGTATTGAAGAAAAAACCAAAATTTCGGAAGAACTGACGCAATGGCTCAAACAGATGAGCGAGTCCAACCGGCAGGTTGATCAGAAATTGACTCACAACATGGATATGTTCAACGCCCGGCTTGATAAAGCGGCGCAGGCAATGATGGGTGTGCAGAAAAGTATCGGAGAATTTTCAGAGATCGGCCGGTCCATGCAACAGCTTCAGCAATTTCTCCAGTCTCCGAAGCTTCGCGGCAATATCGGAGAACAGGTGTTGAAAGAGCTTCTTTCCCAGTCACTCCCGTCTGATACCTATGCGCTGCAGTACGGATTTAAAAACGGTGAGAGAGTGGATGCGGTGATCAAAACCAGCCAGGGACTTATCTCGATCGACTCCAAATTTCCGCTTTCCACCTTTAAGAAAATGGCAGAGGAGAACGGTGAAACACAGAAGGAACTTCTGCAGAAGGAGTTTGTCAGAGATGTAAAAAAGCATATTGTATCGATTTCAAAAAAATATATTCTTGTTGCTGAAGGGACACTGGATTATGCACTGATGTACGTGCCTTCCGAAAGCGTATATTACGAAATTATCAATAACGGAGACCTGTATGATTATTCGGCAGAAATGCGGGTGATTCCCGTTTCTCCGATGAGTTTTTATGCATATCTGAAAGCGATTCTGATTTCGCATGAAGGAGCTCGTATACAGAAGCAGGCAAAAGAAATTCTCTCCACGCTTCAGGCGATGAGGAATGATTATGAAAAGGCAGAAGAAGCAGTTTCCGTCCTGAATAAGCACATCAGCAATGCGTACAATCAGTCTTCGAATGTTGTGCAGCATTTGTCGAAGCTGGGACAAAAGATAGAGTCGACATCGTCACTTACAGCAGGTGAGGAGAAAGTATTGGAATAAAGAATTTTTAAAGGGTCCTGTCAGGAATTATCTTCCCCTTCATTCATGACGCCAGTAAAGTTAATACAGAAATAAATGAAAATCCAAGTAAAACACACAATTAAACCCGGTGAAAAACTTCAACCGCAGGAGATTGTGGATATTATTTTAAAAACCCGAAACATTAATGATAAAGAGACCTTCCTCAATCCCCCGTCTCCGCTGAAATTTACTCTGAAAGATTTCGGTTTTACTAAAAGTCAGATTGATCACGCGATGGATCTGCTTCAACAGATTTTTGACAAAAAGCAAACAATCGTTGTGTATACGGATTATGATGCCGACGGAATCACGGGCGGTTCGGTGCTTTGGGAGACGCTTCATACAATCGGATTCAACGCCATGCCGTATGTCCCTCACAGACAGCACGAAGGGTACGGATTTTCGAAAATAGGGATTGATAATGTGAAAAAAGAATTTGATCCAGCACTCATCATCAGTGTGGATCACGGAATTACGGGAGTAGAACAGGTTTCATATGCTAAGTCGATCGGTATCCCTGTCATCATCACTGACCACCACCACAAACAGGAAAAAATTCCTGAGGATGCTGAAGAGATTTTTCATATCCCGGCTCTGTCAGGTTCGGGGACCGCATATTATTTTGCAAAAGAGGTTTTTCTTCATTTTAAAGACCAGATTTCCGAGACAAAAGTCAAGGAATTAAAGCGACATTTTGAAACGGATTATCTGTCCCTCGCAACAATCGGGACTGTGGCGGATCTTGTCCCGCTCGTCGGTCCTTCACGCAGTGTCGTCCGGGCGGGCCTCGCCGCATTCCCTCATGTCCGGCGTCACGGGATCCGTGAAATCTGTAAGCAGGCGGAGATTGACGGTAAAATCATCTCTCCGTATGAAATCGGATTTATCATAGCACCCCGCATTAATGCTGTCGGAAGACTGGAGCACGCGATTGACGCTCTCCGGTTACTGTGTACCACCAGTGAAGAACGTGCGGCAGCACTTGCAAGCAAGGTCGGAGAGATGAATACCACACGACAGGATCTGGTGAAAAAACAGGTGGAAGAAGCCGTTGTGCAGGTACAGAAGATGAAAGAACTACCGAAGCTTTTAATATTGTACTCTGACCATTGGCATGAAGGTGTGATCGGACTTATAGCATCAAGCATTCTGGAAAAATATTATCGTCCGACGATCGTGATGACAAGAGGTGACGGGTTTTACAAAGCCTCGGTTCGTTCAATCCCGGGTTTTCATATCACTGAGTTTCTCGGCGGTCTTCAGGAATATCTGAAAGGATACGGCGGCCATGCAGCGGCTGCCGGATTTACTCTTCCTGCTGAAAATCTTGATATTTTTATGAAAAAGGCAATTGATAAAGCGTCAAAACAACTTTCGGATGATGATCTGGAACGTATTATCCAAGCTGATATGCAGATTCCGCTCAGCAATCTGTCTGTCAGATTGTCCAGGTTGATTGATACTCTTGCACCGTTTGGTGTGGGAAATCCGAAGCCGGTATTTATGAGTGATGCTGAGCTATTGCATGCAAAAATACTCGGGAAAAACAAGGATCATCTGAAACTTTCAGTGAAGCAGCCTGATATGAGATCAGTTCCCGTCGATATGATTGCATTCGGTCAGGCATCAATTTTTCCGGAGCTTTCGAAAGGTCAAATCGTCAAAGTCGTGTATCAGCTTGATATCAACAAATGGAACGGAAATGAAGATCTTCAGGGAGTTGTACAAAAAATAATTCTTTAGTTCTTACAAATCCTTGACACCAAATCTAATAAGTGAGTTATAATAGTTTTGGAAACTTCATTACATATTTTTTAAATGTATACCTATGTGGAAAGCAGTAATTGCAGTCATAATTGTAGCGCTCATCGGAGCGGGAGGATATTTGTACTATCAGTCAACACGGACAAGTACGCCGGTTACTGAAACTTCAACGACACCTACGCCGGAAGAGATCGCAACACCGACTCCTCAGGAAGTTGACCGTGCGCAGTACTCCATTGAGGTACAAAACGGCAGCGGTATCGTGGGCAAAGCAGGAGAAGTCCAGCAATATCTTGAGGATGCAGGATTTACCGTAAGCGGGACTGCAAATGCCGACAGCTATGATTATGAAGCTACCGTCATTTATGCGTCATCTGATGTCGATCCGGCATGGGTAGAAGAACTTCGGAACGTGATCGGAGAAGAGTATGATGTCGAGGGTAGCATCGAGGAGCTTGATATGGATACAGATGCTGATGTAGTCGTCATTGTCGGACAGAACAATGCTGACGGAGAGTCAATGTCACCTGATGAGGAAGCAGAAACTGATGTAACTCCGACAGAAGAACCTGAAGGTACAGCTACCCCTGAACCCAGCCCGACCGTGAGTGAGTAAATACAGGATCAAGGTTTATATATAATCAATAAGTACTTCTAATATTATACTAGTTGATTAATGGTATAACAATGCTTCGCAAGAGTGAAATAGAATTGTATGCATAATCTTATATGAAACGACTTAATCTTTCACCTCAACAGATTGCTGATCTTATAAATCCTGCAATAAGCGATTTAAATATAAAAAATTGTGAAGAAAAGGGGTATCAATGGGTGGAAGACATTTTATATCAAGATCCAGTTGCAGATAATATTGAATCAGAAGAAGAGTTGATATTTTTCTGTGGAAAAGCAGTCGAGTATGTAAATAAAGGCGCTTTGTTGGGAAAAACCTCTCAAATGCCTACAGAATTCAATACTTATTACGGTGTGTATATTCCGAAAAAATAATTAATTACATCTTCTCTACCGTCTCGATACCGAGGAGGGAAAGTCCGTGTGAAAGGACCGTGGCTACTTTTGCCGTAAGGAGTATTCTGAAGTTTCTTGTGGTTTCATTCTCTTCTTTCAGTATCTGATGTTTCTGATAAAACAGATTATACTTTTGTGACAGATCATACAGGTAAGTCGTGATGTAATTCGGCGCAAAGTTGTTGGCGGCATCAGTCACAACTTCAGGATATTTGATCAGAGTACGGAGAATTGCCGTTTCTTCTTCATTCAATATTATGGATTTCGGATCGGGGTCCGGAATGACAGGTAAGTTTAGTTTTGATAGTACAGACTTACAGCGAACATACGTGTACTGGACGTACGGTCCTGAGTTTCCCTGCATGTTCAGGATTTCATCCCAGTCGAAAACGATATCCAGGTGGGAGCTTCTTTTCAAATCATTCCATTTGATAGCGCCGATACCGACTTTTTCCGCCGTTTTTTTATCCACTTTATCTTTTGCTAAGTCTTTAGCCCGTTTTGTTGCCTCCTCGAGTACATCCTCAAGCCAGATTGTATTTCCTTTTCTCGTGGACATTTTCATATCCTTAAATCGGTACATCCCGTGCTTGATATGGATGCGCTGTCCTTCTTTTGTCCAGCCGAGCATCTGCTCAAGCTCAAAAATTTGTTTGAAGTACAATGCCTGTTCGGCTCCGACTTCATTGATGATCATCACCTCCTGCCCGTAACGGGGATTTTCCAGACGGAATTTATCAGTCGCAAGATCACGGGTAGAGTACAGTGTCGCACCGTCCTGCTTTAGGATCATAAGAGGCGGGAGCTTGTCATCAGGATAAAACACCAGTTCAGCTCCTTTACTTTCTTTTAGAAGATTCTTTTTGCGGAGTTCAGCAATCACAGGCTGCATTTTATCTTCAAAAAAAGACTCTCCGTATCCTCTTCCTTCATTTTCTGTGAATGATATACCGAGTTTTTCGTATATTTTATTGAACTCCTTCCATGACCAGTCGATACATTTTTTCCAAAGACGGCGTGCTTCTTCATCTCCTTCTTCCAGTTTCTTAAACCATTTTCTTCCTTCTTCCTCAATCTTCGGATCTTTCTCAGCCTCATCATGAAATTTGACATACAGGGCAACCAGTTCTTTCACCGGATTTTCGGATCGTTCAATTTCCTGTTCGTTTCCCCATGTTTTGATCGCATAAATTTGCTTTCCGAATTGAGTACCCCAGTCACCGAGATGATTATCCCGGAAAACCGTCGCACCGGTTGCGGACAACAGATTTGCTACTGCATCGCCGATGATTGTAGATCTGAGATGGCCGACCGTAAAAGGTTTGGCGATGTTCGGAGAGGAATACTCGACAATGATGCTTTTCCCCTGATATGTGATGTTGTTTCCGAATGAAGAATCTATGTTTTGGAGAGTATTCAGTAACTTATCTTTTGAAATCCAGAGATTGATAAATCCCGGTTTCATAACTTCCACTTTTTCGATCAACCCATCCTTTTCGATATTGTCTGTAATTTCCCGTGCTATCTCCATAGGGTTTCTTTTTGTTGTTTTTGCAAGCTGTAAAGCAACCGATACGGAGTAATCTCCGAAGCCTTCCTGTGCAGGAGCCGAAATATTAAGCATTTCAGTCGGCATTCCCATTTTTTGCAAAGCCCGTGAGATTTTTTGACGGATTTTTTCCTTTGTCATGAGTTCAATCATACCATAAACACGGATGGAATGGTGCGATAAACCGCATTGCCGCAATTCAAACTTTGATGTTACGCTTCTTTGGCAACACCGATTTTCCTCGCGATAAGAGGAGTGAGAGGAGGTTCAAGAATGAGCGTAAGAAGAATAATCCACATGCCGATCGCAATAACAAAATCAGACTGAATAATGTCAAAGGTTGCCGCAATAACAAGAAGAATAGCGGCAATTATTCCCGTCTCCCGGATGAAACTTAAGAATATGAGATCTTTGATCTGAAACACTCCCTGATACCACCACGGGGCAAGTGAAATGAAGACGACAATAGGACGAAGCACAAACATAAAGATAAAACCGGCAGCGATCCCGACGGGTGCAAGCTGTATAAGAGTTGATACTGGGACGAGAGCCCCGAGAATGATGAAGATAAACGGTTTTATCAAATGGTTTAGAATACTCTCATAAAAATGAGAGATTTTTTTGATTCCCCCGATGACCTCGGTGAGGAGTCCGCTGACAAAAGCGGCAAGAAACCCGGCACCACCAAGAATATTTCCCAATACAAACGTAAATATCGGTACGGAAAGGACAAGTGCCGGATCCGCTTCTTCCGACTTTTCCTGTCCGTAATAAAACCGCTTGATAAGCGTAAATCCGAAATACCCTACCAGAATACCGGAAATAATCTGCAGGGCAAATGCATCATAGGTGCTTTTCTGAAGCAGCGGGACAAAATAAGGGATAATTCCTGCCTGCATGGCAGGAGCGGATATTAAAGCAAGAAGCAAAAACCTGGTGAAGATACTTCCGCTGACATCAGTTAGTGCTGACTCGGAAATTGCGATCTGTTTGAGCTCTGGTCTGGTGAACTTCAATGATTTCAGCGTCGGAATAATGGCAGTAGGATCAGTAGAGGCAAGTGCCGCACTGAGAATAAGGATGGACGGGATAAGTGCTGGAGTAAAATTGCCCATCAAGTTCATAAATCCGTACATGACAAAAGCAAAACCAACTGAACTGAGGACTACACCCAGAAGCGATAGAGCGGCAATCGGCATAAACCATTTCTGAAAATTGCGAAACGGGATTTCAAGTCCGCCGGCAAAAAGAATAATGGCTCCGAATACCTCCATTAGAATTTTCAGACTTTCAACATCTTCCGTAAAAAATGATAGAAATGGCTGTAATGCCATTCCGGCAAATATTGCCCAAACAAAAGACGGAATTATTGTTTTCGGTGCAATTCTGTTGATGTAGTAGCCGATAAACAGCATCGATCCTATCACGAAAAGCTGGAAATCGACTTCATGCATGAAATGACTTTCTTCTTCGAGAAATGAGTGGGCAATAAGCGAAAGGATTGTCAGGAATATGATCAGAGTGAGGTAAGGGATAAAAGAACGGAGTTTTTTTCTCATATCATATTGTCATATTAGCATACATTTCCCGGCATTCGCAATCTGACTGTATTGCAAAACGGGTTTAAGTTGATAGAATAGAGACACGCATATGAAAAGAAAATTGACTGTCATTGTTGCACTTATTGCAGCGTTTATCCTATTCATCCTTGTCCGGTTTTTTCTTTTTGAAAAAACAAACCAGTTAGGGAGGATAAAAGTACTCTCATCTCCGACAGCCGGTGTGTTCATAAACAACGAACCCAAAGGAAAAACACCGTTTGAAGAGAAGGTTCCTCCCGGCGAATACACAATAAAACTTATTCCTGAAGGTGAAGACAGCAAAACTGTCTCCTGGGAAGGGAAAGTTACGGTACATGCAAATACACTTACATATATCAGCCGTGAGCTAGGTACTTCGGATCTGACATCAGCAGGAGAAATATTGACTGTCATAAAAATGGAAAAAAAACCGAAGGATGAAACAGGGGAAGTATCCGTAGTCACGGATCCTGCCGGTTCGATTGTATTTCTTGACAATGATGAAAAAGGTATCGCTCCGCTCACCCTGAAAGATGTCCCTGCCGGTGAACATGAGCTTGCCGTCTATCTGCCCGGTTTTTTCAGAAGAACCCAGAAGATAAATGTCGCTAAGGGATATTCTGTGGAGGCAATCTTCAAGCTGGCACTTGATAAAACTCATAAGACTCTGGAACAGGAGCTGAGCGAACAGCAAAAAGAGGCATCGGAAGCGGCTTCAACAGAGGATGCTTCAAAGACCGATAAGAAGGAGGCTGATACAAAGTCAGCAAGCACTTCTACTAAAAACACACTGACGATATCCAATACTCCTACAGGATTTCTAAATGTTCGTGACGAGCCGTCTACGTCGGGTGCGCAGATCGATCAGGTCACGCCCGGCGATGAATATGAATACACCGATGAGAAAAACGGCTGGTATCAAATCAAGCTTTCAGACGGGACAGAAGGTTGGGTATCAGGAAACTACGTTGATGTGAATTAATTGTCTTTCCAGACAATCTTATTGTAGAAGAAATACGAGTAGGGAATGACAACAAGAATGATGATAAGGATCTTATAGATAATCCATGTATGCAGCTCAAGGGAACTCAGATGCAGGACGTGATCTCCGAAAATCGTAAGAGCAAGCCACATTCCGACTCCCTGAATGACAACCGATCCCGAAGAAACTAGATTGAATTTCAGTAAACTGAAAAGAAGTGAAGTAGACCTTCTTATGCGCTTGTGGGCAAAGCTCCAATAATTATTCAGCATAAAATTCGAGATAATTGCGATTTCTGCACTCATCATATTTGACAATACTTTAGAAATATTGAACGAGTGAATAAAAAGATATGCCAAACTGAAGTCAACAATAAATCCGATCCCTCCGACCACACAGAATTTCACAAAAGGGGAATGTTGGATGACATATATAAATGTCTGAATAATGTATTCAAGTGAGTTAATTTTGGAAACACCCTCTTTGCGGTCCTTAAAATTGATCGGTACTTCCTCTAT
>CAZDDM010000036.1:0-10785 GCA_964504235.1 uncultured Gammaproteobacteria bacterium
CCCGGCATTCGCAATCTGACTGTATTGCAAAACGGGTTTAAGTTGATAGAATAGATACACGCATATGAAAAGAAAACTGACGGTCATTGTTGCACTTATTGCAGCGTTTATACTGTTCATCCTTGTCCGGTTCTTTCTTTTTGAAAAAACAAACCAGCTGGGTAGAATAAAAGTACTCTCATCACCGACTGCCGGTGTGTTCCTAAACAACGAACCCAAAGGAAAAACACCGTTTGAAGAGAAGGTCCCTCCCGGTGAATACACCATAAAACTTATTCCCGAAGGAGAAGACAGTAAAACCGTTTCATGGGAAGGAAAAGTTACGGTACACGCAAATACCCTTACATATATCAGCCGTGAACTCGGCACTTCAGACCTGACATCAGCAGGCGAAATATTGACAGTGACGAAAATGGAAAAGAAACCCAAAGAAGAAACCGGCGAAGTATCCGTTGTCACGGATCCTGCAGGTTCGATCGTATTCCTTGACAATGATGAAAAAGGTATTGCGCCGCTTACGCTAAAAGATGTTCCCGCCGGTGAGCATGAACTTGCCGTATATCTGCCGGGTTTTTTCAGAAGAACACAGAAGATAAATGTGGCAAAGGGATACTCAGTGGAGGCGACCTTCAAGCTCGCCCTTGATAAAACGCACAAGACTCTGGAACAGGAACTGACCGAGCAGCAAAAAGAAGCGTCTGAATCGGCTGCGACAGAAACTGAGGACGGATCAGAAACCGATGAAGCGGAGTCAGATACAAAGTCAGCCAGTACTGATACCAAAAATACCCTTACGATATCCGACACTCCGACCGGATTTTTGAATGTACGTGACGAGCCCTCAACAGCCGGTGCTCAGATCGATCAAGTCAGTCCAGGAGATGAATATGAATACACAGACGAGAAAAACGGCTGGTATCAGATCAAGCTTTCAGACGGGACTGAAGGTTGGGTATCAGGAGACTACGTAGATGTAAATTAATTATCCTTCCAGACAATCTTATTGTAGAAGAAGTACGAGTAGGGAATGACAACAAGGATAATGATAAGGATTTTATAGATAATCCATGTATGCAATTCAAGCGAACTCAGGTGCAGGACATGATCTCCGAAAATCGTAAGAGCGAGCCACATTCCGGCTCCCTGAATGACAACTGACCCAGAAGAAACCAGATTGAACTTAAGTAAACTGAAGAGAAGTGAAGTAGACCTTCTTATGCGTTTGTGAGCAAAACTCCAGTAATTATTCAGCATAAAATTCGAGATAATTGCGATTTCCGCACTCATCATATTTGACAATACTTTCGAAATATTAAATGAGTGAATAAAAAGGTAAGCCAAACTGAAATCAACAATAAATCCGATTCCTCCGACTACGCAGAATTTCACAAAAGGGGAATGTTGTATGACATAAATAAATGTCTGAATAATATATTCGAGCGAGTTAATTTTTGAGACGCCTTCTTTGCGGTCCTTGAAATTGATCGGTACTTCCTCGATCCGTGCTTTTGAAAGAATTGCGTTGTCAAGAAGCGCAACTTGGAAAACATATCCGGTGTATCCTTCGAGTTTTGCCAGATTGTCACGTAAAACCCAGGCTTTGATCGCACGGTATCCCGTCGTCCAATCAGTAATACGGAATTTCATATATCCGATCCTGATGAACCAGTTGGCAAAAAAGGAAAATACTTTCCGATGGAGTCCCCAATCGGCAGGAATCGATCCTCCGGGGCGATATCGGGATCCGATGACAAAGTCTGCACCCCGTTCAATTGCTTTCAAAAATTCAGGAATCTTTTTTGGGTCGTGTGACAAATCCGCATCCATCTCAAAAAGGACATACGGCTTTAATTTTTCAAGACTTGTCTGAAAGCCTTCAATATAGGCTTTCCCTAATCCTTCTTTTTTTGTATGAATGACGTGAAGATTGTGATATTTCTTTTTATCTGAGCTGTACAAATCTTCGACAATTTTACCTGTATGATCGGGAGAATCGCTGTCCACGACTACGATATGAATTTCCCAGTTCGGGATGCCTTCAGCAATAGTAAAAATCTGATTGATCAGCTTTGTGATATTGTGGGCTTCGTTGTATGTCGGTAAAACTATGACTGCTTTTTTCATATCGTGTGAAGAGCACCTCTGAAGTACTCAATTGTTTTTGCAAGACCTTCTTCCAGGTGTATTTCAGGCTGCCAGTTCAGCATTTCACGTGCTTTAGTAATATCGGGCTTGCGCTTTTTCGGATCATCCTGACCGATCGGATGATAAACAATCTCCGAACCTGTTTGTACCATGTTTTTGATCATTTCGGCAAGTTCTTTTACGGTTTTTTCATTCGGATTTCCCAGATTAATGGTTTGACCGTCGATTCCTTCGGTTTCACCGAGTGCTGCAAGTCCCCGAACAAGATCTGATACATAGCAAAAAGATCGTGTCTGAGATCCGTTTCCGTATATCGTGATCGGTTTTTCCTGAATTGCCTGAGTGATAAAGTTGGAAACGACTCGGCCGTCATCCAATTCCATGTTCGGTCCGTACGTATTGAAAATACGCGCAATGCGGACATGGGTCCCGTATTTCATATGATACGTCATCGTTATTGCTTCGGCATAACGCTTTGCTTCATCATAGCATGACCGTTCGCCTGCAGGATTTACGTTTCCCCAGTATGTCTCTTTTTGCGGGTGTTCCAACGGGTCGCCGTACACTTCCGATGTTGAAGCCAGAACGATGCGGTCACAATTTCCGGTTCGTGCGAATTCAAGAAGGTGATAACTTCCCATTGAATTGGCAAGCATTGTTTCAACCGGATGTTTTTTGTATTGTACCGGGGAGGCGGGTGATGCCAAATTGAAGGCGATATCAATGTGAGGAATATCTTTCAGGTCATATGTCGAGACATCCTGCTCTACAAAGGTCAGAAGGTTAGGAGAAATACCGGCAAGATTGTTTTTGTTTCCGGTAATAAGATTGTCAACAACCCATACATGATGTCCTGCATTCGTGTAATGTCTCGTCAGATGAGAGCCGATAAAGCCCGACCCTCCCGTTATGAGAATATTCATACTGCTTTTCTTCCGGTAGAAATATAAGTAAATCCCCGATCTTTCATTTCCTGCGGTTGGTATAGATTTCGACCGTCAATAATGAGCGGAGCGCTAAGTGCTTTCTTTACTTTTTCCAGATTAGCCTGTTTGAACTCATTCCATTCCGTAAAAATAAGCAACGCATCTGCCCCTTCCACCGCTTCGTACATGTTATCAACGTATGTGATTTTGTCACCGACCGTGCGCTTAACATTGGCCATGGCTGCAGGATCAAAAGCCGTAATTTCGTATCCCATTTTCAATAAATCCTCAATGATATAGACTGCCGGAGCAAAACGGATATCATCCGTATTCGGCTTGAAAGCAAGACCCCAGGCCGCAAATTTTTTCCCTTTTACATTCGCTGCAACTTTATGAATAAAATTATCCCGTACTGTCCTGTTTATCCGTTCGACGGCATCAAGTAGTCCCGTATCAAGTTCGAGATGTTTTCCTGTTTCATTCAAGGCCATGACGTCTTTCGGGAAGCATGAGCCGCCGTATCCGATCCCTGCACTGAGAAACTTGTGCCCGATACGATTATCTGCTCCGACTGCTTTTGTGATGGTTTCAATGTCTCCTCCCGTTTTCTCTGCATACAGGGAAATCAGATTGGCAAAAGCAATTTTAGTCGCAAGCATGGCATTTGATGCATACTTAATGATTTCAGCGCTCGCAAGATCAGTGATGACGCGTTCTCCGGGAAGAGGTTTATGAACTTCTAGGAGTTTCTTAACTGCTTTTTGAGATTTTGATCCGATTACAACCCGGTCAGGATACACGGTATCATTGATGGCAGTGCCTTCCCGCAAAAACTCCGGGCAGGACGCGACATCGACTTCCGCTCCTTCGGGTTTGACTTTGTTCAGGATTTCCTCAACTTTCAGATTTGTTCCCACAGGAACGGTACTTTTGCATGAGACAACGGTGTATCCTTTTTTCAGGTTTTTTCCGATATTGGTCGCAACATCAAGCACGGATGAAAGATCAGCTTCTCCGGTAGAAGTCGGAGGCGTACCGACTGCAATAAACACAACATCAGATTCGGGAATAGCCTTGTCATAATCTAACGTAAAGTGAATGCGGCCGGCTTCAAGGTTCTTTTGGAGGAGCTCTTCGAGGCCCGGTTCATAAATAAGCGGATCTCCGTTCTTCAATCGCTCGATTTTGTCAGGCGTACGCCCGACAACCCATACATTATTTCCGAAGTCGGCGAAGACACAGGCTGTCACAAGGCCGACATACCCATGGCCGATAAATGTGATTGTCATATGTGAAATGATATATAATTGCACGCGAAAAAACAAGTAACAGAATTATACAGTAATTTTCTGACAATCCTGCAATATTCCCTGATCGATGATGCCGGAAAGAATCTGAGCATGTGGTAAAGCCAGAAAATCCTGCATCCACGGTTTTGAGAGCAATGAATGAATAATGGCCTCGCTGGAGTCCTGATGTCGGCTTTCAACAAAAATATTCCGTAAAGTACTAAAGGATGAACCGGGCTGTTGGGCATGCTCAAGTGCGTGAGTGACAGCATACTGTGCCTGTTGTGTTATTTCGGCTATTGCCGGTTCATTGATCTGGAAACCCCGGTCCTGATGATACATACGCGGTCCCCGCAGTGCAAAAACCTGATTCGGAAAACCGAATGTATTCGGATATTTGACTTTTGCAGGTCGTGGGTCAGTTGATATAAGCAATGTATGCGGATTTTGAATTTTTTGATATGAAGGCAGGTTCGGTATTGCACTGTTTATTCCTCTCAATACCCGTTCTTTTCTCTCTAACAGCTCAGCAATATACTCAGGAATACTTCCCGTATCAAGTGCCGGAACTCCTTCTGCGTAGACCGCTTGGGGATCATAATTGTTTTGGGTCATTGCTTTAATTAGCTGTTCGATCGGAATACAGCTATTGACTGATCTTCCCCGATCGGAGTAAACGGCAAGTACTTTGTTTTTCCCCGTAAGATGGTCCTGCGCTAATGCAGTGGTCGGAGTATCAGTGTATCGTGCAATTTGTGAGGCGGTCACAACAGCGTTTAATACTGGGTCCTCATGAGTAACTAAGTTATGAACGAATTCAGTAATATCACCTTTGTGGACATGAGGGTCATAATTACCGTTTTTTTCTAAATGGGCTTTCCCGTCCTGTCCGCCGCATCCGTTCGGTCGCACACCGGGCAGTGCTGTCTCCCCATCGTAATGAGCTACAACCGTGACGCCCCGGCAAAATTGAAGAAGGGGGATAAACGGCTCTCTGGTACCGGCTGCCGCGATGGAGCGGAGGTAAAAAGCGTTTGCCGGTAAAATAAGTCGGGCGTCGGCACACCCCCATATCAGATCAAGTTCGCCTTTATCATGCAAGTCGTCCCATTCACCCCGAGCATTGTATGCGGGATACGATTGATTATCCTTGTAAAGACGCTCAGGTGACAGCGTCACCAATTCCGGTGAAGAAAGTTGTTCAGGTCCGAGGTTATGACAGTATTCAGTTTGAGGCATAATCTTATAGAATTAATTGATATTGTTAATTTTCTTTTTAAGCAGGTGTAAAGTGAGAAATATAGCCTAACTATAGGGGATATAGTATAAGAACGTTATACATATCGGTGATATATTGAGAACCAGTTAGTACGGGAGTAAATTATCTACTATTACGGAATCGGAGTATAATTCCCGGTATGAAACATAAAAATAAAACAAATCACCCAAATGATTCTTCCGTTCATCGTTATGCGTTGAACAGACATCATAAATCGGCACTGACCAAATACCTGAATTCATATAACAAAGAGTTTTTTTCCTCAAAATCAACCCTTTCCCAAGAGACAATAGATAGGGTTTCTTCATACCTGGGCAGACATGAGTTTATTACAACGAAATATTTATCACCGGAATTCCAGCTTTTTACTCAATTGGCAAAAAATTTGTTTCCGAATGTAAGAGCCGGTAAAATCGCGTGTATTGACGGTCGGGAATCCCGGGTCATTCAGGACGGAAAGGTTTTCAGCCGTTGGTCAATATCTGCAGGAATACCGACTTTGATCTACAGAAACGGGAAAAAACATCTTGCATCAGGAAGATTGCGTGCGGCCATTTTGTCGGTAGCGAAGCAAAAAGGTGAGATATTTGAACTCATGAAGATTCATACTTCAAGATCAGCCCCACTAGATCATGGTTGTGCTGCGCTGAAACGATTGATCATGCAGGAAAACAACGGCACATTGCCGGCCAATGCAAATCTGGTCAAAACGGGAATCAAACTTCTGCAGGAACGGAAAGCGGTAATCCGGGATTCATTTAACGCAGTACGAAAAGAGTTGAGACTTCCCACCATGAAAAAAGTTACAGTGCTAGGAGTGAGCGATACCGATAGTCTCGGTTTAACATTCATGGGCAATGATGAAGAAGCCCCGCTCAGCACCGTTGATATAGCAAAGCGGCTTTTCCCGTCATTCGGACCGTATCTTCAGGATCTGTACGGAAAAAAATACTCAAAGATAGGTTTGTTTAAGGAATCATTTGTCATGCCTGAGTCAATCATACCGTTTGAAGATATGAACTATCATATTTCATCGACTCTTATGGAATATAAACCGTTTATTAATGAGCTGCAGAGGTACGTAGAGAACTCTAATTTGAATCTCCTTACCGATAATCAGGTACGGGCCTTTTACTATACAGCAGCAAGGAATTTAGCGAATCAGTATTTACTCGGATTCTATACAAACGAGGGACATCCTCACCATCCGTTGGCGACACACGGTGAGAAGTACGGAAGCATATCGTTTGACGGTATACATGTCGGCCAGCTTGATCCCGGACACCAGACACTGAAGGCAAGTCCGTCAACGGAACAGGATGCACTGGAACAAGCAGAAATTCAGCACGCAGTTCTGCATGCTAATAATCCTGAGAAGCCTCATGTATTGTTTGTTGTAACCGCCGTCCCGCAAGCTGTCCTTAATGATGAGAAAGCGATGACAGGATATCGGGGAGTGAACTATAACTTTTTGAATTTGATTCTCAACAATGCAGTATTTTCAAAACTGGTACAACAGAAAGAATTGTTGCCTGTTCCTGTTATGCTGAATGAGTCAACACGAGAAATCGTAGAAGTTCCGAACCAGATGGTGTAGGCTGATTAGGAATCCAGAAGTGCAAGTCCTTCTTCAAAAGTCTTCATCGGTGTGAAGATATTCTTTGATGTCATAATTATCGAATACTGCGGTCTTTCGGCTTTTCCTTTCATATATTCTTTGTATGTTGTCGGCATGATGAGCGATTCCGGCAGGTCATAGTGCTTTGCAATGATAGTCCCGACTTCGAAAGGGGTATATGATTTTGTGCCCACCAGATGATAAATCTCCGGCTTGTAATGAGTTGCAAGATATTCAAGTCCCAATGCGATATCATCGATAAAAGTGGGGGTCATTGCTGAATCGGCGATCATGGTGATCGGTTTATTGTGCTCAAGGACTTTCCGCAGTCTTTGGACAAAATCAGGCTTCTTTTCTGAAGGGTAACCGTATGGATAACTGATGCGGACAATCATTGCCTGATTTTCCACTAGCTGTTCTCCCTCATACTTCGTTTGACCGTAGTATCCGATCGGATTAGGCTTGCTTTTCTCGTCAAATGGAGGAATTTTCCCGTCAAATACAAAATCAGTCGAAACATATATCATTTTTTTGCCTGCCTTCATGACCTCATCAAAGAGATTTCCTGTGCCTTTGACATTTACATCATGCGCCTTTTCTTTTTCGGTTTCCGCGCCGTCAACGTTTGTGTATGCGGCAAGGTGGAGGAGAAGATCGTACTCAGTTTTTCCCAGTACAGAGGAAACTGTCGGCTTATCGGTAATATCAAGATCACGACTCTCAAAAGGAATCATGTCATGCTTGCTTTTCAACAGCTCTATTATCCGTGATCCGACCAGTCCGTTTGCACCCGTTACTGCAATTTTCATTGATGATATTGCTTCTGATAATATTCCTGATAGGCTCCGGATTTGACATCCCGCCACCAGCTTTCATTTTCGCGATACCACTGAATTGTTTTCTCAATGCCCGTTTCAAAATCATACTGCGGCTCCCATCCGAGTTGTTCTTTTGTGCGGCTCCAGTCGATAGCATACCGTCTGTCATGGCCGGGTCGGTCTTTGACATATTCGATCATGTCTTCCCCTTTTCCCATAATGGTAAGAATTTTTTTGATTGCGTCAAGATTGGAAATATCATCGGTCAAACCGCCGATCAGATATGTCTCGCCGATTTGTCCTTTGGTCAGGATTGCATCGATTGCCAGACAGTGATCTTCGACATACAGCCAGTCACGGACATATTGACCGTCTCCGTAGACCGGTACTTTTTTTCCTTCAATGATATTTGTTATCGCAAGAGGAAAGAGCTTTTCGGGAAAGTGATACGGACCGTAGTTATTGGAACAGTTGGAAATCGTTATGGGCAATCCGTAAGTGGTGTAATATGCACGGACCAGATGATCTGATCCCGCTTTTGAGGCTGAATACGGACTGCGGGGATTGTAGGGAGTATCGACATGAAATTTATCGGAAGTTCCGAGTTCTAGTGCACCGAAAACCTCATCCGTTGATATATGGTGAAATCTTTTCCCCCCGTTTTTTAGTGCCGATTCCAGAAGAACCTGTGTACCGAGGACATTCGTTTTTACAAAAGGGGCGGCATCCTGAATGGATCTGTCGACATGACTTTCTGCCGCAAAATGGACGACGGTATCAACTTCTGTCATGACACGATCGACTGCCGTCCGGTCACAGATATCGCCTTTTACAAATGAGTAGTTCGGGTTTTCTTCAACGGGTTTCAGGTTTTCAAGATTGCCGGCATAAGTCAGAGCATCAAAGTTGATGATCTGATCTTCCGGGTGCTGACGCAACCAGTAATGGATGAAGTTTGCGCCGATAAATCCGGCTCCGCCTGTGACAAGTAATTTCATATACTTAGTATTTTATCATGTTGAAAGAGGAACGGTGAGAATGGTTCACAATCTCTGTTATCCTGAACTTTGAGCCAAACGATCATCGCCATCTGGACGAGATTCAGGATTTTCAGTAAATGACTCGTAACCGAAAATTTGTTCAGAAGTGAACTCGCCATAATCCTGCCAGCTCAGACATCCACTTCATTCACAAATTTTGGTTACTTCGTATGATTATCGGTGAGATTATTGTGCATTGTAACCATGGTATAATGCCTGTATGTTCGATATCCTTCAAAATGCAGCCCGTGCTGCCGCAAAAATTCAACTGCGATACTTCCGTACTGCTGAACTCGATATTTCACACAAAACAGATCATCAGAATATTGTCACGAAAGCGGATAAAGAATCGCAGAATGTGATTGAGCGGTGTATTGTACGTGAAATGAAAAAATCGAAGGGGATCAATGAGGAAGATATCGGGTTTATCGGTGAAGAGGATCTGAATACGGAAGGGAAGCATCATTTTGTGATTGATCCGATCGACGGGACTTCAAACTTCGCATCCGGAATAGATTATTTTTGCAGTTCTCTGGCCTATTTTCACAAAGGAGAACTTCAGGCAGGATTGATTTACAGACCTGTCCATGATGAACTGTACTTTGCGGAAAAAGGAAGAGGGGCAATGGTTGTGATAGGAGGAAAGAACGTATCTCTAAACATGAAACGCCTTGATACCAAGAATCTGATGATGAGCACCAACTTCGGCGAGACGATGCGGAATGCCGATCAGTTGCCGCTTATTGAAAAGTTGATGCCTTCGTATAGAGGAGTACGTGCTTTTGGAGCAGTAGCTCTCGATCTTGCAAAAGTAGCCGGAAATGAGATCGGAACATCGGTTGATAAAGGACCGTTTATATGGGATATATCGGCCGGAAAAATCATCATTGAGGAGGCAGGAGGGGTGGTGTTTGACTGGAAAGGAAACGAAATTGAACTTGATTTGTCCGACAGAAAGAAACGGTATAGCCTAATTGCCTGTCACCCTGAGATCAGACCGATCATTCTATCACTGTTATGACGGTTTCTTCGCAAGAGGAAGCGAGATATAGAAGGTAGAACCTTTCCCGGGTTCGCTTTCCACCCATATTTTTCCTTTGTGCTTTCTAATTATTTCCTTTGAAATAAATAATCCCATCCCGAATCCGGGTGATTTCTGATCGGCTGATTCAAAAACCTGGTAGAGACGCTCAAAGATTTTTTCATGTTCTGATTCGGGTATGCCGATACCTGAATCCTGCACGGTTAGAATGACCTGATTATCCGATACCTCCGTCCCGATGATGATCTCACTGTTTTTGGGTGAGTATTTGACGGCATTGGTAATAAGGTTAGTCAGAACCTGATAAATTCTGAATTTATCCGCATACACAAGAACGGGTTTGCTACGATTATATATGATCGGATGATGGGCTGCGGCTTCTTTGGTCAGTTCAATGGTATCCTTGATGACAGAGTGTATGTCAAATGATTCCTTTTGAAAAGTCAGTTTCCCGGTCTGGATCCTTGAAACATCCAGAAGGTCGTCGACCAGAATCTGAAGCCTCCTGATTTGTTCCTGATTTTTATCGATAATCTTCTGAATTTCCCGGTCATGATAGTGTTTCATTTTGCGTTCAATAATATCGGTATATAGTTTTATACTGGTAAGAGGGGTTTTGAGTTCATGG
>CAZDDM010000037.1:0-10693 GCA_964504235.1 uncultured Gammaproteobacteria bacterium
ATAGGTAATGAATCGCAGGGCAAAAATGAGTAAAAAGAAGGTAAGTATTAGCGAGCAGAATCTGTTACTTCATCGTTGACGTATTCCGGGAGCCCCAAAAGATCAATATCTTCTTCCTGCAACCGGATCTGTTCGAACTCTTTTACGTAGTCAGGGGTCTTTCTGGACTGCTGTGTGCGCTGGAGAAAGTTTTCAACAAAAATATTTTCACCTGCTTTTGCTACTTTTACATCATGTTCCGGTTTTTCTATCTTCGGCTCCCGATTCAGGATACTCAGTTCCTGATGAAGCGAATCGGTTTGAACCTGAACTTTTTTCAGAGTTGAGTCTTTTTCTGATATATAAAAATAAACCTTTTTTACATCGTTTTCCCGTAATGATAATGCATATTTCCTGCAACTGTCTGCCCCGCATACATCCTCCTGGATAAAATAGATATTGTTGTCCTCATTTTCAAAATATGATTTGAGATTTCCGATAAATACTGACGGCTCAAACGGCAGCTTTGTTTCATACTCTTCCAGAGTTTCAATGGATTGTTCCCACCAGCGTCCGTCTGAATAATCTTTCAGATATACCTTATCATCAACCATAATCACATGCATTTGTTCTGAGACATCATCTTTATAAAGCATTTCCTGCTCGTCTCCTGAGAGTTTCCAGTCAGCATGATATACCTGAATATTTTGATGTGACTCGGCATATTCTCCCTGTAATTTCTTGAGAGATCCTCCTGTGATATGGGAAAAAAATCCGCATATATACGGATCTTTATATTTGCAAAACATTGAATTCGTTTTTGCAACTTGAAAGGTAATGAATACCCCGCTCACAAGGATAAAACCGATAAAGGCTGATAGAGTAAGACGATTGCTGATCCCGAACATACATTAACTATATATATCCCCCGTCCTGTTGTCAATTTCCCGCCTCAAATCCTGTATACTCTTTTTATGGCACATATCATACGAGAATACACAAACCACGATGTTGACGGCATTAAACAATGTCTTATTGAGCTTCAGGATTTTGAACGGATAATGGACCCTCACAGACTGGAAGGAATAAAAATTGCCCACGAATATCTCGAGCACTTGCTTGAAGTCTGTGAAGCTGGACGGGGAAAAATATTCGTCGTAGAAATTGACGGAAATATAGTTGGGATGGTTTCCGTTTATATCGAAGAAGACAAAAAACATTTCAGAAAAGCAAGGAAGTTTGCACTCATTTCCGATCTGATCGTCATGCAGGAATACAAGGATCAGGGTATTATCAAAGAACTGCTGGGAAGAGCTGAAGAGTACGCAAAGTCAAAACAGGTCACATCTCTCCATGCACCGATCCTGAAAGGTCACGATGAGGGTATAAACGGGTATTTGAGAAACGGATTTAAAGAGTTTGAAATTGTTGTCCGAAAAGAGATAGAATAATCATATATGACAGATCAAGGTAAACAGGAGTCTCTGTACCCTGCATCACTTACACCTACACACGAAGAACCTCTTTTCCCCGTCGTCGAACGGGACCGAAAAGCTGAGTTCCCCGAATCCCTTCAAGCCACCATACAGGATTATTACAGAATGGTAATCGACCAGCTTCCCCCTGCCCGTGATGCTGAAGGCAAAACTCTCCATTCACCGCGGGAGCTTTCTCCTGAAGATATTACTTCGTCCTATCAACCCTACGACAGCACACAGCTTGAGATGGCGGAAGTGGGATTTTTCCAATGGAAAGATAATCGATTCGATCATCTTCGCAATTTATGCGTTAAACCTGAAGATATGTCAGCACTCACTCCTGAAGAAGTACGGCTTGTTGAACTTCAGACGGACCTCCGCCATGACTTGGCTAGTGATATCCTCGGCGGTTTTGTCGGGGCAATTACAACCGATAAAGAGATGTATGAAATGCTCGGATATTACGGCAATCCGTACATGATCCAATGGCCTCTCCATATCATGGACCGCATTTACAAACAGACAACTGATACCGCCGATATCAAACCTATTCAGGGACAATATGCAAACCGATTCATTGCGGCAGTTTTCAGAACTTTATCCGTCCTGGAAAGCGACCGCTTTACCTATGATATTGATTACCATACTCCGTTTGAACTTGAAGGAGATTTTGACTATCTTCTGGGTGTGCTTGCCAATCCGCTCAATAATATCAAGCAGATTGCAAAGGAAAAAGGGCTAAAGGATGTCAAATCAATGATTCGGGTACTGCCGGATCCCGATAAAGACGGACATGTCATTATCCAGATCAGAGACAACATCGGCGGAATGCCCGATGATCTTCTTGAGGTTCCTGAAGGGTCAGATACCCACAAAGCACTTCAACGCGGAGAAACACGACGAAAAGGCGGTACGGGTGCCGGCCTTGCAATCGTAAACGAGATTGTCCGAGATCATTTTCACGGGAATATATCTCTCAAGAACGAAGTATATCCGGATACTCCACAAGTGGGACTTGTGATGAATATATCTCTGCCCGGAAAACTGACCGGACCCCAGTCGGAATAATGAAAATGGTATACTATACCTATGAGCACTCGTTTTTCACTTAAACGGCTCGTATATTTTCTTCCGATTATTATCAGCGTTCTCGCTCCCGTTTTTGTCATTCTGAAATCCGGTTTTTCATATCTTGGGATTGCCGTATCTCTCTCAAGTCTCGCAACAATGATCTATGTTGTCAGAAAAGACAAAACGAAATATGACACGGCATTGTACCTTTCTCTTTTAATCCTCAGTCTTTTTATTGTATTAAGGACAAATCCTCTTCTGATATTTCTCAATATCGTAGCGTCCTTCTTTTTGGGAAGTATCCTTGCTGCCCGGTCAAAAGACTTTGCTTTTCTAAACAGCATGCTCCTCCCGCTTAGGCTTCTTCTTGAAACTATAAAACAAAAACCGAATTACGAACAGTATTCAGGAAGTAAGATCAGTTCAGGAGTTACGAAACTTTTTTCTTCCTTTGAACACCTGCTTTCGATTGCCATAACAATCGTCCTTCTCCTTATCATTATTCCCATTCTTGCATCCGCAAATCCGTTCTTCGACTCATTGGTGCAGAACGTGATCTCATACCTTCGTATCGGGAATATTCTTGAGTATCTGTTCGGTGACAACATCCCGCTTCATATCGCCCGATTTATATTCTTTCTCATTCTTTTTGCCCTTCTGCCCCGGCTCTATTCATTTTTAAAAGATGGCATCTCTATCCCGTCTCTATCCTTCCCCCTTACTAAACTCCGTCTGTTTTTGCCGAAAGTAACCGTTGCTTTTGTCATTATTGTTTTCTTTATAACTCAAATCCAGCTGTACACCGCCGGTACGGAATTGCTGCAGGAAATGGGATATACCAATTCTCAGCAGACACGTGAGGTATTCGGACAGCTTGCAGTTGTATCCGTCATCATATTTTTCCTGATTTACAATGATGAAGCCGGGAAAAAACGGGACCGGATGCTCAGTTCTATCCTGCTTACTGAGGGACTGTTTCTCACGGGCATGGCATTCAAAAGCGTATTTGATTACAGCAGTCTGTTCGGATTTACTCAGAAGCGGCTGTACGGCTTCTCTGCGGTTCTGTGGCTCGCAGTTATCTATATCAGTTTTGCTTATGTGTACCTTAAAAATCTGAAAAAAAACCTTTTTGTCCGGGGAATAATTCTCTGGACGGCTGCTCTTCTCATCGGGATAAATGTCGCTAATTTCGATTATCTTATTGCTCATGTCCGGCCGGCGCATGTAGGAAACGGTCCTGATTATCAATATATCGCATACAATACATCGTCAGATGCTCAGGCATATGAGATGCTCGTTGACAATTTCTACAGAAAAAATACTGTACAAGAACATAATTATATGTCGTTTATCACATACAGGATCAAGCAGCTTCAGGATAAATATGCGAACGGAATTGATATCCGATCCTTTAATCTGTCTGAGTATCAGGAGTATCTGAGAGTGAAAGATATCAACATATATGAAATCGAGGCAGAACTTCAAAAGCAGCTTCCATTACAGCCTATCCCGGCAAGACCGCGCTGAGCAGATTCTATCTGAAATCTTCTTCAAGTTTGCAAAAGATTCCCAATCGTTCAAGCTGATTTATTGTTTGGTCTCCTAAATTTCGCTTTGCCTGTTCTCCCATCTGATGAACAATGCCTTGAACGTATGGAATTACATCTTCAGTAAATACTGAGGCGGATAGATCTGGTGTAATCTTCAGCACCGTAAACATTAATGCAGTTTGGGGAATTGTCAGCCGCCATGCGTTTTCAAAAAATTCAGTTTTTCTTTGTTCTGCTTCTTGAATCTTCTCCGGAGAACCGGAAGGAATACGGAAATGAGAGCGGATCAAATCTGCGTACAGTGATCCTACCTGTTTTGGTTCAACTTGCGGTTTTACATCTCCGTTATTCTGACTTCCGAATGCAGGCTGACTGATGAGTTCCAGTACTGCATACTGTTCAGCGGGTGATTGCGTTTGCAGATAATCCCAAAAATTCTGCTGATTGCCTTCTATCATTCGGCGATAGTCATCACCGACACGGCTCCAGCCTTCCCTCTGTTTAGGATCATACCGAAATCCCCATCTTCCTTTGCTAAATACTGACTCTTCTTGTCCGTTATAATCTCTCGAATTGATGAACGGAATAATTGCATGAAGTGCTTCAATCATCGTTGATAATCGTCAAGCATATTGTAATGTCGGGGTGACAGGACTTGAACCTGCGACCTCCCGGCCCCCAGCCGGACGTTCTAGCCATCTGAACTACACCCCGAAGATCACTCCATAAAAGATAATACTACCGGAAATATAAAAAGCAACAAAATAACGACAACGACGAATCCTACCAGGAGATTTCTGACTTTTTTCAGATATCCCGAATACTGTTCCCGTGATTTCCCCAAATACGCATCATATTTTTCTTCTGTCTTTTTCAGGAACTCAGCATGTGCATTCACTTGCTGTGATTGCAAATCACGAATCTCTGATAGTATAGATATAATTTTTTCGTCCGATGTCATAATTATTGATATTTATTTCCAATACACACTATTATATCAAGTAATAAGCCCATAGCGTTAATATTTTCAGATGATTGCAGTATAATTCACATATGAATAAACCTTCGCTCGTTGCAATTTTCGCTCATCCCGACGATGAAGCATTCGGTCCGGCCGGGACACTTGCAATATATACCCAAACACATGACGTGTATATCATCTGTGCCACACGCGGTGATGCCGGCGAAAATCACTCAGGTGATGACCATGTAAATATCGGAGATTTGAGGGAGCAGGAACTCAGGCGTTCTGCAGATACCCTTGGGGTCGAGGAAGTCTACTTTCTGGATTACAAGGACGGCACATTGTCGAACAACAAATACCATGCCATCGCACAGGACATTCGGGATATCATTGATACCATCAAGCCGGAGATACTTCTCACCTATGAAAACCGCGGCGTATCGGGACACCTGGATCATGTCGCCATGTCACTGATCACACATTATGTTTTTCATAAAGTTGATTACACAAAGAAGCTCCTCTCCTACACAATACTGAAAGATCAAACTGATCAGCTGCGGGATTACTTTATCTATGTCCCGCACGGATACAACCGTGATGACATTGACCTGATTGTTGATATCTCACCCGTCTGGGAACTGAAGCGGAAGGCACTGTATGAGCACAAGTCACAGATGAAAGATATAAGCCGTATGATTGGTACAATGGAAGAAGGACCGAAGGAAGAATACTTTCTGGTAGAGGAAAAATAATAACCGTCCTGCCGTTATGAAACGCACACACCTTTTTTTTATCGCTTTCGTATTCGTCATCAGCCATCTTTGTATCAGTTTCCTTGCTCCCCGTTTTCTTCCGCAATCAGCTTTTCCCTATCTTGATGACCTGCAGAAATCCGGCCTGCCTCATTTTCTTTATTCATTTGCCAACTTTGACGGGACAATTTATCTGAAAATTGCAAAGTCCGGGTATCTGCCGCTGACACATGCTTTTTTCCCTTTGTACCCGATTATGATCGCTGTCGGAAGTATTGCTCTCCAGCCGGTTCTTGCCGGCATGCTGATATCTCTTTGCTCATTCGTAGGGATATTGTTTGTTTTAAATAAATACCTGACTGCTTTGGGTGTCAAAAACAACAATAGGTACAAAATTTTTGCTGCATTTTTGTTGTTCCCTACTTCTTTTTACCTGCTCGGCGTCTACACCGAAAGTCTTTTCCTGCTGCTTCTTGTGAGTTCCCTCTACTCTATGCATAAAAAGAAGTACTTTTTTACTTTTATCTTGTCCGCACTTGCCGCACTTACCCGTTTTGTAGGCATATTTCTGGTAATCCCTCTGTTTTTTGAGGCACTTACCGCTTACGGATTATTCGGTTACTCTCCGAAAATTCTTATCCAAAAAATAATGAAAAACTTGAAACCGATACTTCCGCTTTTGGGTGCTCCGATCGGCTTTCTTATCTACAGCATATTTCTTTGGCAAACAACCGGTGATCCGATACGATTCTTTAATAACTTGCCTGATTTTCAGACCGGCCGCCAGACGGATCTGATACTATTTCCTCAGGTGATGTTTCGATATATCAAAATCTTTTTGACGGCACAGATGAACTTTCAGTACTTTATTGCAGCGGTTGAATTTGCAGTGTTTTTGCTCGTTTTAATCATTTTAAGCTACGATCTTTTGAGAATTTATCGGAAAGAATACAAGCATCTCTTGGTTCGGCTGGGGCTGAATTTGTTTTCGTTTGTAAATCTTCTTCTTCCGACATTTACCGGAACATTTACCTCACTTCCGCGCTATGTTCTCACTTCCCTTTCCTTTTTTATCGTACTGGGTGAGATAAAGCATAAACGGATACAAATCATTTTATTTATTCTCTTTATGATACTCCATTTAATACTTTTCACTTTTTTTATACAGGGATATTTTGTGAGTTAGTACGGAGGCTTTTGTGTTACAATATCTTCACTCACGGGCTCGTAGTTCAGTTGGCTAGAACGTCGCGCTGGCAGCGCGAAGGTCAGGGGTTCAAGTCCCCTCGAGTCCACCAGGCACTCCTTTACTTTCCGCATTCTCTCTTACTATAATGAAATCATGTCACAGCAAATGCATGATTATGTCACGTCCCAACTCCGGAAAGGTTTCAGTCGGGAACAGATTAAACAGGCACTTTTATCAAGCGGATGGCAGGAACAGGAAATTGACAATTATTTTCTCACGCTTCCTCCCCTTCCCAAGTCTCCTGCTTTTTCTTTACAGAAATATGCAAAATTCATTCTTCCTGCCGTTCTTGTCCTCGTGATGATCGCGGGAGGGACTTTCTATCTATTACGGAAAAATACCTCTGTTCCGAACCAAACACCGGAGGCAGCAACCCAACAGACTCAAACAGAGTCATCAGCACCTTCAAGTGATAGTTCGCCTTCAGATCAACCGTCTTCAGAACCGTCCGGAGCCACTTTTGAAGAGCATTTAAGCACCTGTTCTCAATATAAAGGAACGTTCGAACATCCGTTGACGGGAGAGACAATGGAACGGGAAATTGCAGGAGAAACTGACGGTAAATGCCTTTATGTGGAACAAATGCCAAACGGCGGGAAGATGGAATGCCGATACACGGAATACGAACGGCGTGCTGTCGCACAGTTTTATCTTGACGAAGCAGCGGCTGAGCTGTCAGAGACAAGTATTCATATGGAGGGTACCGAAGTGACAACAGAATATACTCTGGACGGCAAAGTAGTTGAGAACCCTCTGGCTGAAGCACTTGAGAACGGCACTTGCGTAATAAGCGGCTATTAATCCTCCTCTCTTACTCATCCTCCATTATTAAGGCTTTTCTAAGCCTCAGATTTTACCAACATATCAATGTCCTTGAATTTTAATATATGTAATTGTATAACTATTATTGGGATCAATACTAGTTCCGGTCTCGTAATCTCGCCCTGCTATATGCGAGGGAGCCGGGGCCTATGGCCTAAAAGACTTTTACAGCTAATTTACATATTATTTACCGCGTCTTGCCGTAAGAAACATATAGTAACGATATGTCACTTACTGTAGAACAGAAACAATTATTGCTATTCGGTTCGCTCGGTTTATTTCTCATTTTTAATTACCTTGCAAGTACGGTGAATGTACTGGCAGGATAATGAATCGTATGTTTTACCCGGATATACTGCTTTGGATGAGTTTGATCTTTTCTGTAATTGGCGTTGTTCTGTATTCTCTTCACATCCGACAAAAACACGCGAAGACTGAAGAAAAGTATAAGAAAAACAGTTACGGAGTTTCCTGACCGACGGAAGGATCTATCTGACGTGCCTGCTCCAGGTATTGTGAGGCTTCATCTATCTGCCCTTCACTTTTATACAAAAGATGCAATGCATACAAGACATCCCGTGATTCCGGATTTCGTGCGAGTGTTTCCTTGAGAAGTTTTATTTGCTCTTTTCGCAGGTGCGTATCGGCAAAAATATCGGCTTCTTTTGCGGCTATTGTATTCTTGTTTTCGGGAAGAAGGGAGTCAAAAAAAGAGGTTTCTTTGCCCCGCTTTATAATCGACACAAATGCATCGTCTTTGCCTTGAAGCAGTTGAAAATACTCTTCGGGCATAATCTGCGAGTAAAGAATATTCGCAATAAGAAACATAAACAAAAGCCCATAGGTAATCGCCAATGTAATATGCGTAAACCAGCTCATGAGCGAATCATTTGAGTATTGCTTTTTCTTGTTTTTTTTGCCGGACATATTGATTATTATACCTTTTTATCTCACTTGTCACGTATCTTCTTCTGACTTATACTGAAACTATGGCGATAGATTTACATGAATATAAAAAACTGTATCTGCAGACATCACAGGAACTGCTCTCAACTATTCAAAAAGGACTCGAATCCCTGAATGCCGATCCCCATGATAAAAACACTCTGGCTGAAGTACATCGGGCAGCACACTCCCTAAAAAGCCAGAGTCTCGTAATGGGCTACGCACAATTAGGGCTTTGCGGCCGTGTTCTTGAGGCTCTTTTTCTGGGCATGAAAGAAGGCTCTATTGATCCTGACGCTGAACTTAGTGGAATATTGAATGAAACACTGGATGCGATGGATACCTCCCTTGCCAACGTACGAGACGGTCAGGGGGAACTGGATTTATCCTCACACATCTCAAAAATTGAAAATCAGACAGGGATAACTGTGCACTAATTAATATTACTAATTTCGAAATAACGGATGTATATACTGCTCGCAGATGACGACACTTTTTTCCAAAAATTTTATCAGTCACAGCTAACGGCAAAAGGCTATGAAGTGAGTGTAGCGGTAGACGGGACTGATGCGATGGCCAAACTGCACGAAAAAAAACCGGATATCCTTATTCTGGATCTTATTATGCCGCAGAAAGACGGTTTTGAAGTGTTGACTGAAATGTCACAGGAACCGTCCCTGAAGAATATTCCCGTTTTGATTTTCTCGACACTGGGACAGGAAAAAGATGTACAGCATGCCATGGAACTCGGTGCGAAAGGATATGTAAATAAAAGTTTTTTTGACTTTGATGCTCTGGTCGCCAAAATCGAACAGGTATCAAAACTATAATCACCTATGCTTCTCAAAGAAGAAGAGCTGAAAGAGCTTCTCAAATCAATAAATATTCTTGACGATGCAAAAATAAAACTGGTTGAGCAATATACCAAGGACGCTCATACGGATTTTCCCGATGCGCTTCTTCAGATGAACATCATTTCGGATGAAAAGCTCGGAATCACAATCGCCAATCATCTGAAGATACCGTTTGTTTCTCTTGCCAAGATCTCAATTCCTGAAGATGTGTTTCATATCGTGCCGGAAAAAATCGCCCGAAAGAAAAAGGTTATCGCTTTTGCACGGGATCAATCAGGTATCAAACTTGCCATGGCAGATCCGCGTGACAAAGAAATCATTGACATGGTTTCTCATAAAACTCAGGCAAAAATAATTCCTCACCTTGCCACGGAACGGGATATTTTGAATACCTTTTATATTTTTAAAAAGGATCTTCAGAAGGCATTTGACAAACTCCTCGGAGATGCGAAAGAAAAAAAATCAAGCCATGATGTTTCCGTTTCAAAAATCGTTGATCTTATTCTTGAAACGGCTTTTTATGACAAAGTCTCAGATATTCATATCGAACCTCAGGAGGAAAATGCTCTTGTCAGATACCGTATTGACGGAATTTTACATGACGTGGTGACGTATCCGAAATATCTGCATGAACGAATCATTACCCGCATAAAGGTCCTGTCACAACTTCGTACAGACGAGCACATGAGCCCGCAGGACGGAAAGATGAGATTCGAGATTGAAGACAGTTATCTTGATCTTCGCGTCTCAATCATCCCGATCGTAAACGGTGAGAAATCAGTACTCCGCTTGCTTTCCACCCAAAACAGGTCGATTACCCTGACTGATCTTGGCATGAGCGATGAAGATCTGGAGAAAGTCAGCCGGGCATATACAAAATCTTACGGCATGATTTTGGCAACCGGTCCGACGGGATCAGGAAAATCTACATCCATTTATGCCATTTTAAAAGTCTTAAATACTCGATCAAAAAACATTACAACGATTGAAGATCCTGTTGAGTACCGCATCGAAGGCGTCAATCAG
>CAZDDM010000038.1:0-10539 GCA_964504235.1 uncultured Gammaproteobacteria bacterium
TATTTAACTATCATTCAGTACCAGTCAGAAGCAGATCAGGTAATGCTGGTCAAAAACAGCAGTAACATTTTTTTCTTTGAAGAAAACCCTGAAACGGGAATTAATGTCATGATAGCAGTTGTCGATTCCAACCAGCTTGCTGCTCTTCTTGCTAAAGGATATATCGTCCAGACTGTCACTCAATCTCCCGATATGAATAATTACGACCTTATTCGGCTCGACTATAAGGGACAGGAATCCTTTTATGCCAAGGCAGGTGATGTGTTCCTTATTTCGGATACTGTTGCCCTTGTCCGGTATGATGAGGGGGTTTCAAGACAGCAGATAGGAGAAAGTGAGGATTCGGCAATCATACCTTTTATGGATATAAGAAGTGACCTTGCTGAGAAGAATAATATTACGGAGACTGAACTGGCGAATGTGGTGATAACACCTTCCGTTTCTCCGACTCCCGCTGCTGAAAAAAATAAGTTTAATGATGTGAGTTACATTTATATCGGAGCAATACTCATTTTTGTACTACTGATTGTTATTGCTTTCGTCTATTATCACAAGACGAAAGCAACGGACAATTAGTTTACTTTTTCTTCTTTCGGTAGCGAAAGATGTGCGTGTTCAGGAAATTCTTTCTTCTTGTTCGGAAAAACAAGTGCTTCCTGCAAAACGTCATCGATTTTCTTTGCAAATACGAAATGCAGATCTTTTTTTACCTTTGCCGGGATATCAACAAGATCTTTCTTATTTTCTTCCGGAACAATGACTGTCTTAATCTGTGCACGGTGTGCGGCAATAACCTTTTCTTTCAAACCCCCGATCTCCGTCACACGACCGCGAAGGGTGATCTCTCCGGTCATTGCTACATCGCGTTTGACCGGAATTCCGGTCAGAGCCGAAACAATTGAGGTCACAATGGCGACACCTGCAGACGGTCCGTCTTTCGGGACAGCTCCTTCAGGCACGTGTACATGGACATCTGTTTCTGAAAAGAACTTTCTGTCAACTTTGAATGTATCCCATCGGGCACGAATATAAGTAAGCGCCGCTTGACAGGATTCCTTCATCACGTCACCTAGATTTCCGGTGAGGGTGAGGCTTCCCTTCCCGGGCATTGTCGAAACTTCGATGAAAAGAATATCTCCTCCTGCCTGTGTCCATGCAAGGCCGGTTGTAATACCGACAGTATCCTTCTCTTCGATCATCTGAGAAGAATATTTGTACGGACCGAGATATTCCTGAATGTCGTTTTTACCGACTGATACTTTTTTATTATTTGTTTTGTTTTCAACAATCTTTCGGGCAATCTTTCTGAAAACGGTTGCAATTTGTCTTTCCAACTCACGTACTCCTGCTTCCCGTGTATATCTTCTGACGATCATCTCAAGCCCTGAGTCAGTGACCGCTACCTTTTTTTCAGGAATATGATGGGCACCTCTCTGCTTCGGAATAAGATAATTCTTGGCAATACTGAACTTCTCGTCTTCGGTATATCCCGCGAAATGAATAATCTCCAATCTGTCACGAAGAGCTTCAGGGATTGTATCCAGTATGTTGGCTGTCGTGATGAAAAATACATCAGAGAGATCAAACGGTACCTCAAGATAATGATCGGAGAACGAGTGATTCTGTTCGGGATCAAGAGCTTCAAGAAGTGCTGCCGAAGGGTCACCCCGGTAATCACGACCGATCTTATCGATTTCATCAAGCATAAAGACCGGATTGTTCGTCCCTGCCTGCTTGATTCCCTGAATCATACGCCCGGGCAAAGCGCCGACATACGTCCTTCTGTGACCGCGGATTTCCGCTTCGTCACGAATCCCTCCCAGTGAGATTTTGACAAACTCACGTCCGAGCGCACGTGCAATAGAACGGCCGAGAGATGTTTTTCCGACACCCGGCGGTCCGACAAAACAGAGAATTGACGGCTGACTTTCTTTCTTGTGTACGGTAAGTTTATCTTCTTCCTTTTCTTTTGATTTCGCTTTTTTCTCATCCTCCTCCATTTTCTCAAGCTTCATTACGGCCAAAAACTCCAGGATTCTCTCCTTTACTTTTTTCAAACCGAAATGGTCTTCATCAAGAATTTTTTCCGCAATTTTGAGATCAATATTCTGCTCTGAAGCGCGTTTCCAAGGAATTTCCACCAGCCAATCAAGATATGATCTGATATAGGATGCTTCCGGATTAAATTGAGACATCTGCGAAAGTTTTTTCAATTCTTTCATTGCCTTCTCACGGACTTCTCTCGGCATTTCTGCCTCTTTGATTTTACGTTTGTATTCATCAACTTCCTGATTGTCGCTTTTATCGCCAAGTTCTTCTTCTATTGTCTTCATTTTTTCCCGAAGGAAAGTGTCGCGCATATTTTTCTCAAACTTCTTCTGAGTCTTGTTGGAGATGTTGTGTTCAAGTTCAAGAACTTTGATTTCTTTGTTGATAAACTCAACTTCCATTTCAAGTCTTTTTTTCAGTACCGTTTCCTCAAGAAGTTTCTGCCGTTCTGAAGTTTTGATATCAAGTACCATCGCGACCTGATTGGAAAAATTCAGTGAAGACTGAATATTGAGAATATTCATCAAGAATACGAAATCAATTGTCTTCCCGAGATTGATTGCTTTTTTAATCTGACTTGAAATGTATTTTACTACCGCAAGTACTTCCTCGCTTTCCGTTGCTTCATCTTCAATGACACTGATATCTCCCATAAAATACGGCACGGATTGGGTGAATTTCTCGACTTTTACTTTTTGCAGACCTTTGACCAAGGCATTGATCTGACCTTTGTCGCCCGTTGCCACTTTGTCAATCTGAGCAATGACTCCGATATCATACAAATCTTCAGTGGAAGGATCATCAATTTCCATCTTTCTCTGCATGACAAGAACGACTTTTTTGCTGTCATCCATCGCCTTTTTCATGGCCTCTACACTCTTGTCGCGGCCGAAGACAAGGACATTTTCTGCCGAAGGGAATACGATACCGTCACGGATTGCTATAATAGGATAATTTTCTGTTTTTTTCTTTTGTATTTCTAACATATTCGTATGTTTTTTGCGTAAAAAAGTTTGTAATTTTTTTGGAATATTAGCAGTATAGATTATTGATTGCTAAATGTCAACTTTCCTAGAAAATGATACCAGAAAAATGAAGATTTATAAGGGAGATTACACGAATTCGTTCCCGAATTTTTCAAAATCCGTGAACCTTTGTCTATGGGTCAGCGATTCAGTCAGCTGCGGTATCTGCTCATGGTATGCAGGGCGTTCAGATTTGTAGAGAACTCCCAGCGGAAACTTTTCCTCTAGAACTTCCATACTTTTATTCACCGCTTCGGAAGCATTTGTCGGATCGTATGTTTCGTCAAGCTTGTATGTCTTCTCCAAATAATACTGATAGGTATTCACCTTGTTAAATGTCACACACGGCTGAAGAATATTGACCAGCGAAAATCCCTTGTGTGAAACCGCTTGTTTGATCAGATCAATCACCAGACGTGCATCACCAGCAAACCCCTGTGAGACAAACGTGGCTCCTTGCGTGATAGCAAGTGCCAGAGGGTTCACGCACTGCTCGATGATTCCGTGAGGAGTCGATTTTGACTTGAAACCTTTCTCCGCAGTAGGTGCGACCTGTCCCGTCGTCAAACCGTATACCATATTGTCATGTACGATGACGGTAATATCATGGTTGCCCCGACATGCATGCAGGAAATGATTTCCTCCTTCTCCGTACAATCCGCCGTCGCCTCCAATGGCAATGACCGGCATATCGGGTCTTGCGACTTTCATACCGATTGCCGATGCAATCGCCCGTCCGTGTAGTCCGTGCATGGCATATCCATTCAAAAAGTCATTCATGTTTCCGGAACACCCGATATCAAAAGAAAGAAATACCTTCGATGCATCAAATCCGAGCTGCTGCAGCGCGGTTTTTATTCCGACACGAATTCCCCAGTCTCCGCATCCGGGACACCAGGTTGGGGTATATGCATCAAACTGTACATTAGACATAGTATTTCCTATAACTCATAATTACATTTGCTCCTCAAGTTTTGCGAGCACGGATTCTTCAGTTCCGGTTACGCTAACAGCTTCTCTTTTGATCCCGAGTACATAATCTCTGATTTCTTCCGGCCAAAAAGGTCTGCCGTCATATTTCAGCAATTGTTCCTCAAAGGTAATTCCCGTCTGTTGTCTCAATAACTGTCCGAACTGTGCATGAGAATTGTTTTCTACAAGAATATGCCTCTGTGCTTTTTTACCGGCAAAAAATTCATGTAAGGATCTTTCATCCAAAGGATACATATGCGTGAAATGGACAAAGCCATATCCTTTTTTTGTCTCATCGGCAAGCAGTCTCATTGCATCCAAAACAGGTCCTTTCATACTGCCCCATGAAACGAAAATCGTGTCAGCTTCCGGATCACCGTAAAATGTCGGTAAAACAAAATGATTTTTAAAATATGTGCCGTATTTTCTGTTTCGTTTATCCACCTGAACAATACGCGCTTTGTCATCCTCAGTCGTATGGGAATCTTCAATATGTTCATAGGAATTTGCCTGATAATAAATTCCTTCCTTGCCCGGAATCAGCATTTCCGATATACCGTCTTCCGCATCTTTATATCTCAAATACGGACTCATCTGAGTTTCAGTAACAATTTTACCCCTGTCTGGGACATAATCCG
Source organism: uncultured Gammaproteobacteria bacterium (assembly GCA_964504235.1). Taxonomy (GTDB): domain Bacteria; phylum Patescibacteriota; class Microgenomatia; order UBA1406; family GWC2-37-13; genus UBA1450. The sequence continues at coordinate 4,685 of CAZDDM010000038.1, forward strand.
CAAACATTTTGTCAATTGTTTCTTTATCCACATCTTTATGTGATTCGGAAAGATACTTATCCGAAAGCACAATAACGGGAACCTGATAAATATCAGCAAGATCATATGCTTTCAGTGTAAGCTCTGCCATTTCATCAATATCTCCGGGTGCCAAAACAATTTTGGGGAATTCCCCGTGTCCGGCATGAACGGCAAACAGCAGATCTCCCTGTTCGGTCCAGGTCGGAAGACCGGTAGCCGGTCCAGGACGCATGGATAGGAATACGACAACTGGAATCTCCGCAACTCCGGCATATGACAAAGATTCTACCATCAAAGCAAACCCTCCTCCGGACGTACCGACCGAAGATCTGACTCCCGCATACGCTGATCCGAGCGCAGAATTTATGACGGCTATTTCATCTTCAGGATGGCGAACCACCATACCGTTGTCATACTGCCATGCAGCAAGGATAGATAAAATCGATGAAGCGGGTGTCATGGGATATGAAGCATAATGACGGCAGTCAGCGGGAATACAGGCCAGTGAAAACATTTCGTTCCCTGTCATTACCATCTTTTTCGGAGAATTATCATGGCGTTTCAAAACATCCAATGACTGGATCGGTCCTTTGATGATATAATCATGCCCGATTTGCGCAAGTCTGAGATTGAAGTTCACGACTTCATCACCTTTGCGGTCAAATGCTTCATGTATCATGTCCTCAAGAAGTTTGAGATCTCCCCCAAGAAGCGCCACACTGGCAGCTACCGCGACGGTATTGATCATCTGCTGCTGGATCTTTTCATCTTTTCTAATCTGATTAAACGGAACGGGGATTTTTTTTACATCCATCTCTATCTCAAACATCTCCGGATCATAGATGACCATACTTTCCGATGTCAGACGATGCTTATGAAAATCATAGGTGTCTTTATTCAGACAAACCAGAAGATCAACGTGCCAGATTGATGAATGGATTTCTTCATCTGAGAATGCTACTTCGTACGTATTGTGCCCGCCGCGGATGAGAGAAGGATATTCCGTGTAGTCAAAAATGTGATAGCCGGAGCGCGTTGCAATTTTAGAGAATGTCAGACCTGAAGTCATGATTCCGAAGCCTGCTTCTCCGCCGATTTTCCAATTAAATTTCATTCAAATTATCAAAAAGTTGATAAATACTCCAATACTTCATGCTACCTTTTTTTTACCGGGACTGCAACTCAATCATTCAGTCGTAGCAGCACGGATCCTTGTATCCGCAGTTCGTGCAGGTAGCGTCGCGGCCACCGGGCATGCCCTTAATTGTTTTTAATCCGCACTTAGGACATGTACGTGCATTACAGTTGCAATGACCGCAATTGCATGTATGTTCTGTAGTCGGTTTTTTATCAGGTTTCATTCGAAATTAAAGTGAGTCGACAAACAAGCGAGAATACCATTTTTTTGCGACTTGGGAGGTGCGCAATCCGATAATTATCGGATGAGCACGCCCACAGAGCATAAAAAATGATATCGAGCGTTGTTAGATCGGAAAAACAACTCTAAAGATATGTTCAAGAACGAGTATTATTACTGAGGAAAAATTTTATTTCCGTCCTTATCTTCCACGATAATTGCCGCAGTCGGACAACCTCGGGCCGCATCAATAATGGTGTCGTTTGAGTCAGCCTCTGCCGAATCAAGAATGATTGCCTTTGCTTCAGAATCCATAACAAATGTGTTGGGGGCGATAGCAACGCATGTAGCTGCTCCTATACACAAATCACGGTCTACATGGAACTTAAGATCACGAACGGTGACAGGTCCCGACGGACTTGCCGGATTTTTCAGCTTCTGATCATCTGACATAGAACAAAAAGAAATAAAATAATAATTACCGGGAAACGGCTTTGACAAGTGCTTCCCAGGAAAGAAGTGCACACTTCATCCTATTCGGTGTCAATTCTATCCCTAATAATCCTAACACATCTTCTTTCTTAAGTGACTTCAATTCTTTTTTTGATTTACCTTTGGCATACTCTGAAAGGAGTGATGCCGAAGCGATCGATATGGCACATCCTTCTCCCGTAAATCCCACTTCATCGATAATTCCTTTTTTATCATGAATCTCGAAATGAAGTTTATCTCCGCAAAGCGGATTATTAACGTCAACTTTTGACGTCGGTTTACTCAACGGAGTATTATTTCTCGGATTCTGATAATTATCCAAAATAATCTCCTCATAAATACTCATACAGTTTTTTTCAGAAGTGAAACGGCCTTCTTCAAACCGGTAATTAACACGTCAATATCATCTTCGTTATTGTACAGATAAAAACTCGCCCTGGCAGTCGCTGCCAGTCCCAGAGAATCATGAAGCGGCATCGTGCAGTGATGCCCTGCTCTGACACAGACGGAATATTCATCAAGGACCTGGGCAATATCGTGAGGATGGATTCCGTTCAGGGTGAAAGAAACAATTCCTGCACGCCTTGTCATCTCGTGAGGACCGAGTATTGAGATCATTTCTCCGAATTCTTCTTTAAGTGCTGAAATCGCGTTTTCAGCAAGCTTTCTTTCATGTTCTGCAATAGCCTCAAAACCGTAATACTTCAGATAAGCAATCGCTTCTTTCAAAGCAATAACCTCCGCAATCGGAGGCGTACCTGCTTCAAATTTATGAGGGACATCAGCGAAGGTTGTTTCTTCAAGCTTTACTTCCCGGATCATGTCTCCTCCGTATTGATACGGTTCCATGCTCTCAAGACGTTTTTTCTTTCCCCAAAGCACGCCCACTCCTGTCGGCCCCAGCATTTTATGACCGGAAAAAACAAGAAAATCACAACCCAAATCCCGAACATCAATCTCATGATGAGGAGCAGCTTGTGCAGCATCAACGATCGTAATTATGTCAGGATTAATTCTTTTTGCTGCAGTGATGATTTCCTTGACGGGGTTGATTGTTCCGAGCGTGTTTGACACATAGGCAAGTGTCAGTATCTTCGAATGCTTTGTGATAATATTCTGAAAGTCAATGACAGGTTTCCCAGATTTACCGTATGAGACAATCCCCAGTTCATGCTGATCATTCAGACCGATTATTTTCAAAACGGCACCGTTCCTTTCTACAAGCTGCTGCCAGGGAACAAAATTGGCATGATGTTCCATAACGGTAGTCACGATCTCGTCTCCTTCCTCAAGGAGTACTCCTAACGATGAGGCAAGAAGATTTAATGCTTCAGTTGTTCCCTTTGTAAAAATAATTTCCTCTGGTGATTTCGAGTTTATAAATAATGAAACAATTTTTCTTGTTTCTTCATATTCCTCAGAGGCTTTTTCTGCCAGTTTATATATCCCCCTGTGAATGTTTACTGAGTATTTTTTATAGTAATCATTCAGTTTATTGATCACGGATATCGGTTTTAGGGAAGTTGCTGAAGAATCAAGATAAACCAAATCTGGATTATGATAATACATCGGAAAATCATCCCTGATCTGCTTCGGATTAAACATGATGAATAATAAATGTTAACTTCTTTCTTTTCGGTTAACTCACGGCTTCAAAATCCGGAACTTTCTCTCTTATTTTATTATACACTTCGTCAATAAATCCCTTTACAAGCAGGTCACGCGCATCTTGTTCCTTTATCCCGCGGGTTCTTGCATACAATACTTCATCCTTGTTCAATTTGCCCGTAGTTGATCCATGTGTGCAGAAAACGTCATTTGCCAGAATCTCCAAAAACGGTCGGGAGTCAACAAATACACCGGGATTCAAAATAAGATTCTGGTTTTTCTGATAAGCATGACTTTGCTGGGCAGATTTCTCAAGACGAATCAGTCCCTGATAAATGAATTTCGACTCATCTTCGAAAACTCCTTTGATAAGGAGATCAGAAAGTGATCCGGGTGCAGTATGATGCTGGATTGTTTCAATATGGAACTGATCGGCCTTTTTCCCCGTGAACAGTCCGTAAATATACAGTTCCACTCCGGATGCTGCAATTTCAAATGTCAGTTTCCCCGACCGGTTATGAAAAAATGCAACATATTGACCCATTTTATCAATTCTGACATGATCCTCAGTTGTGTTCGTTAAATCAATAAATTTCATAGTAGTTTGCTAATAATGTCAGGCAAGTCGAGCGCAGATGCCCTTTTTCTGCTACCTTGGGGATTCCTGAAGGGAATACCCACCGGTTGCCAAGAAACAAGTGTATCAAGCGGAGACTTGCAAGGCTCCATTTTTATTAATTAGTGTCTATAAACAAATTGTTATACATTCAAGCTTGCTATCGGAACAGGTGGCTGAGCTGGAGGGATCCCGACAGCGAGCAACCTCAACGAAGTTGAAGAGCACTGACGGGAGGATTAAGCGAGGGCAGAATCTGGAATGTGTCCCTAAATTTAGCAGGACAACCTTACCCTACGCTACCTTCCATCTCTAACCTGATCAAACGGTTTAATTCGATTGAATACTCCAGTGGAATCTCCTTCGTCACCGGTTCCATAAATCCAAGTACCAAAGCACTCTCCGCATCTGCTTTTGAAAGACCACGAGACATCAGATAAAACAATTTCTCATCTCCCAGTTTCTCAACGGTTGCTTCATGCTGAATTTCAATATCATCTTCCTTAATCTTCATAAACGGATATGTATCTGAACGTGAATCTTCATCCAAAATCAGAGCATCACACGACACGAAAACCGATGAGTTTTTCGCGCCAGGTGAAACCTGTACCAGTCCCCGATAAGACGTTCTTCCGCCTTCTTTTGATATTGATTTCGATACAATACGGGACGATGTATTCGGCGCGAAATGTAGCATCTTTGCGCCGGCATCCTGCACCTGATCTTTCCCGGCAAACGCAATCGAAAGTACTTCACCGCGGGCCCCCTCACCATGCAGATACACACTCGGATATTTCATCGTGATCTGACTGCCGATATTGCAGTCTACCCATTCCATAAATCCGCCTTCCGCACAGTGGGTACGTTTCGTAACCAGATTGTACACATTCTTGCTCCAGTTTTGGACTGTCGTATACCTCACATGGGCATTTTTCTTTACAAAAATCTCAACAACAGCAGCGTGCAAAGAGTCTGAAGTATAAATCGGAGCGGTACATCCTTCGATATAATGGACATCACTTCCTTCTTCAGCTATGATAAGTGTGCGTTCAAACTGACCGAACCGCTCGGAATTGATCCGGAAGTATGCCTGAAGCGGAAGCTGTACCTTCACACCTTTCGGTACATACACAAACGACCCTCCCGACCAGACTGCTGAATTCAATGCCGCAAATTTATTATCATGCGGCGGAATCAACTTGCCGAAGTACTCCTGCACAATCTCCGGATGTTCTCTGACTGCAGAATCCATGTCGCAGAAGATCACTCCCTGTTTTGATAATGCTTTATTTACACTTTCGTAAACTACTTCAGACTCATACTGAGCAGAAACTCCCGCCAAAAACTTTTTCTCAGCTTCAGGCACACCGATACGGTCATATGTTTCTTTAATCTCGGCCGGTAAGTCCTCCCACGAAGATGCCTGATTTTCAGTCGGTCTCAGGTAGTAGTAAATATCATCAAAACGGATTTTGGAAAGATCAGGACCCCATGACGGCATCTTTTTTTCACCGAAAATTTTGTATGCTTTAACCCGAAACTCCGTCATCCACTTCGGTTCCTTTTTTATCGCAGAAATCTGCCTAACCTTCGTCTCATCAAGACCTTTCTCAGCTTTAAACACAGCCTTCTCGGGCATAGAGAAACCGTATTTGTAGTCAAATTGTATATCTTCCTGTTGTTTTGACATGGTTTATTATTGTGCGTTGTGAGCTTTTCATAATAACGTAGGAATTAGGATTTTTGAGCGAGTTTGGTTGA